>CAZFWT010000006.1:13565-44844 GCA_964522635.1 uncultured Halobacteria archaeon | reverse complement strand
CGCACCTCACCAATCCTTACTTAATGGGAAGGTGTTTTTTCATGTAGTCAATTTAAGGTTTCCGGTTTGGGTTCCGCGTAGATGGAGGAGCGAGGCTCTGTGGAGAAGGGTGAACTGGAAAAACGGATAGCTAGCTGTCTGATAAAGCGGGTTTTAGCTACTCTTACGTCTCAACCCCGTTTCATCTGCATACCGCTCTATTAGCGGTTTTATTCGGTCGCTATACCGCCCCTTCTGGATGTATCGCGGATAGATCGGCAGCCGCTCGCGGAGTTCGTAGGGCGCTATCTTTCGTCTGAGTTCTTCTTCAGTCGGCCATGGAGCCTCGGGATTGATATAGTCGATCGTTCGCTCGGAGATCCCGCCGAGGTCCGAGGCACCGAGCTCGATCAGCGCCTTCGGCGAGGTTAAATTCGGCGGCACTTGGATCGCAATCTCAGCCGGTAAGATCGCGCGTGCCGCACGAACCGTGTCCTTAATCATCTCGAACGGCGGTGAGCTTGTGTTCTCCATTGCTGTAGCTGCTTTCGGTAAGAACGGCTGCATGATCACTTCCTGGATGTGCCCGTACCGCTCGTGTACCGCTGCTAGTGTTTCTAAGGAGCGGATGCGGTCTTCCTGCGTCTCCCCTATGCCGATTAAAATACCGGTGGTGAACGGGATCTTCAGTCTGCCAGCCTCCTCGAGCATCTGCAATCGCACTGCGGGATCTTTACCGGGCGATTGGCTATGCGCCTCGAGCTCCGCGGTGGTCTCGAGCATCAAGCCCATGGAGGCGTTCACGTCCTTTAATTCCATGAGCTCCTTACGGCTCAGCACGCCCAGATTGCAGTGCGGCAGGAGCCCGTGCTGGATCGCGAGCTGGCAGAGGTGTTTTGTATACGCACTGAGCGAGCGGAATCCTTCCTCCGCCACGCGGGCGGTGAAGAGCGAGCCCAGCGCAGCGCGTTCGGGCTGCTCGCCGGACGTAAAGAGCGCTTCGGTGGCCGTGCCTCTATGCCGGAACAGGTTCAGAACCGCCTCCGTGCCCACGACGTACGCGTCTTCTCGGCTGCACGCGCGGTAGACGCAGTAACCGCACGCGTTCCGACAGATGTTCGTCACGGGTATGAAGATGTTCCTGGAAAAGGTCACGTACCTGTGGCTCGTCTCGGGCAGCATCCGGTTAAAGTATAAATAGCCCGCGCCAAATAAACTCAAGTAGAATAGAGTGCGGAGGAGGTAAGAAACATGAAGATCATACCCGGAGTAACGACCCAGGTCTTGGCGGCACGCATTGCCACTGAACTGGGCACTCGAGCCTCATTATGTGAATTCAAGCGGTTCCCTGATGGTGAGTTGTACACCCGTGTGGTGGACGAGATAAAGGGCGAGGAAGTAACCATCGTGCAGAGCCTCATGGCTGATACCGGCCTGATCTCGCTGCTGCAGTTGATCGATGCGGTCGAGGAGGCGCACAAGACGACCGTGGTCATACCCTATCTGGGCTACGCACGCCAGGATAAGCGGTTCAAACCCGGTGAGGCGATCAGCTCCCGGGCTATCGCACGCGGCATCAGCTTCGCGGGCATCGTGGACAGGATTTACGTGGTGAACGTCCATAATCCCGCGGTCTTGCGCTACTTCGATGTCGATGCGAAGGATCTGAATGCGGCACCATTGATCGGCGATTACATCGCGCAACGGGCGATACAGGATCCCGTGATCATCGGCCCCGACGAGGGTGCGCGCGAGCTGGCGAAGGAAGTCGCGGAACCGCATGGCTTCGATTTCGACGTGCTGGAGAAGAAGCGAATCAGCGGCGATCAGGTCCAGATCAAGCCGAAGGAGGTGAGCGTCGCGGGCAAGAACGTGGTCATCGTGGACGACATCATCTCAACCGGCGGCACGATCGCCGAGGCGGCCGCGCTCCTGAAGGCGCATGACGCCAACGATATCTACGTCACCTGCATCCACGGCCTCTTCGCGCAGAACGCCACGCTCCGCATACTCAACGCGGGCGTCAAGGAGATCATCGCCACCGACACCATCCAGTCGATCTTCAGTGAGATTAGCGTCGCGAAGATGATCGCTGACGAATTGAGCACGTAACATCGTTTCGTCGGGACGGTAGATGACGTGCGAACGAGCGCATGACCGCGGCCGCGCACCCCTGGTTCGACTCGACGCTTATGTATGCCTATTCACCACCGAAGAAGTGCCGCATCATTGGATACATCTCCATCATCTGCTCTGAGGCGATATCCTCATAGAGCCGGTAGGCAATGCTCACCGCCAGGAGCAAACCTGTTCCTGACGCCTGCCCCAGCGTGCCGAACATGTTCGCGAGCACCGCTAATACGCCGAGCAGCGCACCACCCATGAGCGCGATCTTGGGGATGTATCCTTCCATCATGCGCTCGATCGTGGCGGGATTCCGGCGATGCCCCGGGATCTGCAGTCCAGAGCGGTAGATCTGCCCTGCGACATCTTTCGGGCCCATGCCCGTCGTCGTTATCCAGAACAGCGCGAAGATCATGCCGCCTACGATCATGAACGATAGGTCAATACCCAGGCGCAGCGCAATTTGCCAGCCGACAACGTTCGGATACGCCATGTGCACGAGCGTGGGGAACCAATCATAGGGGCTGTAAATGGGATCGAGGTAATACATCAAGCCGGAGACCGCGTTGTTGCCCTCGTACGTGCCAAAGATGGTGATACCGCGCGAATAAAAGAGCCGCCCGAACCCCTGGATACTCGCCTGTAACGCGCGCACCAGAATCATGGGCAGCACGCTCGCGTACAGCAGCTTGATCGGGAACCGGCCGCGTGCGCCGCGTGCCATGGAGTGCGCCAGCGGAATCTCCAGCCGTGTGCTCTCGAGATACACCACGAGGAAGAAGATCCCGATCGTGGAGATGAGCGCGATCAGGTAATGCTCGAAGAGGAACGTGATGCCGCCCTCCAGGATCTCGTAGAGCGACAACTGCTGCCCGATCTGGATCCAGCGCGGAATGACACCGACCGCCCAGCCGGTCTGGTCCGGCACCCAGTTGATGAGCCCCGTGATGATCTGCTGGGAGACGCCAGCGATGATGAAGAGCGAGACGCCGGAGCCGATACCCCATTTCGAGACCACCTCGTCCATGAAGTAGATGAGCATCCCGCCGATGAAGATCTGGATGAAGAGCAAGAATCGTATGACCTCTAAAGATACACCAAGTAGATCCGCTATTTCCTGGCTGGGTACATAAAAACCAACCACGTAGGTCAGACTGATGAGCGCGGAGAACGCCAGAACGAGCATCTTCTGCAGGTTCTGATAAAACGCCTGGTCACGCGCGTCGCTCAGGTTCAGGTTGATGATGCCCGCACCAACGAGCAGTTGCAGAACGATCGACGCATCAACAATAGGCATGATACCGAGTGCAGTCAGGGAGAAGCGTTCGCCGGCGAAGATCGCACGCCACCTCCCAAAGAGGTCCAGCGATTCCGGTCCTAACCCGAAGAGCGGCACATTGCCCAGTGCGAAGAAGAGAATGAGTATCCCCAGGGTCCAGCCCAGCTTGGACTTGAAATGGATATGGTAAGCCGGGCGGTCAACCATCGGGAACTTACTCAAAACCGCCGCTAATGCGTCTTTAAAGTTCAGCTCAGTCATCTACGCGCCACTCACTTATATCCCGCTCTCAGACTCCACTCGAGCTTCCACTCGGGCTTCTCCCCCGAGCTCTACACTGCCGCCGACCTGTTCGATCTTCGCGCGCGCGGTCTTTGAGACACTGCTCGCTTTGAGCTGCAGCTTCTTCGTTACCTGGCCCGCGCCCAGAATCTTCTCGATACCCAGCGCCCCGGCGTCGAGATAAAACCCATCGGCCTTCGCTTCTGCTTTACCGTCCTTCATCAGCCCCTCGAGCAGCTCCTCCAGTTCCCCGACATTCATCGTCTTTATCTCGCTACGATCGTAACGGAAGGGTACCGAGGCGTTATGCCCTTTGATGATGCCATGCTTGAGCGACCAGACCACGTGATGCCCGAACGCGCCCGCGTGGCCAGACCCGCCCTTACTGCCCTTGCCGCGCCGTTTCTTGTGCGAGCCACCGCCGCAGGTTCGCGTCCCTCTTATCCGCTTTATTCGTTTCTTCATCTCTGCGCGCTCTCACCTTTCATTCTCTACCAGCAGATTAAAAGCATCTTTTATATAGTTTTACACTCTATACCTATACTCTGACACGAGTAGTGCCGAGTCGCGTTTTATTAAAGGGGGTAACTGGTGTATGGTAAAAAAAGTAGAAATAAAGATAGAGAATGTCGTGGCGAACGCGCGGATCGCCGATAGTCTTGATTTGGAATATATCGAATCGAAGCTCGAAGATGCCATGTTCACGAAGAAGAAATTCCCTGGTCTCGTCTACCGGACAAAAGATCCTAAATCCGCATTCCTCATCTTCCGGTCCGGGAAAGTGGTCTGCACCGGATCGAAGACCGAAGAGGGCGTTCGCAAGGTGATCGACATGCTTGCTGCTGCGCTCCGCGGAATCGGTATTGAGGTGGAAGAGCATCCTGAGTTCAAGGTGCAGAATATCGTCGCTTCTGCTAACCTCGGTAAGGAGCTCAATCTCGGTGCCATTGTCATCGGCTTGAAGCTTGAGGGCATGGAATATGAGCCCGAGGTCTTTCCCGGTCTGGTCTACCGAATAGAAAAGCCGAAGAGCGCGATCCTCATCTTCAGCTCCGGACGGTTGGTGATCACCGGCGGGAAGACAATGGGGGACTGCGAGCGGTCAGTGCAGGTCTTGCTCGATAAACTGACCGAGCTGGGGTTGATCTGAAGGTACCCTGAGCAAGGAAGGCGTAAAACGCCGCACGACGCTCGAAGCGAAGGAGCGAGTTACCGGATACGATGAGTGTGCGTCAGGCGAATGCGGGTTAAATGAGCGCCTCTCTGAGCGTATCGATATTGAACTGTGTGTTTGCGCAGCCGTTCTTCGTCAACGGGACCCCCCGCACGGCCATTCCGCTCGATTCCGCAACGCTGATCCCCAGTTTGATCTCCTCGGGGCATGCAATACCAGAGACGGCATCACAGTGCAGTTGCTCACAGATCTTCTTGAGACACGAGCCCCCGGGCAGAATGAAGACCTTGTAGCCCCGTGCCTCCGCGAGCACGGTCGCATGATGCGCCAGACAGTCCTCTGAGCAGTGATTGCAGAAATAGGACGCGAACTTGGGATCGAAGTCCGCTTTGCACCGCCAATCCATGTACTTCCTGCAGCAGTGTGGCACGAGCAATATCTTCTCCTGAGCATTCCTGAACTGCTCCTCGTGCACCAGATTCTTGATCTGAAGATCCACCAGATCCTCGACGATGGATATGGCATCCTCCAGCTGGATGCCCAGGAGCTTGTCCACCCGGAATTTCCGCACGCTCTGCTTTGAGAACGCGCTGAACTTCTTGTGTAACTGCCGTTTCTCCACGACCCGTGCGATATCCTTGAAGAAGCCCCGGGGGAGTTTCGTGAGATCGTAGTTGAACGAATACGCCATGATGGTATATCTTGGGTACGGGATATAAAAAGGCTCCTACCGATCTGTCGTTCCTGAAGGCTCGAGCCGCGCGGTGCCTGTGATCGCAATCTTCGCGCCACAGATCGGGCAGCGCTGCTCAGCCGTCACCTGATACCTGATCACGCCAAAGCCATAACGCTCGATGAGCAGCTTGCCGCAGCGCGGGCAGTAGGTATGCTCAAACGGGTGGCCTGGAACGTTGCCGAGGTATACATACTGCAGCCCTTCCGTCTTTCCGATCACCCATGCGCGCTCCAGGAGCGCGATCGGTGTCCGGCCATCGAAGAGACCGGTGCTCCGTGATTGGTACGCGGGATAGTATTGCGTGACGTGCCACGGGGTGTCTACCCCCACCTCCTCCCTGATACGTTTGGCGATGCCCCGCAGACAGTCCTCATCGTCATTGACCGCCGGTATGATAAGCGTGGTCAGCTCAACGTGCACACCCAGGCGCTTCGCGGTACGTATATTCCGCCATACTTTCTCTACATCAGCACCACAGTAGCGCTTCACCGCGTCCTCACAGCCTTTTATATCCACGTTCATCGCGTCCAGGCCGTGCTCGACGAGCAACCGGAGCGCGTCGGCACTCATGTAGCCGTTCGTGACATAGGTATTGTAATAACCTGCTGCTCGCGCACGCGGAAACACGTCCAGCGCGTACTCGAGCATGAGCGTGGGCTCATTGAACGAGATCGACGTCCCCTGACAGCCCGTCTCCTGTATCAGTCGCACGAATCGCTCGGGTGAGACGTAATTGCAGCGTTCCGGGCTGGGCGCGGCTTTGCTGATCTCCCAGTTCTGGCACCAGGGGCAGGTGAAATTACAGCCGTAGCTACCCACCGTTAACGCTCTGCTCCCCGGGAAGAAATGGAAGAGCGGCTTCTTCTCTATCGGATTCGCACTCGTTGAGGAGATATCGCCGTATTCCAGCGTGTACAGTTTTCCGTCGATGTTCTTTCGCGTCTTGCAGAACCCGAGCTTACCGACAGCGATCTTACAGGAGCGCTCGCAGGTCGTGCAGCGCACCCTGTCATCCTCGCGCTCGTAGAGCAATGCTACTCTGAGGCAGTGTGAGGCGCTCATCTCTTCGGTCGAGTCGAGGTACTTTGCTTGAATTACCCTTATATGTTCCTCGGCTCAGTATTCATGAGTATATAAGATCCTTAAGGAACGAGCCGTAAAAAATGACGAAACGAATAATTCCGTGCCTGGATACAACGCTGGACGAGCATGGTAATGCTGTTGTGGTGAAGGGAATCGAATTTGAGAACCTCAAGTACGCCGGCGATCCCGTTACGCTCGCGCAGCGCTACGATGCGCAGGGAGCCGATGAGCTCGTCTTCCTCGATATCTCCGCCTCTTACGAGGGTCGAGAGACGATGATCGCCATGGTCGAGCAGATCGCGCAGCACGTCACCATCCCCTTGACGGTCGGCGGAGGGATCAAGAGCCTCGAGGACGTTGAGAAGGTCTTGCATGTCGGTGCTGATAAGGTCGGCATGAACACAGCCGCCGTGAAGAATCCGGACCTCGTCAAGGACGCCACTGAGCAGTTTGGGAAGTGTGTGGTGGTCGCCATCGACTGTAAGCGGCGGTTTGAGGATCTGGAAGGCAAAACATCGGTGGAGTTGGAAGACGGCACCGGGGCGTGGTACGACGTGGTCATCTACGGCGGTCGCGAGTACGTTGGCCTCGATGCGATCGCATGGGCGAAGCAGGTGGAAGCGCTCGGCGCTGCTGAGATACTGCTGACGTCCAAAGATCGAGACGGGACGACCGATGGGTACGATATCCCGATCACGCGGGCGATTGCCGGGGCCGTTACTATTCCGGTCATCGCGTCCGGTGGTGCGGGCAACCTCGATCATCTGTACAAGGCGTTTACGAACGGCGCGGACGCATGCCTGGCCGCGAGTATCTTTCATTATGAGCGGTACACGATCGGCGCAGTGAAGGAGTATCTGCGCGGAAAGGGCATTGACGTGTGACGCGTGGTTACACATCTGTTTTTCTTCGCTATTTGAGCCGTTTTCACGCAGGATAAGTCCGTGGCACTATTTATCGTTACAAGGGCGGGAACTACCAGCACCCTTCGCCATTGTCATGTTATCGATATAAATAGAAGCATTCTATCCTATCAAGCTATACACCCCTGCCGGCCAAGAGCAGGGAGGACCCACACGAAAGAACATGCACTACATTGTCGCTGAGAAAGGAACAACCGCAAAACGAATCGCCCTGATCCTCTCCGGGGGAACGGCAACGAAGCGCAAGCTTGGGCACCTCGACGCCTACGAGTTCGATGGCAGGGTCGTTGTGGGACTCAGCGGGCACGTCTTCCAGCTCGACTTCCCCCAAATGTACAACAACTGGCGCAGGGTGGACCCCTATCGGCTGATCGATGCCAGGATCGTTGCCATCGCGATCAAGAATTCGATTGTTCAGGCACTGGAGCGGATTGCAAAAGACGCTGAGCTCGTTACCATCGCCACCGATTACGATCGAGAAGGTGAGTTGATCGGTGTTGAAGCGCTGCGTACCGTAAAAGAGCTCAATCCGCGCGTGCGGTTCGACCGAATGCGGTACAGCGCGCTCATGGAACCGGTGATAATGGAGAGCTTCGCCGCACGGAGCGCGGTTGACTTTGATCTTGCTGATTCTGCCGATGCGCGCGGGATCATCGATCTGATCTGGGGCGCTGCATTGACTCGATTCATCTCGCTCGCGGCAAATCGGTTGGGTGCGGAGTTCTTCTCGGTCGGCCGCGTGCAGTCCCCCACCCTTGCCCTGGTCGTGGATAAGGAGCGCGAGATCAAGGGCTTCGTGCCGCGCACCTATTGGGAAGTGCATGCGCGGGTGAAGACCAAAGCTGGTGAGGTGTTCGAGGTAACCCACGCGACCGCGAAATTCTGGGACAAAGGTGAAGCAGAAGCGATAAAATCGCGTATTGCGGCCACAAAGCAGGGGTTTGTCTCTTCGGTTACGACGCGCACGCGTACTGAGTGGCCGCCGACGCCGTTTGATACCACGAGCTTCATTCGCGCCGCATCAACACTGGGCATCACGCCAGGGCGCACGATGCATATCGCGGAGAGTCTCTATCTCCAGGGGCTTATCTCCTATCATCGTACTGACAACACGACCTATCCTGAGACGCTCGATCTGAAGGCGCTGGTCCAGTTGTTCAGCGCTCATGCCGAGTTTGGCGCCTATGCGCGCCAGCTCCTGAAGAAGACGCGATTGAAGCCGACGGCTGGTAAAAAGCGAACCACCGACCATCCACCTATCCACCCTGTCTCAGTAACGAGCCACGAGCAGCTCAAGAAGCCAGAATGGAAGCTCTACGAGCTCGTCGTCCGGCGGTTCCTCGCCACGCTTTCAGATGCCGCCACATGGCTGGACACCGAGGTGAATCTCGAGTTCGCCGGTGAGCCGCTGGGAGCAGTGGGCAGAGAATTGAAGCAAGAGGGCTTCCTCGCTATCTACCCCTATCAGCGCAAAGAGGCGGTGATCATTCCTCCGGTCATGGAGGGCGAACCGGTGTACCTCGAGGATATCGCGCTCGTGGAGAAGGAGACGAAGCCGCCGAAACGGATCTCGCAGGCGGGCTTGATAAAGAAGATGGAGGAGCTTGGGCTCGGCACGAAGAGCACGCGCCACGAGATTGTCGGGAAACTGTATGAGCGGGGCTATCTGGAAGAAAATCCCGCGAAACCGACGGAGAAGGCCATGGCGCTGGTAGACGCGTTGGAGAAGTTCGCAGAGCTGATTGCAAAGCCGGAGATGACCAAGACGCTCGAGCAGGAGATGGAGGAGATAAAGGGTGGCAAACGAACGAAGCAAGCGGTGGTAAACGATTCCCGGGATATGTTACGAGCGGTCTTCCAGGAGCTGACGACGAATAAGACTGAGATCGCGCATTTGCTCAAGGCCGCGTCGAAAGGTGGTCCGGTAGTGGGCACGTGCCCTGAATGCGGCGCTGAGCTCTTCATCGCGACCTCACCGCGCGGTAAGCGGTTCGTTGGCTGCAAGAATTATCCGAACTGCACCTTCTCGCTACCGCTCCCCAGGAGTGGACGGGTGACGGTGACGAAGGAGACCTGTGACCACCATCCGTTCCTGCACAAGCTGAAGATCATGAAGCGCGGGATGAAACGGCCGTGGGATTTCGGCTGCCCGTACTGCAATTACCTCGCCTGGGAGAAGAGTATCCGTGAGAGCGCAGAGGAATCGTGATTTGTGTTATTTATTTGTACAAAAATCACGGGGTGTTCTCATGCTATCGTGCTCCGATGTGCTCAGAATTGCAGATGAGACAGACCTGTTCAGGAGCTCGGGTGGTTTTTATAAGAGCGATCTCTAATAAGGGTAGTACCTACATGAGCGAGAGACTGTTTCACGAGGAGGTGGCATATTTCAATCAAAAGTTCGCCGAGGCAGTCGAGGAGAAATTGCGGTCATGCCACAACGAGATTATGTACGATGCGCTCACGTACATCAAGGATACGGGCGGGAAGCGGCTGCGACCGATAATCTGCCTGCTGTCAGCAGAGGCAGTGGGCGACTCGCGGGAAAAGGCGCTCTCAACTGCAATCGCAATCGAGCTGCTTCACAATGCATCGCTCGTCCACGATGATATCATCGATGAGAACTTCATCAGGAGAAAGAATCCGTCCAATCCCGCACGGTACGGTGAGAAGAAAGCGATCGTCATCGGTGATCTCTTATTTGGCCTCTCCTGTGAGATGCTCTCCCGGTGCGGCGTGCCGAAGGTCGTCGGGCTGGTCTCGAGTGCCGTGGCCGATATCGCGATGGGCCAGTACCTGGAGTTCACGTTGCGGAGCTTACAGGAGGCGTCGGAGCACTCCTACATGGAGGTTGCTACGTTAAAGACCGCGGCGACGTTCCGCGCGAGTGCCGAGGCCGGCGCGGTGCTCGGTGGAGGAACCGAGGCCGAGATTGAGAGCCTCCGCGAGTACGGCAACAATCTGGGAATTGCGTTCCAGATCCAGGACGACATCCTTGATATCTGCGGCGAGCCCGCGAAGACCGGAAAGCCGGTGGGTCTGGATATCAAAAATGGCGAACGAACACTCCTCGTTATTCACGCGTTGCACCACTCCACCTATCAAGATCAGGAGTACATCAGATCGATCCTCTTTCACGAGTGTGATCCCGAGACCATTGCTATTGACCGGGTGCGAACTATCCTGATCGAGTCCGGCTCGATCGAGTACGCGCTACAGCGCTCAGCGGGGCTCGTCAACAGTGCCCGAGACTGCATTGCGGGACTCAAAGAGTCGGAGGCGAAGCAGAAACTCCAGTTCATCGCAGACTTCTCGCAAAAGCGGATCACCAAGTACGTCCTGAACACCGTTTAGCCGTTCCCGCACGCGGCACCTGTAAGGGGAACTAGGTACCACTGCGATAACCGGCGAACCTCGTTTTGCTCATGCAGCGCACGTTTCCGGTACGTTGCGCACCCGTAACTGCCTCTAGTATAGGCTCTTTGCGTGGGTGGCATGCGGGTGTATTGTGGGCTATGGGTGAAAAAACCGAAAGCTTTTTAAACAGTGAGCTAAAACGTTGATTCCATGAGTGCAGAAATGTTATTGCTATCAGCTCTTGCAGGTGTCGCTGTGATCTTCGCTTTAGGGGTATTGGTGAGTAAGGACAACTTCTATTCCGCGCTGTTCATGTCCATAACACTGGTTCTGGTGGCTACGGTGTACGCGTTCTTTGACCTCCAGCCGGTCTTCGTGCTGATTGTTTTCATCTTCGTCGGCGCGATTGGCATTGTAACCGTAGCACTCGCTGCGACCTATCGATTGGCGCCCGAACAGCAGCTCTCCGGGCTGTGGGCCGTGCCGGTCGCGATCGCTGCGGTCGTTCTCGCTGGTTCGATCTTCATGGCCAGTCCGCAGCCAACAATGTCAGGCGCGATTGAGTTTGATCTGGTGCAGTTCATACCCCAGACCGAATACCTCCTGATTGTGGTATTTTTGGTCTCGCTCGTGGTCCTGCTACTGCTCTCGATATTGGAAATAGGTGTAGGGGGGAGAAGTTGAATGCCAACCATGGATGTGCTGAGTGTATCGATAGTCTATGCGGCGTCGTTTGCGATCTTGTTCGTGGGCTATCTTACCGCGCTCTCGAGTAAAGATGTGATCAGGCTGCTGATATCGCTGGAGATGATGTTTGGTGCAGTGTTCCTGGCATTGCTGCCGCTCTTTTCCGTGGCTCATCTGGTCGATGAGGCATTTGGTATAGCGCTCGTCACGATCTTTGCGAGCAGCGGTGAACTGCTGATCCTCATCTCGGCTATTGCCATCCTGGATCGGCAGAAGAAGAGCATACGGACAAGCACGGTGACCATAGGAGGGGATAAGCTATGATCGGGACGTATTTACTCCTTCTTTTGATCCTTCCGCTCCTGGCAGCGATTATCGCGCCCTTCCTGAAGCCGAAGGCCGCCACGTACCTCACCACCGTGTTCTTCCTCCTGCCCTTCTTCATGATCCTTTACTGCGTGCTCATCGGGTATCAAGGCGAGCAATTTCTGGCTTCGTTCTCTGCGCCTATTGGTGAAATTTATCTCGGGTTTGACTTCATTTCTCACGCGTTCGGGCTTACGATCTGTATTGTTTCCGCCATGATTGCTCTGTTTGCGTTACCGTACATGAAGCACCGGTTCGAGGAGATGAAGCTGGGTGTGGAGAGCGAATTCAGGAAATACATCTTCCTCTACGATCTCTATGCGGCCTCGATGCTCTGGCTCGTGTACAGTGGCAATCTCATCCTGCTCTACATCTTCCTCGAGATTGCTCTGATTACTGCGTTCCTCCTCATCTACTTCTATGGCTATGGCAACAAGCAGTGGGTGGGTCAGTTATACCTGATCTGGAGCTTAGTCGCCGGTGTGCTGACCCTGGCCGGACTCCTGATCATCGGGATTACCAATGACACGCTCGCGCTCAAAGCGCTTATGGCGCCCGGGGTAACGGTGAGCATGGCTGCGTGGCTCTTCATCTTCTTCGGTATGGTCATCGAGCTACCCGTTTTGGGCCCGCACGTCTGGCTGCCGTGGGCGCACGCAGAGGCGCCGACACCGTTGAGCGCGCTCTTAAGCCCCCTAACCGTTGGGCTCGCCGGGTACGTCCTGCTCAGGGTCGCCCTGATCGATTACTCGTTCTTCGAAGATTACCGCTTGGTCATACTCGGGTACGCGATCCTCTCCAGTATCTACGCCGGCTTCTCGGTCTTCAAGCAGACGGACTTCAAGCGACTTCTCGCGTATTCGACGGTCTCGCAGATGGGCTATATCCTGGCTGCGCTGTGCCTCGGGCCGTTCGGACTCGTCGGCGTGGTTATCCAGTACATGTCCCATGCGTTCGGCAAGTCAATCCTCTTCAGTAGCGCGGGTGGTGTTATCGCCGTACATCACGGTCTCCGTGACCTGACGAAGATGGGTGGCCTGCATGACTCAATTCCCGCGATCTCCAATGCGGCAGTTATGGGGTTCCTGAACCTCGGGGGCATCCTGACGATCGGCATGATCGGTGAATTCTTCATCCTGCGCGGTGTTGCGGAAACTTTCCTGAAGCCCGAATCTGCTTCGTACCTTGGCTGGACCGGCGGCCTGGCCATCTATCTCGCCATGATCCTGATGTTCATGCTCTCGGTCTGGTACGGGTTCTACACGATCCGAAAGGTCTTCTACGGGAAGCCAAAGAGCAGAGTACGGCTGGAGATCAGCAGTTACCTCTACCTCCCGCTCTATATCATCGGGATCGTCTCGGTAATGCTGGTCTTCCCGCCCTGGTCAACAGAACTGATACCAGGAATTCTCGAGGTGATAAGTAAATCAGTCGTCTTAGGAGGGCTGCTACCATGAATGAGTGGATCGTTTTCCTGTTGCTCTTCCTTGCTCCGGTGATCGCGAGCGTACCCATTGCGCTGGCCTACAAGAGCAAGGAGCTGACCGAGAAGCTACCGGTTCTCTCAGTCCTCGGGATCTTCGTCTCGGTCCTCATGAGCCTGTACATCCTCCTGACCTTCCCGGAGAACACGCAGTACAGCTATCCCTGGATACCCGATCTCGGGATCAATATCGTCTTCATGGTCGATTACCTGAGCATGTTCATGGGCGTGGTCACAGCTCTGATCGCGTTCTTCATCGGTATCTACGGCTTGGATTATATGAAGGGGGACTACCGACCGAGCTGGTACTGGTTCTTCTTCAACCTGTTCACGGCATCGATGCTGCTCGTGGTCTACAGTGACAACCTGTTCCTGCTCTTCGTGGGCTGGGAAGGTTTGGGTGCAGCCTCGTGGGGACTGATCGGGCACTGGTTCCGCGATGACGATGACATCGCCTACGTCGGTCGCGAGGGGCGCAAAGTAGGACCGCTGTTGCTGCACTGGCCGCCGAGCTTCGGGGGGTGGCGCGCGATCTCAACGATCCGGTTCGGTGACGTCCCGATGTTCTTCGCGCTCGCAGCCATCTGGGCACTGGCAGTCAATGAGCTCGGCGAGCCCACGCTGAATATATCAGAGATCGCCTGGGGCAGCTTGTTCACCTCGATCGGTGCAGCGGGAACCATTATTCTCTTCGTTGCTCTGCTTATGGGCCTGTTCACGAAGTCGGCGCAGGTCCCGTTCAGTGAGTGGCTGATGACCGCGATGACCGGTCCCACAACGGTGAGCGCGCTCCTCCACAGTGCGACGATGGTGGCAGCCGGTGCGTTTGTCTTCATCAAGTTAACGTGGTACATCCAGCCGTGGCACCTGCATGAAGTGCCGGGACTGGAGTATGTGTACACGTTCGTGCTCTTCATCGGGCTGCTCTCCGGCTTGTACGGCGCGCTTTCGGGCTCCGGCATGCATGAACGAAAGGTGCTGCTCGCCGCGTCGACGATGTCCAGTATCGGCCTGATGTTCGCATCAGCAGCCGCGTCATTCTGGATCCACGAGGAGGTAGCTCATATGAATCTCGCGCTGCTCGTCGCGTTCTGGTATATGGCGGTGCACGCGTTCGCAAAGGCAAGCCTGTTCCTCGTGGCCGGGCATTTGATCCACGCGACGCACAGCCGGTTCCTGAACGGCGGTCGCGAGTTTGCCAAGAAGATGACACCGGCATTTATCGTGACCATCATTGCGACTACGTTCCTCGTGGGTATGCCGCCGCTGACTGCGTACTGGGTGAAGTCAGGAATGGACGAGGTGATGGAGCTGCTTCATCATCACTTTGGGCTCATCCCGATCGTCTTGCTCGTGCTCACCTCGCTGGTGTATGCGGGTATACTCGCGAAGTTCCTTAGCTTGAACTTCCTCAAAGGCGAGAAGCCGCATCACGAGCATACGGAGGGCGGCACGCTGATGAAGGTGGGCTATATCCTGATGGTCTCCGTGCTCTTCGTCTTGATCGCCCTGATCTTCACGCGTGAGGAGACGGAAGGCTTTGTGCACGCAGGATTCATGGAGACCTCGATCATCGTCGGCCTGCTCATATTGCTCGCGTACATAGTGGGGCTGGCGAAGCCGCAGATCGCTGCGCTCTCGAAGCTCGGCACGTTCTTCAGCGACCGGATGTATCTGCCGTTCCTCAACGACTACATCGTCCCGAAGATCGGCTTCGCGATCGCAGCCTTCGTGCAGAACTACGGGAACAGGGCAATCGACGGGTTCTTCAATACGAAGGTGATCCCGGGCTTCTTCAAGGGTGTCTCTCAGTACATCAGGAGCATTCAGACCGGATTCCTGAGTCGATATGTGAATATCGTGCTCGGGATCGTGCTGGTGCTGCTCATACTGTTCTCACTAGGAGGGTTGTTGCTATGAATGGACTAACGTTGACATTGCCAATGACGATGATGCTCGGCGCGATCGTGATTTTGACGGTGTGCGCGGCAATCTCCGTAAAGTACCGTGATGTGGGGCTCATTGGAGCGATCGTGGCGACTCTGCTCGGGTTCTTCGCCGTGACGAGTGTGAATCCCGAGCTCATCTACTACACTGCGTTCGTGCTCGCTATCAGTCTCATCAACCTTGCCTCGCTCAAGACGATCAAGAGCGTGATTCAGGGCGTGGACTACAGCCTTGTGGGGCTGATGGCACTCGTGACCCTGTTTATCTTCACGACCCAGGATCTAGCGATGATTCTTGCCGCGTTTGTGCTCGTCTCCGTGCCCACGTACATCCTCGTGATGGTACGTGAGCGGGGCGCGAACGTCGAGGTGGGTATCAAGTACATCACCTTCATGGTGCTGGCGACGATCCTCTTCTTGATCGGTGCGATTCTCCTGGCGTACACGAAGAACGCGTACAACGAGCTGCTGTATATTCTGGGATACGTGATGCTCGTGCTGGGTCTGAGCATCGAGGTGGGTGTGGCACCGCTGCACGAGTGGGTGCCGGACGTCTTCTCGAGCGCTGATCCGATTCCGCTCTCGATTATCGCCTCGCTCGCAAAGATCGTACCGTTCGTGATTGCGTTAAAGATACTGCTGTCCACGGCGAGTCCACTCACCGTTACGTTGAGTCTCTTTACGGCGGTACTGGCGGCGATCTCTATGTTCACGGGGAACATCGGCGCGTTGACCTCGAAGGAGCCGGCACGTGTGCTCGCTTACTCGACCGTGGCGAACATGGGGTATGTGCTGGCCTGTGTGGTGGTGATCGCGAAGCCGGAGTTCTTCTATTTCGCACTGACCGGTGCGCTGCTCATGCTCTTCGCCAATGCAGCCGGTAAGATCGGGTTCTTCAATGCGATCAAGAACAGGGGCGCGTTCTCACCACTGCTGTATCTGCTCGCCTTCTCGTTCATCGGGCTCCCACCGCTCATGGGCTTCTGGGGTAAGCTGTTCATCCTTTTCAGCTTGATCAAGGCCGATTACGTCTGGTTGGTCGCGCTCATGGTGATCAATTCCGCGATCTCGGTTCCATATTATCTGCGGCTCGCGCGTGAGCTCGGTGTGGAGTGGAAAGCCAGTCTCACCGATTATATCTGCATCGCGACGGTGATCCTCATCGTGGTGACGTTCTTACCCGACTGGTTCTTCAAAGGAATGGAGGTAATTGCCCAGACGGTAAGTATAGCAATTTAGGATAGGAGGCGGAAAGAGAGATGATAGAAAACGTACTGATAATCGCGGTTTTGATCGTGGTGACGGTGCTCATCGATGCTGTGTTGCTCTTACTGGTGAAAGTGTTACCGAGATACAACCTCACGGAGATCAAGACGATGCGGTGGGAGGCGGGCAACCCGCCCCTGGAGTTCCCGAAGTACACGCTTCCCATGCAGTATTTCGGGTACATGTTCCTGTTTATGGCGGCTGAGCCGATCGTGGTCATACTCCTGCTCTTCTCGGCGTATCCGAGTCTCAGCTTTACGCTGCTCTTACTGCTCTCGCTCGTGCTCCTGCTGCCTGCGGTGTACGTGGGTTATGGACTAACGCGGGAAATGGCGGAGGCGAGAAGTTAATAGGAGCTAATGGAAGAGAGGTGACGTGAGAGAAAAATGGAAAACCCAAATGCGCATATAGATTTCCTCGAGTCGGGGCCGCTGGCGCCCTTCAAGAAGTGGTCGGCGAAGTGGAGTTTGTGGCCTTGCCATTTCATCACCTCGTGCTGTGGTGTTGAGCTCGCCCATGCCTTCGCATGCGGCTATGACGGTGAGCGCCTGGGGACCTTGAACCTCGGCATTGCACGTCAATCGAACTTCATCATCATCGAAGGCACGATCTCCCGGAAGATGGCACGCGCGCTGCAGTTCGTCTACGGCCAGATGCCCGACCCGAAGTTCGTGAATGTTATTGGCGCGTGCGGCGAGCGAGGCGGCATATTCTGGAACAGTTACAACATCACGCATCCGTCCGACATCGTGCCGGTGGATTTCTTCATTCCGGGCTGTCCGATAACGCCTGAAGGTCTGCTCCGGGGCGTACGAGCGCTCCAGGACAAGATTATGGGTTTGGATAAGACCACGATCCAGTATAAGAAGGTGGAGCTCCCGTTCGTGGAGCAACTGGAGGCGCGGATGGTGCCCACCTCGCCGAAGCGGCTCACGCAGACGCCGGAGATCAGGGTGGACCTTCCGAGCAGAGTCGAGTGGGACTCGGGCAAGGAGTTCGTGCGCGAGCTGGAGAAAGAGTTGAAGGGCTTGATCGAGGCAGTAACCATCACTGATATGAACCGAATAGCAGTGCGAACGACACCGGAGAACCTGATGAAGGTTGCGCGGAAGCTCAAAGAGGGGCTGAATCTCGACCACGTGAAGAGCGTGAATGTGATTCAGGTGCCGCACGAGCGGAAGTTCATCATCGAGTACGTGGCCTCGAGTTACACGCGCGAGGAGCTGATGCCTGTGCTCGTCACGATCTTCACGGAACTCGAGGCAAAGGATCCGAAGATTACGAGCCTGAAATCGATATGGGAGAGCGCGAATTACTGTGAACGCGAGCTGCACGAGTTCTTTGGTGTCTGGTTTGAGGGTAACGAGTGGATGGGTAAGAAGTTCCTGCTCGCGCCCGACACCCCGGATCTCCCGCTGCGGAAGGAGTTCAAGCTCCCTGAAGAGCGGTACGCCTTTGAGAAGGGAGTCGAGCCGGAGTTCATGGTCCCGATCGAGCCGCCGAAGGATCTCTACACCCCGATCTGGCAGGAATTCATGGATGTAGCGCATGCGAGCGATGAGATCGTCGTGCCCATTGGGCCGCATCACGCGGGAAGCGGGCATCTCAGAGTGACCTTCAGGGTGAAAGGTGACCGGATCGTGGACGCGATACCGGAGCCGGGCTTCGTGCATCGGTCGATGGAGAAGCTGGCGGAGACCAAGCTGTACATCCAGAACATCCCGTTATTCGAGCGGCTCGCGATCAACGACCCGGCGAATATGAACCTCGCGTATGTTCGCGCGATCGAGAACGCTTTGAAGATCGAGGTGCCGGAACGGGCGAAGTATCTGCGCACGATCCTGTGTGAGCTCTCGCGGATCGAGGCGTTCTACTACGACTCAGGCATCTTCTCGCTCTTCTTCGGGCACACCACGGGCTTCATGTACTGCATGGCGATCAGAGAGATGATCATCGAGGCCATGGTGCAGGTCTCAGGGTCCCGGAGTGGCCCTTCATTTATCGTGCCCGGCGGCTTGCGACGTGATATCGCAGAGCCTGTGCTCGATCTGATCGATAACCTGACCTTCGCGCTGAACAAGCGGATGAAGAAGTTTGAGAACATCTTCGTCTACAATCCGGTAACGGTGGCCCGGGCGAAAGGCGTGGGTGTGCTGACGAAGGAGGATGCGATACGCTGCGGCATGGTTGGGCCGTTTGCACGCGCCTCGGGAATCAACTACGATATCCGAAAGGTCGCGCCGTACGATGCATATGATAAGATCGACTTTGAAGTCACGACCGGTGATGACGGTGACTGTCTGGGGCGGTTCCTGGGCAGGCTGGAGGAGATTCGGGAGAGCATCAAGATCACGAAGCAGGCGGTGGACGCGGTGCGTGAGATCAAAGGCCCGATCCTGAGCGAGGCGCTCATCGGTGAGTATCCGGAGGCGGCGCACAACATCCGCGGCAGCTTCTACCGTGTCTTTGGCGACCTCGTGCTGCCGAAGGGCGAATGGACGACTCTGACCGAGGCAGGCAGGGGTACGACCTTGTTCACGCTTATCAGCGACGGTGAGTCGAACGTTCCGTACCGTGTGCGGGTGATCAGTCCCTGCTGGATGAACCTGCGCGGGTTCATGGAAGCGACGAAGGGCGAGCGCTATGCGGATTTCTGGGCGGTGTATGGTAGTTTCGGCTACTTCCCACCGGAGGCTGATAGATAGGTAGGAGAGGAGAGCAAAAAGAAATGATCGATATAAGCGGGCTCATAAGCACGATAATCAACAACCAGGTGAATATACCGTTACTGTACGTGATCTACGAGTTCTTACTGAAGATCCCGGTAATCGGGAGCATCGTTTCGTTCCTGCTGAGCATCCTTCCCATCTTCGATGTGCCGATCATACGACTCCTGATAGGATTTGTGCTCTGGAAGCCGATATGGGTGCTTCTGCTCGTTCCGGGGTTCGCCACGCTCGGTACGATGCTGCTCATCCTGCCGTGGCTGGAGCGGAAGCTCGTTGGCCGGATGCAGTGGCGTGTGGGGCCGCGGGAGATCGCACCGCGCACGCGGGGCAGCATTCAGCTGCTTGCCGATTCGCTCCGTTTCCTCTGCCAGGAGGTGATCATCCATAAGGAGGCGCATCGCCTGTACTTCCTGCAGTTCCCGTTCCTCTACTTCCTGCCCGTGCTCCTCCCGCTCTTGTTCATTAACGCGGGCGCACCGGGCGCACCGCTCGTGCCCATCGAGTCGCCGTACGCCTTGCAGATCATGATCGGGTTGATCAGCCTCATGCCGGTCTTCATCATGGGTTGCGGCTGGGCGGCGAATAACCGATTCGCGTTCATCGGCACGGTACGAGAGGCGTTCATGTACTTTGCCTACGAGATTCCATTCATCCTGGTGATTCTCGCAATGATCGTGCTCTATGGCACGTCGAATACCGTTGATGTCATTAGCGCCACGAACCAAGGCTCATGGTGGAACTGGGGCATTGTGCTCAATCCGCTCGCCGCGCTTACCTTCTTCATAGCTACCGTGATGGCCACAGCACGACTTCCCTTTGAGATTCCGGAAGCGGATCAGGAGCTGGCCTTCGGGCCGTTCATCGAGTATTCAGGTATCGCCTTCGGGCTCGCGTACGTGATGGCCTACGAGAAGATGTATGTGCTCAGTGCGATCATGACCATGCTCTTCTTCGGTGGCGGCAGTGGCCCGTACATTCCCATCCTGACCCCGCTGCTCGGCGACGTGATGTCAGGTATCTGGTTCGTGATCAAGACCTTGATCATTCTACTGGTGATGGTCAACTTACGCGGGGTATATTCGCGGTACCGAATTGACCAGGCGTTGAGTATCGGCTGGGGCACCATGTTCATCTTCGGCATTGTGGCGGTGCTCTGGTCACTGGTATTAGGAGGGATCTTATGAAGAAAGTAGCAACACCGGACTACACGATTGCGGACAAGCTCAAGACACATGCAGCGGCGCTGGGCACGGCGGCGAAGGAAGTGGCGCTGCCACTGAACATAACGACGCACTATCCAAAGGAGCGGAAGCGACAGCCTGACTGTTTCCGCGGCTTCATGCTCTTCGATCCTGAGCGCTGCATCAGTTGCTTCCAGTGCTCCTTCGTCTGTCCTGCGAACGCGATCTGGATGAATGAAGCGTCGAGTGGGCGGTATTACCCGACCGTGGATCACGGCAAGTGCATTTACTGCCATTTCTGCGTGGACACCTGCCCTGGCGGCGCGTTACGGGAGACGAAGATCCACGATTTCGCCTACCGGACGATGGAGGAGATGCTGGCGATGACGGAGGATATGATCGAGCCCCCGGAGATCATCCGGGAGGACAAGGTCGTTGTGGATTACGTGATTGACAAAGAGGATCTCACGTTGCGGCGCACGAAGGAAGTAGATAATCTGGTTCCCGCGGCCTGCATGGTGCAGGGTGTCCCGATGCTGAGCACGTGCGTCGACCGCGGCAGCTGCATCGCCTGCAAAGTCTGCGAACGTGTCTGTGAGAGCGGCGCGGTCCAGGCGGAGACAGATGAGGCGACGATGACCGTGAAGATGTCAATCGACTCGCAGAAGTGCACCGGCTGCGGCCTGTGCGTTAAGGAATGCTCAATGCAGATTTTAAAGCTGGTGAGGAAGTGAGGTTAAAAAGAGATGGCAGCCGAGGTTGAAACGGAAAAGGGCGAACTGGAGTGGGAAGTAAAAATCCCGCAGAAGAAGTATAAGGAGAAGCTATTTTACGAGAATCTTCGGGACGTGGTGATCGAGCCGCAGCTGTGCAGTCGGTGTTTGACCTGCGTCTCGATCTGCCCGAGCGGGCTCATTGTCAACGAAGAGGATAAGGTCGATTTCCCGAACTTCGAGGAGAAGTGCCTTGATTGCGGCGCCTGCGTACGCGTCTGTCCGCGGTACGATTACGAGCCGAAGAGCGGTCTGGGCGAGTATCTCGAGTTCACAGCAGGGAAGTCGAGACGGTTCACGGGCCAGGACGGTGCGATGGGCACGGAGTTCATCATGTCCGCCATGGACATGGGCCTGATCGACCGCGGTCTCTTTGTGAATCGTGACGAAGCGTGGCGTACCGCTATCTTCCACGTGCGTAACCCTGATCAGCTTCATCGTTTGCCCCTGGGCGGTACGAAGTACGTCTTTGCGGACGTTCTTCCGGAGTTAAAGAAGGCGGTGATGTTCTCGAAGAAGGGCGTGGGCGTTGTTGGCACGCCCTGTATGGTTTCGGGTATACGGAAGCTGCAAGAGGAGTTTCCGGTCTTCAAGGAGAAGGTGAAGCTCGTGATCGGGCTGTTCTGCACGGAGAACTTTCATTACCAAGAGGTCTCGAAGTATCTGGAAGAGAAGGGCGTGGACTTCTCCAAGCTGGTCAAGACGGATATCATGAAGGGGAAGTTCGTGGCGACGATGACCGATGAAGAGGTGAAGTTCAAGGTCAGTCAACTCTCAGGTATTCTACCCAGCGGCTGTAACGTCTGCACAGACTTCACCGCGGTGGAAAGCGACGTGAGTGTGGGCAGTGTGGGCAGTGCCGCGGGCTTCTCGACCGTGGTTGTCAGAACAGACGTGGGGAAGAAGGTCTGGGATTACATCAAGCAGTCGGGGAACGCGGAGGTCGGCGAGGGCAAAGTAGAGGAGCTGGATTACCTGATCGGGCACAAGAAGGAGCGATTGAAGAACATCCCGGGCTACGGGCCAGCGGCAGCAGAAGAAAAGGAAGGAATAGGGGAGTAACGATTCACTATAACATTCACCCTTTTTTGCGTTGCTTGAAGGGGCAATCAGTCGGGATTTTGCGCGCGGAGCTCGCAGGCTTTCCCAACGTAGGTACCATCGAGCAGGTAGACCTCCACTGATTCTGGTCGGAGCAGCTTCGAGGCGATGGGCCCTAACAGCTCACGGTTCGAGTTATTGAAGGCGACGCCACCACAGAGCTCGTTGAACGCGGGCATGATAATGACCCACGGCGCGTTCTCTCGATTCACCACCAGATCCGGATAGGTCTCACCAATCTTTTCCGGATCGCACTGCGCGCGGATCCAGACGGGCTTCATGCTTGAGTACGGTGAGCTCGAGCTGGTTAGCCGTATCCGGGGATGATTATGCCCGATAACGAGGTAGGACGCGGTGAGCAGCTCCTGCGCGGGCCACGAATGCCCGTGCGTGTACCCGACGTGATCGAAGAGGAAGCCCTTTGCGGCCTTGACGGTGATCTCGTTCTTCGGATTCCAGTCAGGCTCGGTGACCTCGGAAATGATCCGGTCGAGGTAGCCGTCGTGGTTCCCCTTCACGATATAGACCGGTGCGTAATCCGCGAGCTGTGCGAGGAAGAAGGGCACCTCCGAACGATCCGTGTAAGAGATCTGCGGCACCGCGTGCTTCACGTCGCCCAGCAGGATGATCACATCGGGCTTTTCCGCTTGCACGCATCCGATCGCGTGCTCGAGCAGCTTCTCGGTCTGGCTGCCGATATTGATGCCCTTCTGCCTGAACTCGGACTCGATACCGAGATGGAGATCGGCCAGAACTAAGGCGCGGTGCTCGAGCTCGACGAGGAGTGCTGGCTCGTCGATGAGTGGTTTGAGCGTTGGCTTCGTCTTCATACCCTATATTCTTTAGGATTACGAGTATGAAAGCCTGTCACTCACGAGCAGCACGAGGAAGCACGAACGCGCGAAATAACTATTTCTATGAACCGGTATAACCACTCATTCAAGAGAAGCGAACAAACCAACCTACCACCGGAAAACGGCTTATGAAACTCCTCAAACGGAAATTGAAGACGAAGGAAACGGAAACGGGCGGCAAACGGCGTGAGGGTGAGGTCTCGCTCGTGCCTGAGTCCTTGGATGATCTCTGGCATCTGAAGCACGTGATAGAGCCGGGCGACCTTGTGTACTCGTTGACCTACCGAAAGCTGGATGAGGCGACGGATAAGGTACGACCGGACAAGGCGGCGAAGAAACCGGTCCGGCTGGGTATCCGTGCGGACGCGGTGGAATTTCACAAGTTTTCGCGCCGGTTACGGATCAAAGGCATGATCGAGCAGGGTCCGGAGACCGAGCTGGGCTCCTTTCATACCTTCAATATCGAGCCGGGCACGCAGCTCTCAGTGGTGAAGGAGTGGAAGGAGCATCACCTGAAGCGGTTGCGGGAGGCGGAGAAGGCGTTTGCAACGACCGAGGTACTCGTGGTGACGGTGGAGGAAGGCGAGGCAGTTGCCGGTATCGTGCGGCAGTACGGTATGGACGAATTGTTTTCGCTGCGGTGCGGGTCAGGCAAGGGCATGGAGAAGGCGGGAGGTGGCAAGCATGAGTTCTTTGGCGAGCTGTTGGGGAACGTGCAGAATGCGCTGCAGACCACGAAGGCGGACGCGGTGATCATTGCGGGCCCGGGCTTCGTGAAGGATGATTTCTTCGCTTTTTTACGGGAGCGGGATGCTGAGCTCGCGAAAAAGACGCGGATCGAGCAGGCATCGTCAGTGGGTGTCTCGGGCTTCCTGGAAGTCTTGAAACGGGGCGCAGTGGAACGTCTGAAGAAGGAGGAGCGGTTAACGAAGGAAGTAACGCTGCTCGATCGGTTAATGGAAGAGATCAGTAAGGAGGAAGGCGGGAAGGTGGTGTATGGCAAGGCCGAGGTACAGAAGGCACTGCGGTGCGGCGCGGTCGAGACCTTACTGGTGAGCGATGAGAAACTGATGCGGACACGGATGGTCGAGGAAGGCGAGGCAGGCGAGCAGGAGGCGGAGGAGATCGATCAGCTGCTTGAGGCGGCGGAACGGCAGAGGGGTGAGGTGGTGATCTTCAGCACGGAGTTCGAGCCGGGCAAACGGCTCAACGGCCTGGGCGGGATCGCGGCGCTTCTGCGGTTCGGGATCTAATTAGTTTTACAGCGAGCGAAGGAGGATCTGCAGTATATCGTGAACGTATAGGGCGGAGAAGATGGATCGATTGCTGACCGCGAAAACTCTCGTGGATCGGTCGAATCACGAACTCCAGCTTCGTTGCTTGCTCTTTTTATCGCTCTCCTGTCTTTCGTTAAAACTCTCTAAATTTTTAGTGCCGTTTCTACAGCAAAAATGAAGAGTGCCCCAGTCGGGAATCGAACCCGAATGCTGGGCTCCGCAAGCCCAGCGGATATCCATTACCACACTGGGGCATCCGAGTCACGCGGCTAGGTGGCCACGACCTGCACGAAGACCTCGCGTCGGCGTGGCCCATCGCACTCAACGAAGATGATGCTCTGCCAGGTTCCGAGCACCATCGAGCCGTTTTCGATCGGGATCGACACACTCGAGCCGAGCAGAACGGCCCGGAGATGCGCGTGTGCGTTACTGTCGATGCGATCATGGAGATAGCCCTTTCCGCGCGGCACGAGCTCGTCCAGCATTCGCAGGATGTCGCTCCTCAAGCCAGTTTCATTCTCGTTGATGATAATCCCGGTGGTCGTATGCCTGGTGAAGACGACGCAGATACCGGAATCCACACCCGTCGCGCTCACGATTCGTTTCACCTCGCTCGTGATATCGATGAGTTCAGTGCTCTCCTTCGTTCGCAGCTCTAGTCGCTCCATGCTCGTATACAATCTTTAATAGCTCTTCATTAAAATGTAGTTTAGGAGAAAAACCCGTTAATGGGCCCAGAAGACGAGGTGTGAAAAGTGCAACTGCTGTTCATCCATGCGGACTATATAGAATACGAGGCGAAGGAGAAGACGCGGGTCGCGGAGCCGCTTGAAACCGGGCAGAAAAGCGCGCGCGTAGACGAAGCTCTGGTCGCGTTCATTGCGGTGGAACAGGGAGACGAGGCGAATGTGCCCTCGATCGTCGAGCAAGCGGCGAACGAAACGATCGCGATCGCCGAGCAGGTCAATGCGGAACGGATCGTGCTCTACCCGTATGCGCACCTGAGCGCGGAGCTGGCGTCGCCGGAGACGAGTATCGAGCTATTCCGCAGCCTGGAAGCGGATTTGAGTGCACGCGGCGTGGCCGTGACGCGAGCGCCCTTTGGCTGGTACAAGTCCTTCACGCTGCGCTGCAAGGGCCATCCGCTCTCCGAGCTCTCGCGGAAAATAACGGCCGCAGAGGGTGCGGAATCGAAAGCGGCACCTGAAGAGCGGAAATCACAGGCCCTGGAGGCCGAGGAGAAAGCGATATCGCAGTTCTTCATTGCAGACGAGCAGGGTAACCTCGTTGGGACCGATACTTTTGTATTTGAGCCGCAGCAGGAGAATCTGCGGAAGTTCTTCCTCTACGAGAGCGAGAAACGGCGTGAGGTGGATAAGATCCCGCCGCACGTCGAGCTGATGAAGCGGCTGGAGCTCGCGGACTATGAGCCCTCCTCTGACCCAGGGAATTTGCGGTTCTACCCGAAGGGGAAGCTGATCAAGTCGCTCATTGAAGATTACGTGCGGAATTCGGTCGCCGAGTACGGCGCGGTTGAGGTGGAGACCCCGATCATGTACAGCGCACTCCACCCGTCGCTGAAGGATTATCTCGAGCGATTTCCCGCGCGGCAGTACTCCCTGCTGGGGAAAGGGGGCAAGCCTGACCTCTTCTTACGCTTCGCTGCCTGCTTCGGGCAGTTCCTCATGAGCAGCGAGTGCAGCATCTCATACAAGCACTTACCCTTGAAGATCTTCGAGCTCGCACCCTCGTTCAGGAAAGAGAAACGGGGCGAGCTGGTGGGTCTGCGGCGGTTGCGCAAATTCACCATGCCGGACATGCACACGCTGTGCAGAGACATGGGGGAGGCCCTGGAGGAGTTCAGGAAGCAGTACGAATTCTGTATGCACATCCTCGCGGAGATCGGCTTCTCACCTGCGGACTACGAGATCGCGCTACGCTACACCCGTGAGTTTTACGAGGATAAGCGTACCAGAGCGTTACTGGACGGCCTGATCCAGAAAGCAGGTCGGCCAGTGCTGATCGAGCGCTGGGACCAGCGGTTCTTCTATTTTGTGCTCAAGTTCGAATTCAACTTCGTGGATGCGCTCGGCAAGGCCTCCGCGCTTTCCACCGTGCAGATCGACGTCGAGAATGCGGAGCGATATGGCATCACCTTCACGGATGCGGACGGCACCCTGAAGAGCCCGATCATCCTGCACTGCTCGCCCAGTGGCGCGATCGAGCGGTGCATGTACGCGCTGCTGGAGAAGGCGTACCTGGAAATGGAAGCGGGTGCGCTGCCGATGCTCCCTCTCTGGCTCGCGCCGACGCAGCTGCGATTCATACCCGTGGCCGAGCGGCATTTAGCGTACATCGAAGAGCTCCTCCCGCACTTCAAGGGCCTGCGGGCGGACATCGATGATCGCGACGAAACGGTCTCGAAGAAGATCCGGGAAGCGGGCCGTGACTGGATTCCGTACGTTGCGGTGATCGGCGACCAGGAGGTTGAGCGCCAGATCCTGGCCGTTACGATCCGGGCGGAATCAACGAAGCAGGAGCAGAAGAAAGCGGAACTGAGCGTTTCCGAGTTGAGAGCGCGACTCGATGCGGAGCTCGTGGATAAACCGTTTAGACCCCTCCCGCTCGCCTTGAAATTATCGCGGCGCGCGAAATTTGCGGGTTAGCTACCGAAAGGGAGAAAGCGAAGTAGCCATGCTCCCGCTCCGGTACCCCTCGAGATCGAGTGTGACGTAGCTGAACCCCAGCGCTTTTAATCCCCGCGAAACACGCTCACGTAGCATGGGCTCGCAAAAGGCGTCCAGCTCGTTCTTATTAACCTCTATCCGCGCCACACCGCCGCGGTGCAGTCTGACCCGCACCTGGGTAAAGCCCAGATCGTGCAAAAACGTCTCCGCCGACTCGATCCGCTCTAACTTCTCCGTCGTGAGCCGTTCTCCGTACTCCAGGCGCGTGGCCAGGCAGGGCGAGGCGGGCTTCGCTGCGAACGGCAGTCCCATATCCGCTGCAAGCTCCCGCACCTCCCGCTTCGTCAGGCCCGCTTCCGCGAGCGGGTGCCATACGCCCGCCTCGGTGGCCGCACGAAGCCCGGGCCGGTATTCCTCGTAATCAGAAGCGGTAACGCCTTCCGCGACGGTGGTGATACCCTCTACAGCCGCGATCTGGTATAAGAGCCGTGCCATCTCGCGTTTGCAATAATAGCAGCGCTCTTGGGGGTTGCGTATAAACGCCTCATTCGTCTGCCAGGGGAAGGGCACGAATTGGTGCCTGACGCCCCGTTCCTTCACGAAGCGCTCGATCGCTGCCACTTCGCGCTGCGGCAGGAGCGAACTCGAGAGCGTCACTGCGTATACCTTATCAGTACCGAGCAGGTCACACGCGAGCAGCAGCAGGAGCCCGCTATCAACACCACCTGAGTAAGCAATCACGAGCTTCCCTCGCTCCTGTATGCTCCTGCTTAGCGCCGCACGTTTCTCATTCGCCATTCTGCTTGGCATGGTCGTTCAGGCGTATGTTTTATATAGTATTGCCGAACAACCTTTTAAAACGATGAGGAAAATTGTGAACAAGCCGCAGGTGAAGCCGCTGGTCTTCTACGGGCTGCTCCTTATACCGACCGTCTTTTTATGCAGTAGCCAGGATTTTGAGAAGGATTTCGGCTTCTTTATCATCGTTCTGGCCATGCTGCTCACGAGCTTCATCGAAATCCCGATCTTCACGATCCGCACGAAGAAACCGGAGTACAGCGAGCATGAAGCGCGCTGCGTCAGTGAGCTGTACGGCGTGCCGATCCTGGAAGAGCTGCAGAAAGATCCTGAACGGCGGTACTGGACGCGAATTACGCTCAATATGGGCGGGTTCATCATCCCGCTCCTCTTCTCGCTCTATCTCCTGCGATTCTTTGATCCCGCGGGCGAGTACGCACTCCCGTTACTGGAGATCGTCTTGGTCACGCTGCTCGTGGCGCTCATCACCTTTATGGTGACCGAAGTGAAGGCCGGCGTGGGCATCATCGTGCCGAACTACGCGGGCCTCTTCGCGATTCCGCTCGGTCTGTTACTTGCGCCCCCGGATTTGCCGCTCGCGCTCGTCGCGCGGCTCCTGATCTTCGTACCCGCCATCTTCGGCATACTGCTTGCCATGGCTATAGCACTGGTTACGCTGCCCCGGAGTGATGTCGGAAGCGCGTTCTTCAATCTCGGCGGCGTTGGCAGCTTCTACAGCATTTACCTTATCGCGTTCCTGGCGCTCCTGCTTGGCAGTATGGCGTAAGTAAATGAAGTCTCCGCGGTTTTTACCTGAGTAACTGATACGGTACGATAGATAAACAGTGTGAGGGTGAATTTGTTTCGATGCGGGTAACGATACTTGGCGGCGCGGGCGCCATGGGTGCGTGGTTCGCCCGGTTCTTCAGTGAGCACGACGTTTCCGTGCGCATCGTGGATGTCAGCGATCAGACCGCAGCGGTAGCCGAGCACCTGGGCGTCGACTACGCAATGACGGATGTGTTGACGGCTGATCGACGCGCGCTACGAGCGGAGTTCGCCGCGGCAGACGTTGTGCTCGTCTCCGTCCCGATCGAGCTAACGGGTCGGGTAATCGAGCGGATAGGGCCCGCACTCCCGCATGGCTCGCTCTTCATGGATATCACCTCGGTGAAACGGACGCCGGTGGCGCTGATGGAGCGCTGTACCGCGCGCGAGGTGGAGGTACTGGGCACGCATCCACTCTTTGGGCCCTCAACAAAGAGCCTGCAGGGCATGCCTGTGATCTTTGTACCCGTTCGCACGGGGCCGCTCTCCGAAAAGATCCGTGCGCTCTACGAGCGGAACGGCGCGAAGATAACCTATTTTACCGCTGCGGAGCATGACGAGCTGATGGCGGTGATACAGGCGCTGCCGCATTTCGTGCTCTTCTCATTCGGGATCACGCTAAAAGATCTCGGGTTCGATGTCGCTCGCGCACGGGAATTCATAGGCCCGATGTACGCGGTCGTCCTCGATTTCGTTGGCCGGTTATTGTATCAGGACCCACGGTTCTACGCGCAGATCCAGACGAATCTGGAAATGCGTGCAGTGCATGAGTCCTTTATTACGGCCGCTACACGGCTCGCCGAACTCGTCGCTGCGGGGAACGCAGAGGCAATCGTCGCAGAGCTGGAGGCCGCGAAAGCGCATTTCGGTGATACCGAAAGCGCCATGCGCGACTCGGACCGTATCATCGAGGAGAAAGTCGCGCTATCGTTGGAACGGAATGAGCGCTCGAAACGGTGATCTGTAGGCGAGCCGTTTGATGAGAAGTATTTATTTTATATTATTTTATATAATTTAATGTAACGTTACAAAATGAGGTAAGATAATGGCTAAATGGAATATGAAACCTGAGCACTATATGATTGCAATGATCGTTTCTTTTGTCATTGCTGCAATCAGTTTCTCAGGAGTCATTTTGAAAAATGATGTTGTTGGGAGACTTATTTTTGGTTTTGTCTGGGTAATTGTTGGCATCGGATGGCTTGGTCAATATTTCAATCTAAAAAATAAAGAAAAGTAATTGAATAACAGTACAGAGCCCACCTAGACCAAAAACGTTACAAATATTGAAAACCATTTACTGAACTGACTATGGATAACAAAGATACAGCAATATGGTTGATCATTGCGGTTGCTTTGGGCTTGTTCGCGTTCTCAGCAGTGAGTATTTTCGTCAATGGTTTCCGGATGTATAAATTATACCCGTTCATCTTAGGTGTCGTGAATCTGATAGCGAGTTTATTTTCAAAAAAGTGAATTCCCCGTCTGCGTGGCTTTGCCATGCCACTCAGTCCAAAAAACCTGACGGTAAGAGCAAACGCTCGAGTTTGGGCGCAGAAGCGACTGCAGGCAAAACTTGTTCCTCCGAAACATTTATATAGCTCCTTCACCTGTTGTTATGGTAGGAGGTGGGAAAAAGAAATGTGGTTGGAACTGCTAGCCCTTATTGGCGGGTTGATCTACGGGTACGCGAAGCCAGGTAAGGAAGATCGCATGGCATTGCTCAAGAAGGGCGCGATCTACGGCATTATCATCGGCGTCGTCTTCGGGGTCATCGCTTTCTTCGTGGGCACTTATCTCGGCTCTGTCGCAGGCGGGCTCGTCCTCTTCGCCGGAAGCGTCATCGGCATCTTCATCAGCGTGATCATCCTCGTGATCATCTTCCTTGTCGGCACCTTCATCGGCGACTTCTTGGAAAGCAAGTTCAAGAAGTAAGTAATCGCCAGATACGCACGGGAGCTCCCTCCCCCCCTCTCCGCACATCGCGCGAGTTGTATCCGTTAAAGCGAGATTATGAGCAGGCAGAGCGTAGCAGTTGCTCTCCTTCAGGTCTCACCACCCATGTACCCTCTGCCCGCAGCTTACGCCAGGCAAGAAATTTAGTTTAGCGCATCAGTGCTAACTACTACTTGGGACCATGCCCAGTATCGGACTCCATCTCGCGGTCACGCTCTTCATCATCGCCTCGCTCCTCAAGGACGACGAGTTCAAGCCCGCTTTGCTGCTGCTTCCCTTCGGACTCGTCAGCGATCTCGATTCCTATGTCGGCGTGCACCGTGCAACCCTGCATAACCTCTTCGTTATCGCTCTACCGCTGCTCGTGCTGCTCGCCAATAAGCGGCTCCACGTCACTGCCCTCCAAGACC
>CAZFWT010000006.1:0-13465 GCA_964522635.1 uncultured Halobacteria archaeon | reverse complement strand
CCGCTGCTCGTGCTGCTCGCCAATAAGCGGCTCCACGTCACTGCCCTCCAAGACCGCTACTTCATCTTCGCCGCGATACTGCTCGCGTCCCACATCTGCCTCGACGCCTTTTATAATGGCGTCTTCCTGCTCTATCCGATTAGCATGGCGAGTTACAACCCGCTGTTCTGGCTCGGGCTGAAGGAGCAGGGCTTAACGCTGCTCTTCTCTTGGCTCGTGCCCGGAAAGGTCGGTGAGCTCGTCTACGTTACCCGGCCCACACCCGGCGTGCCGGAGATCCCGATAATCAGCAGCGGTATCGAACTCGTTATCCTGCTCCTCGCGCTGCTCTCCTTCGGTTTGAAATTCCAGGCCGGTATTTCCAAGTTTTTTATACGCGCAAACGGAGATAAGAAAGTAGCCCGGTAGTGTAGCGGTCAATCATCCGAGGCTCTGGACCTCGTGACGACGGTTCGAATCCGTCCCGGGCTATCGTTCTCCAGAGATGACCACACGAATAAAAACGAGCGAGACGGAGCTGAAGCATCTGGTGATCGCATGGCTCGCCATAGCCTTCGCTTTCACCCTCATCCTCAGGCGCTGGCACGCGCTCGATCCGATCACCATCTTCGCGATCTCCGCCGTCACTGTTGGCCTTGCCTTCATCCTCCACGAACTCGCGCACAAGGTCGTTGCGCAACGATTCGGTGCGTGGTCTGAATTCCGCATGGCGCCGCAGATGCTGCTCCTCGCGATCTTCACTGCCTTCCTCGGCTTTATCTTCGTCGCTCCCGGCGCCGTCATGATCTTCAATCCGTACCTGACACGCGCGGAGAACGGGAAGATCGCCCTCGCCGGCCCGATGACGAATGTGCTCCTGGCGTTCCTCTTCTTCGGGCTCTTCTCGCTCGCACCCTATGGCGTCATCGGCTTGATCGGCACCTTCGGCATGACCATCAACGCCTGGCTCGCGGTCTTCAATCTCATCCCCTTCAGTATCCTCGACGGCAGGAAGGTCCTGGCCTGGAACACCCGCGTCTACGGGCTCGCCCTGGGTCTCGCTATCCTTACCCTTATCCTCAGTACGCTCGGCACGTAAGTAATCGAGCAGCAAGCAGAAAAATGGCACCACAAGAACCACAGGAAACGGCAACTGGCGCTCAACACGAACGGTTGCTGGATACCTACGGACGAGCAATCCGGAGCTTGCGGTTCGCGCTCACTGATCGCTGCCCCCTGAACTGCATTTACTGCCATCGCGAGGGTGACAGTAGACCGAAGCAGGAATGGGAGGAGATCAGTCCCGAGCTGGTCATCGCCATCGCTCGCGTTGCCTCCGAGCATTTCGGGATCCGAAAGATAAAGATCACGGGCGGCGAGCCGCTGGTGCGGCGCGACCTCGCCGAGATCATTCGAGGCATGCGGCCGTTTGAGAAGGACATCTCGATCACCACGAACGGTGTGCTCCTGGAGGAGTATGCCGCGGAGCTCGTTGATGCGGGTCTTGATCGGGTGAATGTCAGCCTCGATTCCTTGCGGGATGACCGGTACGAGTTCATCACGCGCACGAAGCACAACCTTCCCCGGGTGATTGCCGGTATTCACCGCGCGATCGACCTTGGGCTCACACCCATCAAGCTCAATATGGTGCTCCTTAAGGGCATCAACGACAACGAGATCACGGACATGATGCGGTTCGTGCGTGCGTGTAACGAGCGCGGTAAGGGGAACGTGGTCATCCTCCAGCCGATCGAGCTGATCCCATCCTTCAATCCGCCATTGGAGCGGTACAAGGCAGATTTCCGCACGCTCGAGGACGAGCTCAAATCGAAGGCTGCCACAATAAAAACGAGACGGATGCAGCGCAGGAAGAAGTACTTCATCGACGGCGTCGAGGTGGAGGTCGTGCATCCGATCGATAACACGGAGTTCTGTGCTAACTGCTCGCGGCTGCGCGTGACCTCGGACGGTAAGCTGAAGCCCTGTTTGCTCCGTGATGACAATCTCGTGCCCGTTGAGAGCACGGATGAGCAGCACATACTCGACCGGTTGCGCCTGGCGATGCGATATCGGGAGCCGTATTTCCGGTGAACGGGAAGTTGAAATAAAGCAACACTATATAAGAGAGAGGAGTGAGATAACAAAGATGGACGAGAACGTAGATTTGAAGATCGTGGTTGATGGCGAAGAGATAGTGACGAAAGAGTTCGTACAGAACATTATCGGACGGGCGATGGCCAGTTCGGTCTGTGTCCTGAAGGGTGTGAAACCGAACTGGGAGAAGATCGAGCTGACAGTGACGCGGGCGAAGTAACGTAACTAACCGCGCGCGACACGGCCTTATGTATCCGCGGTTCCGAGTTCGTTCGCGCGACAGCCGTGTGGGTGGCTCTCCTATCCTACCGCATTAATCCCGCCGATAGACCGATGTCGGCTTCGTACTCTCAGTCCCCGGATACTTCAACCGCCCGCCCTTGTACTTGAACTCCATCGGCTCGCGTTCCGCCTCAATCAGCTCCCTCGTCCTGCCCGCGATCTGCGCCTCAACATTCGACGCTTCCTCATCTACCGCGCTCTTCGCGATATGCAGGTCATCGATCTTGATCATTCCCACGGCTGCAGAACTCGCTCCGATTAACGCTTGCAGTTTCACCGCGAGCGGGTCAACGATGCCCTCTGCCACCAGGTCCGCCTTCACGGTCTTCTCGTTCCCCGAGATACCCGCATTACGCTCCTGCGCGTAGTGCGCCGCTCGAAGCTCGGTGAGCGTATCGATCATGTCCATGCCACAGTTCTTCGCGATCGCTTTCGGGATGCACTCGAGGGCGTCAGCAAAGACGTTGATCGCCAATTGCTCCTTGGTGGGGATTGTCCGTGCATAGGTCCGTAACGCTGCTGCGCACTCCATCTCCGCCGCGCCACCACCCGGCACGACCCGTGGGTCATCGAATAACCGTGCAACCGCCTGCATCGCGCTCTTAATACCGCCAACCATGCCCTCCAGTATCCGCAGATGCGCGCCCCGAATGAGAATCGTGGAGGACTTCTTGTACGGGCAGTCCTCGACAAAGACCAATTTGACGTTGCCCACGCTGCGCTCCACCACGCGCCCGGCAGAGCCCAATTTATCCGGCGTGAGGTCGGTGACCGCCTGCACGATCTTTCCCTTGGTCGACTTCTCTAACCGCCGCAAATCGGTCATCTTCACACGCTTGATCAGCATGATCCCCGCCCGGCGGAACCGGTCCAGCGCGTCGTCGTCCACGCCCCAGCGGCAGCAGACCACGTTCGCGCCCGAAGCGATCACATCGTCGATGATCGCAGTAAAGAGTCGCGCTCGTGTATCGCGGAACTCTTTGAAGTGCGATGCCTTGGTGAACTTGACGTAATACCCAACGGCACCCTCCGTGTCACCCGCCCTGCTCCGTTCGCGAGCACCGGTTCCGGTGGGGAGCTCCTTCCGGCCCTTCATTCTGGGCTCCTTGTGCTCAATGGGAAAATCGAGCAGTGCGATCTTCGCGTTCTCCACCTCAGTGGGGAGTTCGTCCAGAACGTTCCGGTCCACCACCACGCCCTCGATGAATTGCGTGTCGCTCACGCGGCCGCCGGCTTTTGCCTCGATTATGACCTCATCGACATCGATCGGACGCTCGCCACTTTCGCTGATTCGTCTGATGCTCGCCACGATGGCGTCGACCAATCGCTCCTCGTCACAGTACTCGCCCTTCTTCAATGCGGTCTTCGCCACGCATCTCAAATACTCGTCGCTCGTCGCTATATCGACTGGCATCGCGAGCTCAGTCAATACCTCGCGCGCACGTTCCATGGCCTTTGCATACCCGCTCGCAATCACGTTCTGGTGGACCCCCAGGTTCTTCAGCTCGAACCCGCGCCAGACCAGCTCGCCGGTCAGGATCATCACGGTCGCGATTCCATCGCCCACCCGTTCGCCCTGTGACAGTCCTGCGGTTATCAGAATATCAGCAGCAGGATGCGTGTACGCCAGTTCGCGCGCGATGCTGTAGCCGTTGCTGGTCACGAGATCGTCGGCTTCGATCTTCGTTGCCGCGCTGGTGATCATTTTCTTTGCCCCCTGCGGCCCCAGGGTTGACTTAAAAATATCCGCAAAGGTGTACGAGACGAGCGCATTGGTCTCCTGAATCTCCTCTGGTGGTACTGCTCCCGGTGGTAACTCCTCCTTTATCGTCATTTTTTCGCTCTCTTCCCCTCCCTCTGTTTATCGAGTATAACAAACGAGTACAAAAAGTTTTTAGGAATGCATTTCCGCACACGCGTGCCACGGCCGGGCGAATAGCTGACGCGTTTTGGGAGATGAGGCTTAAGACGTGGCAGCTTTGAGATACGCCCATTTACGGCAATGTTCCCGTATGATATCAGACCTGCCAATGATCCCAAGCAGCTCTTTCCGCTCCTCCGCTCCTTCCCCTTTCACCACCGGCAAGCGACCCATGTGGAAGGTGTCCATCTTACGGAGCGCGTCCTCGAGGGCTTCATCAGGATAGGTCACCACGACCTTCTTCACGCACATTCGCTCCACCTTCTTGTACTCCGAGCCCTCCTCCCGCTCCTTCTCCAGATCGATGACGGTGGTTATCCCGATCATCTTCCCCCCGTCGTCAACGACCGGGAAGGTGATGTGCCCGGTCTGATCCGCGAAATAGAGCGCCTCTTTAACTGTTGTATCCTTCTGTATGGTGAGCACGTCTTTTGTATAAGCATCCTTCACCTTTAAGCCTTCGAGGATGTCTATCGCAAACTCGCGCCGATGTGCAGGTGAATCTTTACGCAGCTCATATTGCCCCGGATAGACCGATTGCTTCCGTACAAGTGAGTAGGCGGGCACGATGGCGAGCAATGCAGGCACGAACAGCTCGTAGGAACCTGAGATCTCAGAGACGATGAAGAGTGCGGTGAGAGGCGTATTGGCGGCCGCGCCGAGGAATGCAGCCGCACCGATGAGTGAAAAGAGCCAGGGATCCTCCACCGTTTCGGGGAAGAGGTAGCTGAGCACTTGCCCGAATACACCGCCCAGAGCGGCGCCGATGGTGAGCGAAGGCAGAAACGACCCGCCACTCCCACCTGAGCCCAGCGTGAGTGCTGTGCCCACGATCTTCGCCACGGCCACGAAGGCCAGCACACTCACGGCGAGCTCGCCATAAAAGGTCAACTGAATGAAGCCGTAACCGCCGCCAAATAAGCCGCCTGCCACCCCCAAGCCCTTCTCTCCATTGTCCAAAAGATTCATGAAGAAATAGCCGATGAGAAAGAGCAAGCCCAGCAGTAAGCCGCCGATCGCCGGTTTCAGCGCGTCGTGAATGCGCAAATACTCAAAGAAGAACGAGCGCGACAAATCCAGCAGCTTGATGAAGAGGAAAACGAACGGCACGACCACGATCCCCAGGATCAGGAAGAGGAGGAGTGAAACGGGCTTCAAAAGGGCTTCTAGATCGTACGTGCCGATCGCATAAAGATGCCCAAGACCTAAGAAGGAGCTTGAGACGATATACGCAGTGATTGAGCAGATGATCGCGGGCACCAGTGCTTCTATTTCCATATCGCGCTTGTACAGGGTTTCAATGCCGAAGAACGCGCCGCCGAGTGGCGATTTGAAGATTGCGGCGATGCCTGCGCCTGCCGCTGCAGCGACGATCTTCCGCCGTTCCCGTTCACCCACGTTGAGGAATTTGGAGCAGAAAGAGCCGACCGCGGCACCGAGCATCGCACTCGGGCCCTCGCGTCCCGCGCTTCCACCGGAGCCAAGGGTCACGACGGAGCAGACGCCGCGAATCAGGCTGTTCTTGCCACTGACGATACCGCTCCTGTTGTGAAATCCGTCGATGAACGTATCAGTCTCATGCAACTCCGGGTTCTCGACAGGAAGCAGCTTATACTTGATCAAGCCGACGATCAAGCCGCCGATCGCCGGAAGCAGCGCCAAAAGCAGCAGCACGTAGGGGTTCGCAAACGCGTCACCGAAGAGAGGACGGAAGGAGAAGAAATGGCGCTCGTACTGGGGTGCAGGAGCGCGGTATCCGCCGAGGAACTCCAGGAACAGCGGCTGCACGAAATTAAGGGCGAGGAAAAAGGCAACGATGGCAAAACCGACTAAAATGCCGATGATTACGTAATAGAGCGTCTGTTTAGCCCATGTTTCCACGAATCGAATCTCTGATGCCACCGTTCAGCCTCACCCGTTCACCCCGGTTTCTGTTACTTATTCCCTTCATCCCATAAATAGTACACCGACCGATGAACTGTAGCAAACGCTCATGCAGCAATTCCGCAATCATCCATCAGCGCTATTCTGGCCTCCACCTATGCGACGTGCATTTCATCGAGGATGTCGAGCGGAAGGTAAAGCGGGAGATGCGGAAACAACTGATGGTGGAGCGTGGTGATACGATCGCTGTAGCCCTGAGCGGGGGCAAGGACAGCTCTGCATTGCTCCTCATGCTCACCAGACTCTTTCATAACCGCCCTGATTTGACCTTCTTCGCGATCGCTGTAGATGAGGGTATACACGGCTTTCGGGCGGTCACACTCGCACATGCAGAACAGCTGGCGAACCAGCTTGGCGTGGATTTTTTCCGGTATTCGTTCACCGAGGAGTTTGGCGTGACCCTTGATCAGATCGCAGCGCGAGGGTTCGAGCAGGCGCCCTGCACGTTCTGCGGCGTGCTGCGGCGGAAGCTGCTTGATCGGAAGGCAAAGCAACTCGGCGCCACGAAGGTGGCCACCGCGCACAACCTGGACGATGAAGTGCAGACGATCATGATCAATTACCTCCGGGGCGATCTCCAGCGGCTGGCCCGGCTGAATGGGCGTCGTGAGGAATTCGTTCCGCGCATCAAGCCCCTGCGAGACGTGCCCGAGAAGGAGATTGCGCTCTACGCGTTCCTTGCTGGCATCCCGATCATCACCGCATCATGCCCCTATGCTGCGCGCTCGTTCCGGTTCAGTGTCAAAGGGATGCTGAACGAGCTTGAAAGGAAGCATCCCGGGACGAAATATTCGGTGATGCGTGGCTATCAGCGGCTGGCAGAATTTCTACCGCACGCAGAGTCATCGCAAAGACTGCTGCGGTGCGAGCGATGTGGTGACGCCTCAGCAACCCGTATCTGCAAGGCGTGCGCGATACTCGAGCGGATGCAATGAGGTACGGCAGGTGGGTCTGCCCCTTACCGGGTAAGCGTCCGCCGGAACTTGAAGGGCGTGAATTCGATACCGCCGCCGTTATAGAATTTCGTAAACCACTCGTAGTAGTGCAGCCTGACCGCGTGGATGCCGGACATGATCGCCTCGAGAATCACCACGATCGCCGTGCCGAGGATGAAGACGACCGCGGCGAACGCAATGTTAATCTGGGAGCTCATGAAGGTCAGGAGAATGAAGACCTCGATCAGCGCCGCGTGCGCTAACGCGAGCGCGAGAATTCGGCCATAAGAGATGGTATTTGCGAGGAACCGGAAGAAGTTCTCCAGAACCGCCTCGATCAGACCGGTTATGGTAATGATGAAGAAATCAATGAAGGATAGCTTCCCGTGCGCGCTTTCGTGCTTCACTTCCATGACGAAGTAGAGCAGGAAAAGCACGAGTATCGGGGCCGCAACGAGCACCACAAAGCCCTGCATGACGTTTATACTACCCAGTACATTCGCAATAGCGACGATAACGCCGATCTCCGAGTCGGCGACCGAGGAGATGAGCAGGATAAGCAGGAAATAGAGCGCGCCAATTAACGTCCAGATCTTGACGATCTCGATGACTGTTCCCAGCATATCCTTATCGGCGAGCTTGTTCGACACACCGAAGGCCACGCCAAGACCCATGTGCAGTGCACCGATTAACAGAGTAATGACAAACATCCCCGTCACGTTCGGTATTGGCTCGAACCAGAGCGGTTTATGGATAAAGAGCGTATGCAGCAGATGCGGCACCTCCATATGCATTGACGAATGGATCAGGTGCGCGGCGTATTCACTGAACCCGAAGAATTCGCCGAAGAGCACGCCACCGCCGATAGAACAAATGCCGCAGAGTGAAATGATCATCCCCATATCTTTGAGGCCTTTCAGCTTCACCTCGAAGAGCATCAACGCCCCGAGTATGAGCAGTAAGAAGCCGTGCCCGATATCAGGGAACATAAGCCCGAAGAGCACGGGGAATAGAATCGCCGTGACGAGCGTCGGGTCGATATCCCGGTATGACGGCAGGCTGTACATGCGAATGATGGATTCAAACGGCTTGACCAGCTTCGGATTCTTCAATAATGTGGGCACGCGCACATCATCTCGCCTGGGCTCGCGTACTTCGATGACGCACAAGCCGTCCACCTCGCCATTAATACCGTTGATCACTGCGTCAACCTCGTCCTTTGGCGTCCAGCCCTCGAGCACGCGCACCCGTTCGCTCGCACCGAAGAGGGCCTTCACTTTCGCCTTACTCTCCTCGATCGCAACGAGTTCCTGCATCTCCAGGAGGTCGTGGAGCCGCGTTTCCCTGATCTCATCAAGTGCGCGCTCTTTCTCCTTTAGTTCAGCCTCGAGCTGCTGGATCTTCGATTCGATCGCCGCCTTGGCGTCCGAGCTCTTCGCGGGAAGCTCGCGTAGGGGCAGGTGGAAGGGCTCAAAGTCCGTCATGCGTAGCGCCCGTGCTACCTCCTCGTTATCCTTCGTGAGTGTAGCAATAACGGCATAGTCAAAGCCGGCAGCTTCTCCCTCCTCCGTTATCCGTCGCGAGGCGAGAACGTGATGCTCACCGGTAACGGTCTCGAGCGTGGTACGCAGCGCATCGAGATTCTTACTCGCTACCCTGCCCATAGAGACAGCGGTAAATTCCTTCGCGCCGATGAAATCCAGATCGATGCCAAATCCTTCTAATATCCCAATAACCTTTAAGAGCTCCTGAGGTCGCGCCAATGCGTCCCGTAACTGCTCATGCTTGCTCGTTAACGCCGTAACGGTCTGTTCAAGACCGCTGAACTCCCGTTCTATCGCATCAAGATCAATCTCTTCTCCTGATGCTCGCACCTCCGACCCTACAGCACCCGCAGTCTCTGTATCCGCGTGTCTAAGTGAAGCGATCAGGCTACTTAGCCTCGTGAGAAGCTCAGAAGCTTTCAGTGCGGTCTCCTCGGCTTTCGCAGGCTCGATCAGCCCCGACCACTCGTCGAAAAAGTCCTTGATATCAGTAATATGAACGTTCCTGAGCGCGTCGAGCCGTTTGATGACGCTGTCTACGTCCTTGTCCAGGACGAGAATGCGCAGCTCCCTCATCTCTGCTGGCTTCAGCATCGTTACAGCTCGCACCTAATACCCCAAGGCATCCAGGCCATATAAACCAACGAAAGGTTCTGCCTTTAAAACCTTTCGTTTTTACCTACGCCTCAGGACGGGAATGATAATTTTTATATGCCCAGCGGCATGGTATTGGTAGGAGCAAACCATAGACCAAGAGAGGGATGGAACGTAAGAAAAATGGAAAAGAGGAAGGAATTCAGTGATTTGAAGCGTGACGTAATTGATGCGGGTACGTGCTCAGGCTGCGGTGCATGCGTGGCTATATGTCGGTTACTCGATCTCGATTTTCTAAGCATGGACCCGGTATCGGGTCTGCCCGTACTGGGGGGCAATCAGTCATCTGCAACGACAAGTGAAGCGTGCGCTGCTGCTCCATTAGTAAGGGCGGCAATGGGCGACGAGCTCCAGTGCCCGATCGATTGCGGCTATTGCTATTATCAGTGTCCGCGGGTGGAGAAGCCCGCGTTACAGGAAGGTCTGGAAGAGTACTATGAAGTGGTCAATAGTGATGAGGAAATAAAGGCTGTCGGCGTGGCCGATGACGTGCTCACGTCGCTGCTCGCATCAGCACTGGCCGATGCGCTCGTCGAGGGCGTTGTCACGGTCGCGGATGTGGATGGCGCTCTACCGGAGGTGCGTATTGCGATGCACAAGGGCGCATTGATCGAGCATGCTGGCGGCAATTACGGCGCTGCGGCCGCGATGACTGGTCTGGCCGATGCGATAGTGAACCACGGGCTCTGGTCCGTTGCGCTGGTCGGGACCCCGTGTCAGATGGAAGCGTATGATAAGATGCTTGCCGTCGGTCGAGAAACCCACAATGCTCATAATTTCTCGTCCGTGGTGCGATTACGAATCGCGCTCTTTTGTGACGGCGTCCTCACAAGCGAAGGCGAGAAGCGTGAGGGGTGTAAGATCTGCGAGGATCTGACCGGGCAGTTTGCGGACCTCAGTGTGGGCTCGATCGGCGCAGCAGATGGCGCTTCGGTCGTGATTGTGCACACCGATGTGGGCAAGGAGGTCTTTGAGAGTGCGCAGCACTGGGGCTTCATCGAGGCGAAGCCCCTAGACAGGTCCGCTATCGCGGTACTCCGGCAGGAGCAGTCTGAGAAGCGTGAAGCGGGCTTGAAGGAGCAGGCGCGCCGGGCGCACTCGGCAGAGCAGTAACGTGTTTTGAGGTTCAAATGGAGATCAAGGAGCTCTTAGCGCTCGCCACGGAGATCCGAACTGCAATACAGGGGTATCTTGCAGAGACCACGGATTACGGTGAGGTGCTGAAACGAAGGCCGCAGGACGTCACGCGGAAGATTGATCTCCTTGCGGAAGAGGCAATGCATCGCGCATTACAGCGGCGTGAGCGCTGTGCACGCATCATTTCAGAGGAACTGGGCGATCATATCTATCCTGCAGGTGGCGAGCCGGAATTCACCCTCATTTTCGATCCGATTGACGGCTCCACTAATGTCGTTCTGGGTATCCCTGTCTTCTGCTCCTCGATTGCCTATTCGCCGAACGTCGAGCACGTGCGGTTTGAGGATATTCAGGCGAGCGTTGTTGCTGCGATCTACGGGAAGACCTACTACGCGGTGCGAGGTGGACACGCATGGGTTGACGGCACCCAGCTGCCACGTACGATACGCGGCAAGACGAAACGGGCGTTCTCGGTTTACACCTACGGTGCAACCTTGATTCCTGAGGCGGTGCTCGCGTTTCTCATCGCGAACGGAGATAAGGTGATCAGGGTGCTGGGCAGCGTGGCGCTGGAGCTCTGCCTTGTTGCGGAAGGCGCGATAGATGGCTTTCTCGACCTCCGGGGGCTCATCAACGGCTATGACATCGCCGGCGCTGCTCTGATCTTGCAGGAGGCGGGGGGCACGCTAACGGATCTTGAGGGGCGAGCACTGGATACCGAGGCAGGAAGCACGCATAATGTATCCCTCATCGCGGCGCTGCAGGGCGAGTGTTATGACGAGCTGCAAGCTCTGATGCACTCGAGCAGGTAACTAAGATGCGCATCGCGATCGTGAAGAAGGACAAATGCCAGCCGAAGAAGTGCACGTACGAGTGCATGAAGTACTGCCCCATGGTGAGAACGGGCGAGGAGACGGTCATTCTGGGCGCGGACGGCAAGCCCATCATCTCGGAGGAGTTATGCGAGGGCTGTGGGATCTGCATCAAGAAATGCCCGTTCAAGGCGATCTCGATTATCGGCCTACCCGAGGAACTGGAAGGTGAAGAGACGCACCGCTATGGTGAAAATGGGTTTGTGCTCTACGGCATGCCGATTCCCAAGGCGGGGAAAATTACCGGGCTGCTCGGCCAGAACGGCATCGGGAAGAGCACCGCGGTGAAGATACTCGCAGGGCTGCAGCGGCCGAATCTGGGCACGGTTGAGGCTGAGGTGGCATGGGGTGAGATCATCAAACGCTATGCCGGCTCAGAGCTGCAGAACTACTTCGACAAACTCGCAAAGAACAGAATTAAAGTCTCCTATAAGCCGCAGTATGTGGATGCGATACCCCGATACTTCGAGGGATCGGTTGCCGATCTGTTGGCGAGCACGGATGAGACGGGCGAAGCATCAGAGCTTGCCAAAGAGTTTGAGATCGAGACGGCACTGAACACGGACATCAAATCGCTCAGCGGCGGCGAGCTACAGCGCGTTGCGGTGATCGCCTGTCTGATTCGCGATGCTGATTTTTACTTCTTTGACGAGGTAACGCCCTATCTCGATATTTATCAGCGCGTGCGCGTGGCGAAGGGGATACGGACAGCACTGGAGAAGAAGGCGGTGATCGTGGTAGAGCACGATCTCGCGATCCTTGACATGCTTGCGGACTACGTGCATCTGCTCTACGGCACGCCGGGCGAGTACGGCGTGGTCACGATGCCGAAGAGCACGAGCCGGGGCATCAATGAGTATCTGAGCGGGTTCTTGCAGGCGGAGAACGTGCGAATACGGGACAAACCGATCGAGTTCACGGCGCATCCGCCGCGCGAAACGCTTGAAGAGCGACCCATATACATCGAATATGCGGGCTTTGAGAAACGATACGGCGCGGGGGGTTTTGTTCTGGAGGCAAAGCCGGGCAGTATCGCTGAGGGCGAGGTGCTCGGTGGCGTCGGCCGTAACGCGATCGGGAAGAGCACCTTTGTGAAGGTACTGGTAGGCGACATCGAGCCGACATCGGGAAGCATTGAGCTCGATATCACCGTCTCATACAAGCCGCAGTATATCCGGGGCGAGCTGGAGATGAAGGTGAAGGATTTTCTTGCCTCGCTCAAGGAGGACGGGTTGACCGAGGCGGACATCATCGAGGTGATCAGACCGTTAGGTATCCTGGAGATCGAGGAGAAGGTTATTAGGGATCTCAGCGGCGGCGAGCTGCAGAGCGTGGCGATTGCCGCGTGCCTGTGCCGGGACGCCCCGTTTTACGTGCTGGACGAGCCGTCGGCGCACCTCGACGTCGAGCAGAAGGTGCGGTTGATCAAGGCGCTGCGGCGGTACGCGGAACGGCGAACCGTCTCGATGCTGATCGTTGATCATGACATCTACCTGATCGACATGCTGAGCGATCGGTTGATGGTCTTCGAGGGCACGCCGGGTATGCGAGGTGAGATCACAGGGATTTTTGATATGCGTGCGGGCATGAATTCATTCCTGAAGGAGCTGGGCGTGACCTTCAGGCGTGACGAGAGCACGCTCCGGCCGCGAATCAATAAGATCGGGTCGGCAAAGGACCGCGAGCAGAAGCAGAGCGGGAAGTATTATTATTTGTGAATGAGTAGTCAGAACTCTAGTAAGCGTGCTCACGAGGGTCAATCCAGTTGAGATAAACCACTTCATCGCTTTCGTTAGGTGTAAATTTAAGTTGGTATCTTTTTGTTATTCGTGTTGATTTCTTGCCGTGTAGTTCTCCCGAAAGCCAACCGCCGACATGTAACGGATCTTCTTGTAACCGTTTAATTTTCTTATCGAGTTCAGCGAGGGCTTGCTCGTTCTTTTGGATGGATTTTAGAGAGGGAACAAACGTATTTGTTCGTTTTACTATCCCGGTCATGACTTTAGTTAGTACTTGCAGAAAACGTAAAAACTTCTCAAGAATTTTTATCGTATTTGTTTAGCTACCCTCCCTAAAGCTTTTCGGAGCTTTTTGATACTTATA
>CAZFWT010000005.1:6884-44887 GCA_964522635.1 uncultured Halobacteria archaeon | reverse complement strand
TTCCTCAGGTCGGACTTTCACCAAACTGGATAGCATGGTCTTTCTCGGCGCACTTCGGTAGTATTTCCACTGGAACTCAGTATTGCCCGGGTCAAGCAACGGCCGCGACCATAGGTTCTTACGGCTAGATTTAGTATATCACGGGCGTGAGAGGGACCAAGATACAAAGAAAAACTCTCTTTCCTCTAAACTTTGCATTATGATACTCAAAAAGGGAAATAAACGCTAGCTTTTCAGGTACTTTTACCGGAAATCCGTGCGAAAGTACTTCCCCTCACCACTCCTGACTTCTACTTCACCTGCGTGCGCACTGTAACACTCCGCTCTCCGACTCCGAGCACTGCCCTTCGAGGATGAGCCCGTCGATGATCTCTCCCACCCAGGTCTCCGGCAGTCCTTGACCTCGCCTCAACCGGTCGAGCAGCCGTGACCGATCCAACCCGCTCTTGCCCGCCGTCGTGATCTGCTCCATGATGAGCGCTCGCGTTTGTGCCCGATAGTGAGTCAACAGGCCGTTGACTGCGTTTATCGCCGTGCCCGCCAGCGCGTCCAATCGCTCGTTATCAAGCGCGTAATGCTCACGCACACGCTCGCTCGGCACGCCCATAAAAGAGCTCGGTTCGCTCGAAAAGATCCGGAGCTGCTCTATGCGCTCCATCGTTCGCATTGCAGTCGTAAGAAGCCAGGCCGCACGTGCACGGTCCTCAACGATCCCGAGTGCTTCAGCCAGAATCAGCGCGCGTTTGCTGCCATCGGCGCCTGCACGCACATTGACGGTTCCGGTGACCGCGAGATACCGCTCTGCGTCAGTAGAATCCTTCACTCGTTCAGCTGGATAGCGATCCTGTGGCGCGAACACGGGCACTGAAGCGGTGGTGTCATTGAGCTGTATCCGGACGACGTTACCCCGTGTTTCCACCGCTTCCACCGCGCCCACGGCATAGAGACGCTGACAGCGCGCACCCGTGGGGGTTATGAGAGTTGTAACGCCTGCTTCCTCGATGAAGAGGTCGCTGTGTAAGAATTCCGCAAAGAAAACCCTGCAGGCCGGAACCTGAGTATGCGCGCTATGCTCACGTTTTCTTTCCTCCATGGTGCATGCATGCCTGCCGTGCGGTGCCGTGCTCTGTAGGGACGGTAGGGGTAATGTAATGAAAATCAGACAATAATAATACCGCCGTAGCCGACGACGCTGGATCGCTCGCCGGTGACGTCACCGCTCGTCATGTACGTGGTCACGATGCCGCTCGTCGCCCCGAGTCGCCTGGCTGCCTGCATCATCGCACCGATCGGCGCAATGCCGCACGCGGTCACGTTCCGTTCGTACACCCGCTTGAAGAACTTCGGCACGTCCAGCTCTTTGATCGCTTCGATCACGTACTCGTCCTTGGCCCGCGCGATCCTTTCGGGCTCGTAATGCGTGAAATCCGATGATGCAATGATGATCACGCGCTTGTCATATGCCGCGATCGTGCTGGCGAGATCGTCCCCGATCTCACGCGCCGTTTCCACGTCCCCCAGCCCGATGCTGATCGGCACGATGCGGAACGATCGTTCGAAGCAGAACTGGAGGAACGGGAGCTGAAGCTCGATGGAATGTTCATACCGGTGCGCCGTCTCGTCCACATCGATGATCCGTTTCGGGAGCGCCTCTACGAACGCCTCATCGGTCTCGACCACGCCCAGGGGCGTCTCCCAGGGCTCTGCAGACGCCGCTATGAGTGAGCCGATACCCTGATGATTGACGCCGAGAATAACAAAGGTATCCGCACGCGGCAGCCGGGCGTAAACACTTGCTGCCACACGGCCCGAATACATATAGCCCGCGTGAGGCACGACGGCACCCCGCACCTGCTCATGCTCCGCGCGCGGGAAGTCAGCGAAGAAGCCCCGGAGCTGCCGTTCCAATCGGTCTGCATCTCCTTCGTACCAGGAACCAGCTACTACCGCCTTTCTCATCTCCTGCCCTCCGGGGGCATTAGCATTACAGGGTAGCTTCAAAATCTTCCGCAGTGTACGTAAAGGTGAATTTGTCTTCCTTGCCTTCCCGCCGATACCGCTCGCGCAGCATCTCGCGCGCCAGCAGCCAGTAAACAGTGGCTAGCGCCTTCCTGCCCTTGTTGTTCGTCGGGATGATAAGATCGATATTCGCGGTCGAATTGTTCGCGTCACAGAGCGCGACGATCGGGATACCGATGCTCACTGCTTCTCTTAAGGCTTGCTCATCGGTCATCGGATCAGTCACGATCAGCACGGCGGGCTCGACGAAGTGCGCGCTATCAGGATTGGTTAACGTACCCGGGATGAACCGCTCGACATTTGCCGCTGCACCCGTCACTTCCGCGAACATCTTCACTGGCTGGTGCCCGTATTCACGCGCTGCAACCACCAGAATCGTTTTCGGGTCGTAATTCGCCAGGAACTTCGCCGCACGCCGCAGCCGCTCATCCATCTGCCGGATATCCAGAAGATACAGGCCATCCGACCGCGCCTGGTAGATGAACCGCTTCATGTCGCCGGTCTTCTGCTGCGTGCCGATATGTATGCCGCTTGCCAGGTAATCCGAACTCGGAATTAGTGTCTCCTCTTTCTCCCTCTCCGCTGCCATGCTGGTAGATACCTCGTGTATTAAGTATCAGGTGACGAATATATAAAAACATGGGTGGCGAAGGGGAGCATGAAGCAGTAACGAAACGAATAGAGGAGTTACGAGAGCTGATTCGCTATCACAATTATCGCTATTATGTTCTGGATGCACCGGAGATTTCGGATGCCGAATATGACCGTTTGTTCGCCGAGCTGGTGGAGCTGGAGCGTAAGTATCCTGAGCTGATTACGCCCGATTCACCCACGCAACGGATCGGTGCGAAACCGTTAGAGGAGTTCGGCACGTACGAGCACCGCATCCCGATGCTCAGCTTGAACAGTGTCACGGCCGAGGCGGACGTCCGGGACTTCGATGACCGTGTGCGCCGGCTTTTGGGGCCTGAGTCTGTGATTGAGTACGTGGTGGAGCCGAAGATCGACGGCTTGGCGATGGAGCTGGTCTACGAGCATGGCGCCTTCTCAGTCGGCAGCACCCGGGGTGACGGCTATACCGGCGAGGATATCACCCAGAACCTGCGGACGATTAAGTCGATCCCATTACGCATCCGTGCTGATGCGCCTGAAAGCGTACCGCCCGCCCTGCTCGAGGTTCGAGGCGAGGTCTACATGCCGCTCAGCAAGTTCAAAGCGTTGAACGCGAAATTGGGCGATCGCGGTGAGAAGCTGTTCGCCAACCCCCGTAATGCAGCTGCAGGCTCGGTACGACAACTCGATCCGAAGGTCACGGCCGCTCGGCCGCTCGACTTCTTCGCCTACGGGATCGGTCGCCTTGAAGGCAGGACCGTTTCGTCACAGATGGATGTCCTGGAGTATCTGCAACAAATCGGCTTCAGGATAAATCCATTAATCCGGCAGTTCACGGATATTGACGCCGTGATCCGCTACCATGATACCGTGCAGAAGCAGCGTGACACCCTTGATTACGAGATCGACGGCGTCGTCGTGAAGGTGAACAACATCGCGCAGCAGGAGCTGCTGGGCACCATTTCACGCAGTCCGCGCTGGGCGATCGCCTACAAATTCCCCGCGCGAGAGGAATTCACACGGGTGAACGATATCATCGTGCAGGTGGGGCGGACCGGTGCACTCACGCCCGTTGCGATCCTTGAGCCCGTGCAGATCGCCGGCGTTACCGTGAGCCGGGCAACGCTCCATAACGAGGACGAGCTCAGGAGAAAGGACGTGCGGATCGGCGATACCGTTGTGGTCGAACGGGCGGGCGACGTGATCCCCGAGGTGGTGAGCGTGATCACCTCGAAGCGAACCGGAGAGGAGACGGAGTTTCAGATGCCCCAGAAATGCCCGGTCTGCGGCTCGGACGTGATCAAGGAAGGGCCAATTGCCCGCTGCATCGGTGTCGCCTGCCGTGCCCAGCTAAAAGAGCGCATCAAGCATTTCGCATCGCTCCGTGCGCTGAACATCGAGGGGCTAGGGGAGAAGGTAATCGAGCAACTGGTGGATCGCGGCATGGTCGCCGATCCCGCGGATCTCTTCCTCTTAACGAAACGCGAGCTCGCGCGCCTGGAGCGGATGGGCGATAAATCCGCGCAGAATATCCTGGATGCGCTCGACCGGAGCAAGCATACGAGCTTCGCACGACTCCTCCACGCGCTCGGGATACGACACGTGGGTGAGCATACTGCAGCGCTGCTCGCTGAGCAGTTCCGCGATATGGACGCGTTGCGGAACGCCACGTATGACGACCTGATCGGTATACCTGAGATCGGCCCGGAAGTGGCGAAGAGCATTCTCCTGTTCTTCGCACAGGAGAGCACCAAAGCACTGCTGCAGAAGATGGTGCGCGCAGGTGTGGATTACGAGACAAAAGCAGCAGCGGCTGTAGCGGCTGGTCCGGCACCATCGGCACTGAAAGGGAAGACCTTCGTCTTCACGGGTCGCATATCCATGCCCCGTGAGGAAGTAAAGGATCTCGTCGAGCGCCTGGGCGGCAAGGTGGCCTCGAGCGTCTCGAAACGGACGGATTACGTGGTCGCCGGAGAAGACCCGGGCTCGAAATACGAACAGGCGCAGAAGCTCGGAGTGCACATACTCGACGAGCAGGCGTTCAGAGCGATGGTGGAAGGCGCTGTGTGATTTTTAGCTGCCCCTTATGAGCAGTGTGACCGGCTGAGTGAATCGATAAGAACCTCGAGTTCAGTCGTCACTCGCGCGAAAAGCGAAGTTCGCTAACAGCTCATCGAGCGGTATCAGCGGATGAAGCGCGGTGCAGAGTTTGAGGTCAGCCTCACCCGCGTGCACGATGAGCCGTGCATACCGATTCCTATCAGCAGGTGTCATCTCGCGCTGCATCTTCCGTCGTACTGCCTCGTGGAGCTCGAGAAGCAGCTCCCTGCCGCCCATGCGCTCCACACGCATCAGAATTTCCAACCGCGCCCGCACATCCTTGTAGCGACCTCGTAGCGCTGATTCGAGCAACTCCTCGGCCTGCTGCCGCGGGAAAAAAGCGTTCTGCGCAACCGCGGCTATCCGGTTCGCGTCGAGTACGGGCGTTTCCGATGCTGCTCGTACCGCCGCAGCTTCCAGAATCAGAATGGCCGCACGCGCATCGCCCCGTGCATAATCGCCTATGGCCGCCAAACCCTGCGCGGTAAGGGTCAATCCCGCCCGCTCGGCGATCTTCTGGAGCAGCTGATCCAGCGCACCCGTTTGCTCAAGCGAGCGGAAGTGCAGATTCAGGCAGCGTGACCGAACGGCAGGAATGATGCTCGCAGGCTTCGTGGTGGCGAAGATGAACCGGCAGGTTCTGTTGCTCCGCTCCATGATCCGTCGCAAGGCGTGCTGCGCATTCCAGGGCAGCAAATCGGCGTTACTGAAATACAGGAGCTTGAAGGACGCATTGATCGGCGCCAACGCGGCATATTCTCGGATCATCTGCTTGAACATGACGATCGCGGATTTCTGCTCGTTATAAAAGAGCTTGAACCGCTTGTTCTCCTTCAGCCATTTCTTACCCTGCTCCACGAAGTCCGCAGTTTCTATGTGCATGAGGTTCTCGCGGTAAAACTCACCGTAGAGCTCCTTCGCCAGCGCGTAGACGACCGAGGTCTTGCCCGAACCCGGTGGGCCCCAGAGCAGGAGGTTCGGCACCGTCCGCTCCTTGACAAAGCCCTGCAGCCGCTTCACCACCTCATCATGTCCAAGGATCTCGTCCAATCGATTCGGTCTGTATTCCTCGGTCCACATCTCACACACTCATAATTTATTCTTTCACTTTGTGTAGAGAAATCCACTCACCGAACTGCCACGCACGATGAGCTTGCGACCTGGTTGTAGCCTGATCGTAGCTGCTTCATGCTCATAGATACAGCCAGCCAGCCAGCAGCCTTTACCTGCCCTTCGCCTTCTTCCGCTCTTCAACCCGTGTCGCGCGATCCAAAGCGATCGCTAAGGCCTTGAAGATCGCCTCGATCTTATGGTGCTCGTTCTCACCCCGTGCCGAGACGTGGATCGTGAAGCTCGCGTGCGTGGCGAAGGTCGTGATGAAATGGGGGATGTTCTCAGTGCTGAGGTCCTCCACCAGTTCTTTCTCGAAATCCGCCTCGAATACCGTATACCCCCGTCCAACGCCCCCGATTCCGCCGAGATCCACGGCACAACGCGCAATCGACTCGTCCATAGGCACGGTGGCAGAGCCGAATCGCACGATCGCCGCGCGTTCCGCTGATTCAGCAGTACCCAGGGCCTTCTTGAACGCCTCGCCCAGGACGATACCGGTATCCTCGATGATGTGGTGGCTCAAGTCGCCCTCGGCCTTCACCATCAGGTCAAAGAACCCGTGCTTCGCGAAGGTCGCGAGCATGTGGTCGAAGAATTTGATCGTCGTGCTGATCTCGCTCGTGCCCGTGCCGTCAAGGTTCAATTCTACACCGACACTCGTCTCCTTCGTGCTCCGTTTTAAACGTGCGGTTCTCATTCTCGTCTAAATCCCGCTTAGCGAAGAGAGCGCCGCCCGGGGAACGCTCTGACCACTCCGCGCGCTCTAAACGCTCTCCGTTTGCTAATAGGAAGAGACTTATATATAAAAGTAGCGATCTATTCCTATTGAAGCTCATGAACGAGGCGACGTATCTGCGAAGCGGAAAAGCGAAGGACATTTATCAACGGCCGAACGGAGATATCGTCTTCGTCTTCACCGATCGTGTAACGGCCTTCGACGGGCTGAAGAAAGCGGAATATACCGATAAAGGCGCGATCTGCTGCAAGCTCTCCTGTTTCTGGTTCAAGAAGCTCGAAGCTGCAGGGATAAAGACACACTTCCGGGAATTCGTGCCTCCGAACATGCTCGTAGCTCAGGACCTCGATATCCTGCCCGTGGAGGTCATCGCCCGGAACTACCTCTACGGCTCGCTCTGGCGACGCTCTCAGCGCGGTGAGGTAGAGATCAGCAGCGAGTTCATTTCCGAGGGCACGAAGCGGGCAGAAGGGACGCCACTCGCCAGAAGTTATGTGGAATTCACCACCAAGTTTGAGAAGGTTGATCGACCGGTAACGAAGGATGAGCTTATCGCGAACGGGTGGATGGATCACAGCGAGATCGCGTTCCTCACGACTACGACGCGGCGCATCGGGGAGCTCATGAGCGCATATCTGAGCACAAAGGAGGTCATATTAGCCGATTTCAAGCTCGAGTACGGACGCTGCAAGAAGTGCGGTGAGATCATCCTCGCCGACGAGGTGGGCACGCCGGATGTCTGCAGGTTCTGGGATAAACGGGCGTACGAGACACGCGGCGAGATACGAAGCCTGGATAAAGACGTGTTCAGACAGGAGAAGGGCGATCTCTCTGAGGTCTACCGGGCAGTATACACGCGAATAGTGGAGTAGCCACCGCAGTTCCTTCCAGCAGCAAACGTCACCTTGTGTGTATCGACATGAATGAGCGCCCTATCAGAAGGCGAGGCACGCTGTCATGAACCTGATCTATATTCTGTATCATGGATCGTTTGGCGAGCTGATAGCAGAGCATTTAGCTGCAAGTGAGTTTGCAGACCGGATTGTTGGCATCTACGACCTTGGGATAACCTCCGTATCACTCGACGATCCGGAGAGGGACCTCCCGGCTGATCTGCCCCTCTGCGCCTCTGATCTCCTCATGGTGCTGGGAATACTCCCGAAGGCCGGTGACCTCGTCCCAATCATCGCGGAAAAGCTGGGGGTCAAAGCGGTCCTCTGGGCTATTGGTGATCCGAACCTGATCCCGGAGGGCAAATATTCCATTACCGAGGAACTCAAGAAGAAGGGCATCCACCTCGAATTCCTGGAGCCGTTCTGCTCACTGGAGTCAAGCGAGCACCCGGAGATACAGACGTTTGCCGCTCGATTCGGTAAACCTGAGCTGATAGTGCGCGTGAATCCGAAGACCATGATCATCGAGAGCGTGAAGGTGGTGCGTGATACGCCCTGCGGCTCCGCGTCGAAGGTGGCGGCGAAGCTGGTCGGGATGTCTTGCGCTGACCAGAAGTTCGAGGAGCAGGTGCTGCAACTGCACGATAACGAGTGCGTCGCGTACATGGGCCCTGAACGGCCGATCATGCAAGAAGCCGGGAAATTGCTGCTGGAAGCGCTGAAGGCCGCGTTACTATAAAGACTCTTTTTTCTCCATCCTTTTTGTAACGCTGTCAAAAAACAATTTGGGGCTTCTTCCTCAACTTCGTCGAGCTTCCCCCTTTATTTCACGAACGAAGTTGTTGTATCAAATGTTCACGTTAGGGAAAAAGTATATGGAGAAGCTTTTATATGTCCGCTTTTTATGTACTTACGGTAAATAGTAGTTCAGATGGGGAAAGCGAAAGCTGATGGTGAAGAAGGATAGGGTGGCAAGGCACGACCTTCGGCATGGGTGGTAAATCGTCCCGTTCCTGACGACCGGTCACGCGTTCTTTCCCGAAACGTGAAAAAGGAAGGTGAAAAATGAGTACGAAAGTAAAGATATCCTTTCCTGTAGACGAGAAGACCATAGCGGTGGAAAAGGAAATCAGCGAGCTCGAGAATATAAGTCAGGCGATTAACGTTCTCCTCTCAGAGATAGATCCTCTTAGCGGCCTCGGTAAAGCATCATCTCATCAACTGCGTGTATTATATGGAAAAGCTTTGGATAGAGGATGGGATAGAGAGAGAGTAAGAAGATATTTGGAAGAGAGATTCGGGACAAGTGATGAGGATGAAATCATAGTGAAAGTAAATAAAAAGGAGCTATCTGAATTGATTGATGAGATCGGTGGTGCGATGGAAATGCCTGGCATGGCAACAGCAACTCAACTGAGAGCTTTATGGGGTAAAGCTTTGGGAAAAGGTTGGAATAGGGAAGAGGTTAAGAAATTCTTGGAGAGAAAGCTGGGAACGAGTGTAGAAGAGGATATTGTTGGAAAAATAGATAGAGATCGGTTGTCATCTGTTATCGATGAACTTTAATGAACTGTAGAGGATAAAGAGTGATAGTGTGGCGTAACGGAGGAATGCGACACATAACAGTGTGGCAGGACTTAAAAAGAGCGAATAAAAAGGGATGAAAGTGTTACTATGAACGTAAATATAAAAACCGCAATCCAAGATTATGAAAGTTCTGTTTGCAAAATTATTCTTTGTTCCATTACAGAACTACCGTTTCCTTTAGGTATTAATAAAATTATATCGATACTAAAAGGGTCAAAATCGACCTTTATAATCAACTACGAACTGCATAATCTTACAACATATTCTATTTTTCCAACATTCACAAGAGAACAATTGAGAACGATCATAGACGCTCTTGTTAAATCTGAACTCCTAAGGATGGAACTTTTATCTGAATATAAAAACATATCAGTACTCAAAATTACAACTAAAGGAAGAGACTTTATTGCTGGTAAGTGTGAAACGAACGTTCAATTCCTTGCAGGTTTTGTTGATCGAAGCATTCCAGAATTAGACGACTTGGAAAAGGAATTATTTGAGGAACTTAGGAAGTTGAGGAGAGCATTTTCACAGCAAAGGGACATCCCAGCATATACGATTTGCGGGGATACTACTTTGAGAGAATTAACCAAACAAAAACCAACAGATGCTGTGTCTCTCCTTACTGTGCGTGGTATTGGAGATAAATTTGTTCAGAATTATGGGAGCGCATTCATTGAAACTATTACAAGTCATCTAAAAATACACAGAGGGGATGCATACTTTTCATCTGCATATAGCTAAAAAGGAGACATAAGATGAAGCGGAACGGCAGTAATGACGGACTATATTTGGGAGAAGTCAAGATTTAAATATACCTAGTTAACAATAGTTAAAGGATGGATTGAAAAGAACATGAGTGAAGTGATTTTTTAAATGTTATGAGGAATTAATGACAGGTTAGCGTAACTGCCTGAGTTGCTTGAAGTGTGATGTCGATGAATTGAGTTACAGAATAAAGAATATAGAGGCATAATATTCTAAGAATTCTCTCCGCTTTCTCTAATTGCGTTTTAAAAGACCCTAACGATTCAATCAAAAACTGGAGGAAGACGACAAGGAAAGGGTTTTAAGAAGAGAAAAGGTAGTTCTGGAAATAGAGCTCACCAATGAACTTCTCTTGGAAGTTCTCCACCTGCTCGAGCTTGATATGCTCGATCCGCTTTGCCAGCGCCTCCGCCTCTTCACGTTTCGTCCGTGAGATCAATGCATGCCGTGCGCCCTCGATCGCCGCGTTACCTACTTTCTTCACCTTCTCCAGCGCGATTGGCGGCAGGAGCCCGATACGCATCGCGTTCTCGAGATTGATGTAATAGCCGAACGCACCGGCGAGGTAAATGCGATCGAGATCAGTGAGCTCGATCCCGTAGCGTTCCAGCAGGATCTTGATACCGACTGAAACGGCGGACTTCGCCAGATTGAGCTTGTCAATGTCCGCCTCAACCAGACGGATAGTATCGGTTATTTGAAATGCTCGGGTATCGCCCCGGAACTTCCCGCGTCCGTTGATCATGCTGTTCTCCAGGAGCACTGCCAGCGCATCGATCAATCCTGAGCCACAGATGCCGATCGGCTTGGCCTGGTGGATGGTCCTGTAGGAAACCTTGCCGTTGACGAGCCACACTTCGTTTATCGCGCCACTGACACTCCCAAGGCCAAACTGAACACTGCACCCCTCGAACGCCGGACCCGCTGCGCAGGACGTGGCGATCAGACGGTTCTGATTACCGAGAACGATCTCAGTGTTGGTCCCGATGTCAATGGCCATGCTGATGCCCTTATGTTTGTACATTCCCGTGGAAAGAATGACCGCCAGGGCGTCGGCGCCCACGAAGCTGCCCACGAGCGGGAGGCCGTAAACGCGTGCGTTTGGATTCGTGGCGAGCCCGAGCTCGCTCGCCGTTTTACGGACCGGTTCAGTGCTCAGGGGCTCGTAGGGGCTTATCCCGAGTGATTGCACGGACGAGCCGAAGAAGAGATCGCGCATGACCGGGTTCCCAACCACGACCAGCTCATAGACGTTCCGTCGCTCAGTCAGCTGGGCGATCATCTCGTTCACGGCGATTCTGATTTCACGTTCCAGGAGTCGCTGACCCGTTCGTGCGAACTCGATGCGGGAGATCACGTTGTTCCCGTACTTCTTCTGGGGATTCTCACGGGAGATGACGGAGAGCACCGCGCCCGTTTCCAGATCGACGAGATACATCACGAGCGTGGTGGTTCCGATGTCGAGTGTAATGCCGTGTAGCTCGCCTGTATAACTGTTAATATCGGTGGATTCGTAAAAGACCCGATCGCCTTCACGGTGCACAAACGGCTCGACTGGAATAGGCCAGAACTCGCCCGTCTCCAGGATGCAATACGCGATCCGCGGAATGCGGACGTAAATAGGCACCTCTGTGCTTCGAATACGCGCCTGGCAGGCGAGTCGATGGCCATCGTTGCGGATGAATTGCCGCTCCGCCTTGGTCTTCCGCGAGAGCGCGCCCGGTGTGCTCTCAACCTCAACGAGGCACTGACCGCAGGTCCCCTCACCGCCGCACGGGGCGTTTAGCTCGATCCCCAGCTCTTGCGCGTACGAGAGGATCGTCTTGCCCGCAACGAGGTCCGCTTCAATTCCTGAATCCGTAAAGACGATCTTCATACATTTACAATTAATTAGAATGCGGATTGAAATCTTTTAAGCTTTGTGCGTACTTGGGTATCCTATGGATGCGAGCGGGGCCGAGCAGATCATCGACGCGCTCCTTGACACGAGGAAGCTGCGTATAAAGGCATTCATCGAGGAGCGAATGAGCCAGGGCACGAGCGCATATGAGCTCGTTGAAGAGCTGACCTCAGGACTTCAGACAATCGGGGCAGGCTACAAGGAGCGGTACTTCGATGCGGAGCTGATGGTCTCCGGCTGGAATGCGAAAAAGGCGCTGGAGATACTCAAGCCGTTCCTGGAGCAGGAAGGCGCATCAAAAGCCACAGGGACGTTAGGTACGGTCGTTATCGGCACGGTCAAGGGCGACGTGCACGATATCGGGAAGGAGGTGGTGGCGATTATGCTCTCATCCGCGGGCTTCACGATCGTGGATCTGGGAATTGATGTTGATAAAGAGAGCTTCGCGCGTGCTGTTTCAGAGATTAAAGCCGATATACTCGCACTCTCTGCATTGCTCACGACGACACGGGGGTACATGGCCGAGGTCGTCTCGCATCTCCGAAGCCAGGGCCTCACGGTGCCGATTATAGTCGGCGGTGGGGCAGTCACCGCAGATTTTGCCCGTAAGATAGGTGCGGATTACTACTGTAAAGACGCAATCGATGGGGTAAAGAAGGTAAAGGAGCTGCTAGCACGGCCCGTTTAGAATTCCTCACTCGTTCCGCTCTCGTGACCGAGAACGGTTACGTGAACCACCGCTTGTACACTTCATGCTTCATCAGTGCTTCGCGCGCCTCTGCGCGATCACGCTGATGCTGCGTCAGAAAAGACTGCATGAGCTCCGCAGCCTCTGCTTTGCACTGTTTGCACAGCCTTCTGCCGCTCTTGCACTCTTCAAAAATCTCTTTTGCCTGCGCATCGTCCTCGATAAGGTGCACCATCAAAAGCGCATAAATCGTGCAATCTTCCGGTACGCCGCCGTGCTGTTTCTGCTCTTCCACCGTCACCCGTCCGCCGGTCTTCGCACGTTTCACCTTCTGCGCGGCCTCCTCCGGCGGCTCGGTGAGCGCAATGTAGCTCTCCGGAACGCTCGATGACATCTTCCCGCCCGTTAAGCCCTGCACGAACCGGTGATAAGTGGCCGCAGGCAGGCAGAACCCATAGCCACCGTAATCGAGCTCAACGTCACGTACAACAGTCTCAAGCGCTCGCAATCGGCTATCGATATGGGCTTCCTCGATGCCAAAGAGGTCAAGATGGAGCTCATAGAGCTTCTTCTCACCCTCTGTGCGCGCTGCGAGCTCCTCCAGCGCACCAACCTCCGCATTCTTCGCACGGATACTGATATACGGCCGCTGCTCGGTGTCAAACCGCGTCTCCACCCGGAACATCCGCATCCTAGCTGCAATATCCCGCGTTAACCGGATATGCGGATCCTGATCCACACCAACGGGAATGACAGTCGGTTTTGGGCCACTATACTCGCGGAGCTGCGGCTGTAGAATATCCGCATTCTGCACCAGGACGCTGATCATGTGCGCGATGTTCACGCCGCCCTGGAACCCGTAGATCGCACTGATCTCGCTGAAGTTCACCGCAGTACCCAGCTCGAACGCGAGATCACGCAGCGGCTTGTTCTCCGATTGGAAATACAAATGCCCCGTTTCGATCTCAAAGCCCAGCGCGACGAGGCTCACGAGGTACTCGTTGAGCCCGATCTCTCTGCACTGCTTCCACGAGACGCCCCGTACCGAGTGCGCCTCCATATCCGCAACGCAGGAGAACGCATCGCCGCCCATGCGCTGGTGCCAGATGATCTCGTCCATCACCATCTTTCCACCGAGATGGACCTTCCCCGAGGGCATGAACCCGCTCATCACCGCGAACGGGCGCCGCTCGTTCATCGCACGCGCCACGTCCTCGTACCCGCGATGCCCCACGATAATGCCTCTGCGCATGTACAGATGCGGCTGCTCGAGCTGACCAAGAATCTCCGTGAATCGCGAGATACCAAACTCGTCAAAGAGCCGCGAATAATCCTTTATATCCGTAACACCCCACGGGTCGAGCTCTGCCATCGCACTGAACCTCTCTTCTCACCACACTTACCTTTACGTCGATCGTATTAAAGCTTGAGCGTTCGCGCTCCGCTCGGCTAACCGTCGCTCTGCACAACCTCGATCGTGTAATCGTGAATCACCGGATTGGCCAGCAGCTTCCTGCACATCTCCTCCACTTCCCGCTTCACCGTGGCCTCGTCACCGCGCCCGGTTCCCGGCTCCAGGGCGATTCGAAACGTCTTCATCGATTCCACGGCCTGAACATTGGTAAACCCAAGCAACTGCAATGCCTTTTTGGTGTTCGCGCCCTCAGGGTCTGCCACGCCATGCTTCAGCCGTATCGTCACGTCCACTTTGATCATGTTGCTGTCCGCACCCGTGGATATAGTTGACGCCGCCCGTTTAAAAGCTTGGTCGCACTCTGACAATCGAGCAACCACACCCAACGGCAAACCGAGCGCAGAGACCAGCGGCGAAACCAGCGGAACATTTATACCCCGCGTACCCCAAGTATAGGTGATGCTCGAAATTGTGTACATCAGCGTTATTGTCAGTGTGCTCTGGTTTCTTTATATCTATCAGAAGGACGTCTTTGAGCCCGAACCGCTGGGCAAGATCTTAAAGGCCGTGGCGTGGGGCGCTATTCCTGCCGTTATCTTCTCCTACGCACTCGAGAAGTACGTCTTCTTCTGGGCTGGAATACTCAGTGCGCCGCTCGTTGAGGAGGCCTGTAAAGGGGTGTACATCTACTGGCTGCGCAAGGCCCCGGAGTTGGAAGGGCCAATGGACGGCCTGGTCTACGGCGCTGCCGTCGCTATCGGCTTTGAAATCGTGGAGAACTTGCTCTACAGCTTCTCCGGGGAATTTGGGATCGAGCTGGCCGCGGTGCGGTCCATCGCCGTGGGGCATATTCTCTTCACCGGGCTCTTTGGGCTGATGGTCGGTGTGGCAAAGATCAAGGCGCAACGACGCATGATCATCATCGGTTACCTCGGCGCGGTATCAATGCACTTTGCCTGGAACATGCTGGTAACCGCGCACTGGATCTCGTACTTCATACTCGTCCCGGTCTTCATCATCATCCTCAAGCTGGTCGCGGATGTGGCCTGGAATTTCGAACTGGACGTGTTCATCTCCCCGCGCGAGGAGCTGGAATCGCGCGCGAACCGCGTTATCACCGAGCGCGACGGCGCATCCACGCTGACGCTTGCTGAAGAACTCGGTATCGATCCCCATCGCGCGGCGCTGTTCATGAAGAGCATAGGCGCGAAATTCGATCGCGGTAAGAAGAAATGGTATCTGGTGACTGCACCATCGTATCGCGGATTCACGAGCAAAACTGAATAGGATTACGGCAGGGGCACGATCTCCAGTGGAGCAACATTGCCCGGTTGCTCCTACAGTACAATGGAACCCCACGAAGTCCTGAAGGATTCCATTGCAATGACATCGGAAGCATTATACTGGTTATGATGTTACTATGGGGTTTTCCCACGTTAGGTAGACGGGCTTATTATGAGCCCAATGATGCTATGGCTATCGCAACAATTTCAATATTGTTGTTCCTTATCTTATTCTGGACAGTGTTATTTCTGGATGCGCTGTCTAATTTTGGGTGATATTATTATATAGCTGGCCTTTTCGCCATATGCTTCGGTACCGTGCTGTTATTAACACTGCTATTTTTCAGATTTTTGTTCGGGGATATGAGTAACTCAGATTTAGAAAAGACCGAGACGGTAATAATGGCGGTTATAGGTATTGTTCTGTTCTTCAAAGACGGTTTCTATTTGAGTAAACATGAGCCGTTGGCCGGCAGTATCGCCGAAATTATCGGCTTTTCACTCGTCCTGATAGTGCTCACATTTTGGAGTTGGTCTATCGTAGAGTTATGGAAAACATTGCTCTTGATCCTGTCGGGGGTTTGCATAATTTTCTGGGGATTTCGGTCGTTTGGCGTTCTACGGACTGGTGAGATTGTGAAAGTCTAGCGAGGTTGCCCTTAAGATCTCCCGCACCTGGCATATGGACGCCGGGTAACCTTCCTGGATACTGACTTCCAGGCAGGCGTCAGGGAAATGAAGCGAGTTCCAGCTCACTGCTGTTCAATCTTTTTCTGCCCCAAAGGTAAAGGGAAAGTAAGGTAACTCGTTCTGATACTCCGAGCTACATGAATGCCTTTTCGCTGCTCACTGCAGAGATTCAAGCGGTATTAGGTAAGACCTTCGCCGCACCCACGGAACCCCAAGCGTTGAGTATCCCGCGCATTTTAGCGGGCGAGGACGTGTTACTGATAGCGCCGACCGGCTCGGGGAAGACGGAAGCAGCGGTTTTGCCCGTTCTGCACCGGCTCATCGCGTATAAAAAGCAGGAGCCTGCGAAGAAGGGCTTTTTAGCACTCTACGTCACGCCGTTACGCGCGTTGAACCGCGACATGCTCTTGCGGCTGGAGCGTTGGGGTGAGCAGCTCGATCTCCGTATCGAAGTGCGGCACGGCGACACCAGCATGTACGCACGGAGAAGGCAGGCTCTGGAGCCACCGGATGTCCTGATCACCACACCGGAAACGATCCAGGCGATGATCCCGGGCGCGCGGCTACGGGAGCACTTGAAATCCGTCAGGCACGTGATCATCGACGAAGTGCACGAGCTGGCGAACTCGAAACGTGGCGCGCAACTGACGATCGCGCTCGAACGCATCGCAGAACTTGCGGGCGATTTCCAGCGCATCTGCCTCTCCGCAACGGTGGGCAATCCCGAGGAGGTAGCGAAGTATTTCGCAGGTCAGCGCCCGATGCGAGTGATTAATACCGTTTCCACGAAAGCGCTTGAGATCGAGGTGCTGAGCCCGCAACGGGCACATCAGGATATACGAGCGGCCCACAGCGCAGGCGTCGAGCCGGACGTACTGGCACATGTTCGGGCACTACGGGAGATTGTGAACGCCGAGGGGAACGAATCGACGTTGATCTTTGTGAACACGCGACGGGCCGCGGAGATGCTCGGGTCGATCATGAACCGGTTTGAGCCCGGCTTGATTGGTGTGCATCACGGCTCACTCTCCAAGGAGATGCGGATCGAAGCAGAAGAGCGTCTGAAAAGCGGCGCGATCAAAGGGCTCATTTGCACCAGTTCGATGGAGCTCGGTATTGATATCGGCACGATCGATATGGTTGTCCAGTACGCGTCGCCACGTGAGGTGACACGTCTCGTGCAGCGTGTGGGACGTGCCTCGCACTCGTTCCAGACGACCTCCAACGGCACGATCATCGCGCTGACTCCAGACGATATCGCGGAAGCGGTGGTGATTACTGAGCGCGCGAAGGGCGGCAAGATAGAGGATATCAAGCTGAAAGAGGGCTCGCTGGACGTTCTGGCGAACCAGATCTGCGGAATGCTCCTCGATACCGGCGTGATCACCCTGGAAAAGCTTCGTGCCGTGCTCACACGTGCATATCCGTTCAGGAATCTCTCGAGTGATGCGCTGCTTCACGTGATCGCACAATTGGAGGCTGAAGGCCTGGTGAAACACGAGGGCGAGAAGCTGTGGCGCAGCAAAGGCACGCGCACCTATTACTATGAGAATCTTTCTATGATCCCGGATGAACGCAAGGTCGAAGTTTACGACATCGTGAGCGGGAAACTCATTTGTATGCTTGACGAACGGTTCGCGCTCAACTTCGCGGACCCCGGCGCGTTATTCGTGGCGAAGGGCGATACGTGGCGGATCGTGGATACCGAGCTCAACGAAGAGGAAGGCGGCGCGAAGCTCAAGGTCGAGCCGGGGGTGAAACGCGAGGGTGAGATCCCGAACTGGGAGGGCGAGGAGATACCTGTGCCTTTCGTGATCGCGCAGGACGTCGGTCATCTGCGTGCCCGCATTGCTGCTGCTCTTGCCGCGGGCGGAAGCATCGCAGACGTAAACCGGGCGCTGGAACAGGAGTATGGAGTGCCCGCCGGCTGCTTCGAGACGCTGATCGCAGTGCTCAGCAAACAGCTGGAGCAGGACTATCCGGTGCCGACAGCGCAAACGCTGGTCGTCGAGATCGCGAACGATCACCAGGAGGTGATCTTCAATACGTGCTGGGGGCATCAGGTGAATGAGACCTTTGGCCGGCTGCTCATCACCTTGCTCGGGGCACGGCTCGGCATGGATATCGCCATGGAGATCGATCCGTATCGAATAAAATTGAAATCAGGGCGCGCGTTATCCCGCGATGCGGTGCAGCAGACCCTGGCTGCAATCGAGCCACAGTACGTGCAAGCACTCCTCGAGAAAACCCTGCGGAACTCCTTCCTGTTCAGATGGGAGCTCATGAACGTAGCGAAACGGTTCGGCGCGTTGCGTAAGAATTACGATCGTAAGCGGATTTCAGCCGATAAGCTGATCGCCCTATTTGCCGAGACGCCGATCTATAACGAGACGGTGCGTGAAATCTTCGCGGATAAGCTGGACGTCGAACGGACGGTCGAGGTGGTGAAGAAGATCAAATCGGGAGAGATCAGCGTTCAGTTCTCATCGCACGGTGTGAGTCCCGTCGGCGCCGCAGGATATACGAGCTGGCGCGATATGCTGGCCATCGAGCGTGACGAGCAGCTTATCATCGAAGCGCTGCGGAACCGCATCATGAACGATCGCGTGCTCTTATTCTGCGTGAACTGCAAGCGCTGGGAAGCCCGGAGGCACGTGAAGACCGTGATTGAACAGGGACAAGCGGGGCTCGTCTGTCCGGTCTGTAACTCACGCTTGATCGCAGCCCTGAAGCCGTGGGAGGAGGATGAGATCCGACTGGTGAAGCAGGCGGCTGCACATACTACCGGTGCACGGAAGGAGCATGAGCGGGTAAAACGGGTCTACCGGAACGCGAATTTAGTGCTCTCGCACGGCGTTCGTGCGGTCGTTGCACTTGCTGCACGCGGTGTGGGGCCTGAAATTGCCTCCCGGATCATACGACGGTTTAATCCCGCGCTACAGGCGACCGAAACGGAGGAGGAGTACACATTTTACCGCCATATCCTGGAAGAGGAGCGGAAGTACGCACGAACGAGACGGTTCTGGGAGTAAGGATCATTGCATTATTCCCCATCCGACCCCAACTAGAGGAACATTATTCCATAAGGATCAAGCAGAACGATAAGCTCAGATGCGGAGTGAAACGTCCGCTCGCAATCCCCGCATATTCAACGGTCCAACGGCTCCGAATGCTACCTTTAAATACAACGTGCGCCAATAGATGACCGTAGCTAACGAACGATGGCGAAAAAGAGAGCCGATAAGGACACTGTATTTGACGTGGTCGAGAAGCGCGGCGTGCAGTTCATTGGGCTGTGGTTCACGGACATTTTAGGGCATTTGAAGAGCGTTTCTATCTCCGTAGGCGAATTGGAAATGGCTTTTGAGGAGGGCATGGGCTTTGATGGCTCCTCGATCAAAGGGTTCGCACGGATCGATGAGAGCGACATGCTCGCAAAGCCTGATCCGAGCACATTCCAGCTTATCCCCTGGAAGACCCAGGGCGACGTGGTCGCGCGGATGTTCTGCGACATCCTGAAGCCAGATGGTGGCCCGTATGAAGGCGATCCACGCCATGCGTTGAAGCAGAGCCTCGACCGGGTACGGGAGGAGTACGGCTATACGTTCTACGTCGGCCCCGAGCTGGAGTATTTCTATTTACATGATGACAAGTCGCTGGGGGTGCTGGACGAGGGCGGTTACTTCGACCTGACCACGCTCGACGCGGGCAGCGACCTCCGCCGTGAGACGATCATGATGCTCGAGGCGATGGGGATCAAGGTGGAAGCGAGCCACCACGAGGTCGCGCCATCGCAGCATGAGATCGATTTGCGGTACGCCGATGCGCTCACGATGGCGGATCGCGTGATGACGCAGCGGATCGTAATCAAGGAGATCGCGCGGCAGCACGGCTGCTATGCCACCTTCATGCCCAAACCGATCTTCGGGGTAAACGGCTCAGGCATGCACGTTCACCAATCATTGTTTAAGGGCGAGCGGAATGCCTTCTTCGATCCCGCGGATGAGCACAATCTCTCGGACGTCGCGAAATCCTACACGGCCGGGTTGTTGAAGCACGCGCCGGAGATCACTGCCATTACCAACCAGTGGATCAATTCTTACAAGCGGTTGGTGCCGGGCTACGAGGCTCCTGCGTATATCACGTGGGCGCGCCGGAACCGCTCGACGCTCGTCCGGATACCGATGTACAAGCCGGGCAAGGAGGAAGCGACACGAATCGAGTTCCGCAGTCCTGACCCTGCCTGCAATCCGTATCTGGCATTTACGGTCATGCTCGCTGCCGGTCTGGCTGGCATGCGAGGCACGTACGAGCTGCCGTCACCCACGGAGAAGGACGTGTATCTGATGAGCGAGGACGAACGGAAGCGGGAGAAGATCAAGACGCTGCCCGGGAGCTTGATCGAGGCGATTAACCTGACGAAGCGAAGCAAGCTCGTCAAAGAGGCCTTAGGTGAGCATATCTTCAGGAATTTCCTCATGTCCAAGCTGGTCGAGTGGGATCGCTACCGTGTGAACGTGACAGAGTGGGAGTTGAAAGAGTATCTGTCGGTTTTGTGACGATTTCAATAAATATATCATTATAATAATGGATGGAGACAAGACGGGAATATTAAAACTGATTGTTATTGTAATCGCTGCAGTGGGAATAATTGGAGCTCTGTATGATGTACCACCCAATATTACAGACCAGATAATCCAATGGCTGATTAGAATTTTTGCGAGTCTAGTCCTGTCAATAGTAGCAGGATCACTGATCGAAGCATTCACTGGAGATATACTTAAGGCAATATTCATAAATTTACGCATTACCGACAACATTAATATCTCTGTTTCGGTTTTCATAATAGCCACCTTATTAGTAAAATATCAGTTATTTAGTGGAGTTGCATAGCTGGAGATTGCTTCAAGATCAACTAAAAAAGATGATTTTACGGAGCATTTTTGATGAATATTCGCTTTTGATTTTTCAAAACTTCAAAAAATCTGTTTTTAAAAATTTTACACAAACCCCATAGCAGTCATCTAATTTATAAAACTCAAATTTCCGAAAGACGAATAGTTCCCTTAATAAAGGGATTGTAAGTTATTACGTCGGATCAGCCCGAGCAACTGCGGAATCTCGATATTCACGCGTAACTAACCTGATGACTCTACAGTGTAAAAAGGAGGTCTAAAAGAACCAACGGAGATCTTACCGCTCACGGAACAATGCTTCATTAACGTGGATTTTCAGAGCGAGGTGGATAAGTAAGCCCAGAATAACGAGCGCAAACCCCAAGCTGAGCACGTTTATCGGTAAATAAATCAGCATGAAGAGCGTTGTTAGCAGACCCATAAATGGTAAAACCGGGAATCGACCGATGGTGAGCGGCGTTTTGAAGCCGGTTTCCACCGGGTGCCTGTACCTGAAATAGATGACCGAAGCATTGACCATGATGAAAATGATAAAGATCGTGAAGTTCGCGAGATTGGCGATCGTCGCCAAATCACCAAGAAATACGAAGGGTATAGACACACCGACGACCGCTATGATCGCAATCCACGGTGTCTGCAGTTTCTCCGCGGTCGAGAGGAAGATCCTTGGCAGGGCTCGATATGCTGCGATACCGTAGATAAGCCGCGAGCCACTGAGGAGCGTTACCAGCACGGTATTGAAGGTTGAAAACAGGGCAATAACCGATAACACGAGCGCGAGACGATCGCCATACACACGCTGTGCAATCAATGCAAGTGGTGCCTCCGCTTGTGTCAATTCCTGCCACGAAACAACACTCAACGCGGCTACCCCAACAAGGACGTATATAACGGTAGTGATACCGAGGGAGAGCATAATTGCCCGCGGTATGTTCTTCTCCGGCTCTTTGGTTTCTTCTGCCAGCCTCGCTATGTTCTCGAAGCCGATGTAACTGAAGAATATCAATACCCCCGCTTCTATAACCCCGTTCAGGCCCCGCGTCAGATCGAGATAGTCGATTGATCCGAAATACGGGACGCCGATGAAAATGATGAGGATCAAACCGCTCGCTTCAATCAGCGTGAATAGAATGGTTATGAATGCCGTCTCTTTTATCCCCGCAATGAGAATGATACCGCAGACGATCAGCGTCGCGACCGCGATCACCGGGATAGAGGTATGGAAAAGGGCGGAGAAGTACTTTGCGAATCCAACCGCAACGGCCGCAGCCGCAATGACGCTGCCCACGATGATCAACCAGCCGGTAAGCCATGCGGACGTATCACCAAAGGATTTCTCGATATACACGTATTCCGCACCTGCTTCAGGGAATCGAGAAGAAAGCTCGGCATAGCTTAACCCTGTTAACGCGGCGACAACACCAGCAAGCATGACAGAGAGCCACAAACCATTGCTACTGAGTCCTGCAGCCTCCCCGATAATCACATAAATGCCCGCGCCGAGAATAACCCCGATACCCATCAACGTTATGTGCCAGAGCCCCAGAGCCCGTTTCAACACGTCTCTCTCATCACCTTTCTGTTACGTACGTTCGCTGTGAATCATTCATTTTTCATGAAGAATATCCTGTGCTTCATGCGCGTAACAACCTCGAACAGCTCATACTAATTCAGGGTCCCTCGGTCTGCTACAGGCAGGGTCTGGGTGATTACACCACCCCAAGCAACTGCTGATTACCGATATTCACGTTATCCAGGTATTTTTTGGCCGCCTCGTAGCAGTGTTTCACCTGCTCACGCGGCGTGATCGGCAGATCGCGCATATAGAAATCAGGATGAAAGACGAGCAGTGAATACGGTATCTCAGGGTTCAGATTCGCGATGAACTTTGCGATCTCCTCCACCTCCTTCTCGTCAACATAAAACGGCACGAGCAGCGTAGTCGCGGTGAGCACTGGCGGCACGGAGTGCTCGAAATACTGGCGTGCGATCATCTCGAAGTTCTCGTATGCGCGCTGGTTGGAAACACCGCTCAGTGCTTCGCCCAGCTGCGGGTTAAAGGCTTTGAGGTCGAACTTGACGATCCCGCCGCTGGTGACCGAGAGTTCAGCCGCGCGTTTCACTAACGTTTTGTTGCCGCAGCCGTTCCATTCCCAGCAGATCCGCACGTTCCTCTTCGTGAGAACGGCCTCAGAAGCGCGCAGTGCAAACTGGAGCTGCGGCTCGGGGCTGCCGCCGAAGTAACAGATACAGTGGACATCGTCACGCTGGGTCACGCCTGCAACGAACTCTTTGACACTCACGGACTTGATTGTTTGGAACTCTTTGTGCGATGCGTTCTGACAGAAGAGGCAGTTGAAGTTGCACCCGTAGAAGAAGACCGCAACATTCACCTTACCGTACTGCGAGGAGCCTGGGCAGAACCACGCCGCGCAGCAGTTCGTCGGCAGCGGATCGATATAGGAATATAGGATCGCATGGTCATGGGGCGCTGCCGATTTTAGTTTACCGTTCACGTTCGCTCGCAGCCCGCAGTAGCCTCGTTCGCCCTCTGCCACCTTGCACTCGTTCGCGCAAACGGTGCAGCGTATCCCACCTTCGCTTCGCGGCGGCTCGGCCGGGAGACGGTACTGCGCTCTGATGCGCGCATGCGCCCCCCTAGCGAGCTCTAACGCTTCTTTTCGGCCGCTACGAATGCAATCGACGCAGACCTGCAACGCTGCTGATACGTTCTCCTTCCCGCAGAGGATGCAGTTTCGCATATCTGATCTTTCTTCATATGAGCCGTGCTTTACAAAACGTAAGATCTTACGTTAGATCTTCTCACGCAGAATCAGTGGATCTTCAACCCGTATTTTTCCGCGATCTCCAGAAACGCAGCGCTCAGATACTGCACGCGCTCCCAGCTCAATCCGTACGTGTTCAGCTTCCACACGCGGGTCGAGCCCGCGAACTCACCCACGATCTTCCGCTTCTTTAAGTCGTCACTGAGGAAGTAGCCCCGGCGTTTATGCGTCTTCGCGACTTGATCGAAGCTCGCACGCGTATCCACCCGTGAGAGTGTGTGCCTGCGTGGATATTCACTCAGGATCCTGTTCCCGTCAATGCGGAGAAACTCGCGAACAAAGTAATTCGACTTCTTCACTTCCTCGTTCCAGTGCTGCACCCGCTCCTTCACGGCGGGAAAGGAGGCCATCATCGAGAGAACCGGCGCGCCCATCAAGGTGCACCCGAGCAGCTCAGGCTCCTTGTTCTCGAAGCTCCTCCCGGTGCTGTCACCCATGATACTGCTGCCTCTGAACACTGTGGACGACCATGCCGCTGTCGTCGCGAGGATGCCGGAGGGGGCAACGGCAGCCATTCCCTTGTGCCCGGAGCCGACGAGGAAATCCGCACCGATCTCCTTGCCGTTGACGGGCATCATCCCCACGGCATACGCGCCGTTACAGAGGAACGGGATGCTGTAATCCCGTGCTACCTTGCCAACGCCTGCGACATCGTGCACGTTCCCGTAACTGTAATCCACGAGCTCGATGATAATGAGCTTCGGCAGCTTCCCCGTCTCTTTCTTCACCCCTTCGATCGCTTCGGCGACCGCCTCACCGGTAATAACGTGCTCATCACCCGAGGCGGCTTCGCGGATAACGCCACCCGCGAGCTCGACGGCCAGGAATTCCGTGTAATGCGCCAGATCCGAGACGATGACGACGTCGCCGCTCTCCACCAGTGAGGACGTAACGGCCTGAAAGCCGCGACGCGCACCGGGCATCACCCGTACATCGTCCATGCCCACAAACTCAGCCAGGTCGGCGTGAAATTCAGCGATCGGCGGCTGCGTTATCTCGTCCAGCCGGCCCGTCAGGCACCGGTCACAGACTGAATAGCCATCACCATAGGCGATGAGCGCCTTGCGCGCGTCCGGCGTCAAACGTCCACCGGCCTGGATGGGATTGATATTGATGAACTCCTCTTCGCGTGTCCGCAATTCGAGGTCTGGCGTGACCTGCTTGATAGGGGTGCCCCTGCCCGCCTTCAACTCCTGTATGAGCTGCTCGAGGTGCGCAACACGGTCTGAAAAGTGCGCTTCTTCCTGGTCGTCAAGGCCGGTCGGTAATGCGTGCCGATAAAGCTCACGCAGCTCTTCAAGCGCGAACAACGCCTCGTAGATCTTTCGTACCCGGATATCCATTTCACCGACACTCTGTGAACACTTTCTTTGTGTCCTTAATTAGCTTCTCAGAGCATTTTTTAAAATAGTTCGTGGCATATAGAAATTCTTACGCTTCACGCTGCACCAGTGAGTTCGTGATGTTCGTATCGTTACGCCGCAAACATGCCCGAGAAATGCAGGAGAAGCGTTATGCCGAGAGCCATCACCCCGAGTACCATCCCGCCCAGAGTGTAGCAGCGATAGCCAGTCGCCGGCGTGAGCCCGGCAAGCTCAACCACCGTCCAGAAGTACGCGTCATTCGCGTGCGAGATCATGAAGGTGCCTGAAGCCATGGAGAACAATATGAGCACCGGATGCAAGCCCAGCGTCGGTAAAATCGGCGCCAGGAGACCGGGGACGACGATGAACGTGACGAGCCGCGAGCCCTGCACGGTCTGGATCGCAACGGCGACCAGGAAGGGAATGAAGAGCGCGGGCAGTCCCGACTCGATAACCACCGCGCAGAGCTCCAGACCGACTCCGGTCATTCCCAGGACCGCGCCTAACGCACCGCCTGCGCAGAGCACCATGAGGATCCCGCCACCTCGTCGTACCGCTTCACTGGTCCAGAGGTTACGTTTGTCCTGACCAAAACGGGTCGTGGAAAGAAAGGCGAGTGAAACGCCGATCAAGAGCGCGATATTCGGATTCCCAAGGAATTCCAGCACGGGTATGGGAACGAGAAGATGCGCGAAGATGAGCACTACGGGCACGAGGATGGGCGGATAAGCCCGTAATCTGCTCGCTCGCTCTCGGACCGCGCCAACCGCGCTCACGGGGATCGCTCCGACCCTGCAGAACCGCTGCGCGTACCAGTAGCCGACCAGTGACGTGGGAATCGCGATCAAGACGCCGAGCAATACGATTTCCGTGCCAACCACCCCGAGTTCGGTCGCGGCGGAATACACGCCCGGTGCGGGATAGACGAGCTCATAGGAGGCGAGTGTGCCCAGGCTCAGCGAGGTCGCGACCACGCCCAGGGGTATCTTCTGCCTGGTGGCAATCTCGCGTGCGATTGGGATCAAGATAATATAGGCGAGGATGCAGCACATCACCGGCAATGCCACGAGGAATCCAAGCACATTCAGGGCAAGAACCGGTTTCTTCGTGAGCCGGATGATGTCATCGGCAATAACCGTTGTACCGCCGGTACCCTCCAGGATCGTGCCGATGATGCTGCCGCAGACGATGATGATCCCCAGCTGATACAGCACCCGGCTCATGCCCGTTAAGAGCGATTCCAGGCTCTCAAACGGCCGCCCTGCCGCGATCGCCACGAAGATCGAAACACCTAACAAACTCAGAAAGGGATGGATACGGAATGTCGTGGTGAGCACCAGGATCAGAGCCAAGGCGAGAAGGAAAATGAGGAGCGGGGACATAATCGTTCGGTATCTTCAGCTGTTACGCTGTTATGCATCTAGGTACGCGCCTGGCGTTAATAACTTTCCCCCTTGAGCAGTATCCTTTAATAGGACTCTTTTTGATAGTAGAAGTAATGGAGGTGAGTGCCAAATGCCGAGCGCATGTGGGTTAGCGTGTGAAGTTTGCGGCCTGCGGGAGCAAGGATTCTGCCCCATCGACGGCTGTGTCCCGGGGACCGATCCCGTTGCTCAGGAGAAGCTGGAAAAGTTCACCGTGGCTGTTGGACATCCCTGCTTCATTCTTGAGTGCGCGATCAAGAATCAGGTGGACCATTGCACGCGCTGCCCCGAATTCCCCTGCCCGATTCATTATCAGCAGGGGCTTTACAGCGAGAAACTCCTCGATATGATAAAGGGCATGCGTGGTAAGGAGTAGTTCGTTGGACGGGGGGACTCGCGAAAAGAGTAGGTGTTCGTACGTCCTGAATACGATCGCTCCGAGTATCCGCCTGTTTATACTCGCCCGCCAGGAGCGTGAGCTTGAGGGGTCTCTCCGACCCGCGGATGCGGTCGTTCACCGTGGGTCAGAGGCGACCTGAGTATGAGCTACCACCCCGTTGCCCGATCGAGACCTACATCCCTACATAGTTGAGCAATCCATAGACCAAAAAAGCCGGCCAAACGATCGCCTTCAAGAATCCGAGCACGCCCATCCAGAATGTTGTTGCCTCTCCGATAAAATACACTGCCGCTCCGATAAACCCGAGGAAATAGAAAGCACCTGCCGGGCCACTTCCCTGCATTTTATGTTCTTTTTGCATGTGATAGATTGAGTTACGAACGTGCAATTAAGCTTTTCGGTCATTGTCGATGCGAATAGTCTTGCTATTCAGTGCCGTTTGCACCTGAAGTCAAGCGTTACGCCGAGGGCTGCATTTCTTGAACTCAGTTTTCACAACGAGTAATATTTTTCTATCCCTCCAAACCCGATTTGCTTATTCTCTCTTGTCTTCTCAATAAAATGTGCCAGCCTCTTTTTAAATTCCTCGGGACGTTTTCGTGCCGCGTCAATATAAGCGATGCGGATTCTTTTGTATGAAGGCGAAAATTTTTGGTAATTTTCCCATGCCACCGTATCATCTTTTATTGCTTTTATAATATCAGGCGGGAAAACAAAATCCTCATTAAGAACTTTTTCAGCAATATCTTGCATTGAGGGATGCAGCATGTTCTCTTTGAGAAGCCATTTTAACCGCTCTTTGTTGGCTTGCGAGAAGTGACTTTGGAGATTTCTTGGCGAGAAGCGTTGGACGTTATTCTCTTCGTCAATACTCTTCACAGTACTGTCAATCCAACCGAAACACAATGCTTCTTCCACAGCGTCGTTATACAAGATGCGTGGCTTGCCAGAAGATTTTTTGGGATAGACCAACCAGATCTCTTTTTCTGTATCAAAATGTTTCTCGAGCCAAGCACGCCAGTCGTTTCTGCTGGCTACGTATACTGTCTTGAGTTTGTTCATATTTACTAATTATTCTAGCACTTACGTGCTGCTATAGATGATTTTCATCTCGATAAGCGTGCATATTCTATCTCGTTTTCATTTGGTTCTCAGGCCCAACATCTAATTCGGTCTTGAGATCTTCCCTAACGTGGGGGACAAAACCACCTGTAATTTCTCGCGTTATAGAGAAATGAATTTTAGCAACATGTAACAGTGCATCTACACCGTAATCTTTTACGAACTGCTTTCCAAACTCCACGACATCCGAAGACCCTTTTGGGAATACCGTACCATACCTTTCACCAATCTCTCTTAGTTTACAAACAAACGTATTTCGTGCTATTATAGAAGCTGCAGCAACAGCTAAATCACGCTCAGCTTTTGGCATTTGAAGTAATTCTATTTCTCTTCCTTTTCTCATCAAGGCATTTTCAATGTAACGTTGATCTCCGAACTGATCAGCGATTGCCACTTTGCAGTACTTTCCGGTGCTCAACAAATTTTCTATCGCTCTTGCATGACCCCATCCCAAAATACTGTTCAGATTACCCAATTTTTGATATAAAATATTGTATGTAGCGGGACTGATCCAGATGACTTCATAGTCTTCTCTGTTTAGTATTCGCCTGATATCAAAAGCCAGATTTGAAATAGTTTTCTCACGAAGCGTTTTAGAATCTCTGACGCCTAGTTTGGATAATTCCTGTTCCTTATCTTCCGTGATCAAAACACCTGCAATTACTAACGGCCCAAAGTAATCACCTTTCCCAGCTTCATCTGTGCCTATTCTGGTGCCTGCTACCTCTATAGGCGGATATTCCTTTTCTTTTTCCGTCACTTCCACAGAACCTATTGATAACAAGAAATCTTTTATTTCCTGAATCCCCGCTTTGTTGCTGCCACCGAACACGACTTTACCGCTAGTATAGAGATTAACGACAACAGTATCTTTTCGTGCTAAAAATTCCTGATATGGTCGAGTTTCGAATGAAAAACCGTTGGTCTCTAAATACTGCCGCAGTTTATTCTTTTGCTCTTCTGTCAATTTGAGTGTCATACGACCACCTTCTACACATAGTTAGCCTTTTAAATAGCCTTTGTCGTCGTTTATGCTTTGCATATACCTGCTTACACCCCTAGATGAAGCGCAGGCCTCTTCGATTTTCTTCCCTTCATCCAGTGATACCTCTAGCTCGCCTTCTCAAACAACCTGTCCAACGGACTTGTTATCTTACTATACTCGATACTCATACACTCTCTAAATATCTTTTGGATGTCAATGAACGTTAAGGGGCCGCTCTTTTTGAGGGAGTAGGTGCGAGCACGCAACTGACACCAGCGGCCACTGCCGCTTTCGAGAAATCCTTGATCGAGCACGCCGAGCAGGTTGTCTGCTTTTATTAATGGACACCGATATACTATTACTATTATCTATCACCAATAATTCTCTGAGCAGAGAATTCCGGGAGTGGAAAGGGACAATGACAAAAGAGAAGCTGAGCGGTGCGGAGATCGTCGTGGAGGAGTTGAAGAACGAGGGCGTTGAGGTTGCCTTTGGAATACCGGGCGGCGTTCTGTTGGACTTATACGAGGTGCTCTATTCGGAGGACTCAATCCGGCACATCCTTATGCGGCACGAGCAGTGCGCAGCCCACGCGGCTGACGGTTATGCACGCGTCTCCGGCAAGACCGGCGTCTGTATCGCGACCTCGGGCCCGGGCGCCACGAACCTGGTAACGGGCCTGGCGAACGCGAGTATGGATTCTGTACCTGTCGTGGCCCTTACCGGCCAGGTGCCAACTGCAGCAATCGGCAGCAACGCCTTCCAGGAGGCCAGCACCTTCACCATCACTATGCCTGTTACGAAGCATAACTTCCTCGTGAAACGCACGGTGGACCTCCCGAAAGTCATCCATAACGCCTTTCATATCGCCAATACCGGTCGAAAAGGCGTCGTCCTGATTGATCTGCCCAAGGACGTGCTGGCAACGAGAACCGAGATAGCGCTGCACCCGAAAGAGACGTTCGCGGGCTATAAGCCGAATATCAAGCCGAATCGGGTGCAGATCAAGAAAGCGGTCGAGGCGATGGTGAATGCGGAACGCCCACTCATCCTGGCCGGCGGCGGAGTCATCAGCGCGGATGCAAGCGAAGAGCTCAGGTACCTCGCGGAATTCCTCGGCGCGCCCGTGGTCACGACGCTCCTCGGTAAAGGCGCTATCCCTGAGACGCATCCGTTCTCTCTGGGGATGGCGGGCATGCACGGCCGCATCTACGCCAATCGCGCCATCAATGAATGCGACGTGCTGCTTGCCATTGGCACACGGTTCAGCGACCGGTTAACCGGCTGGCTCCTGGATCAGTTCGCGCCCGAAGCGACCATGATCCATGTGGACATCGACGCGGCCGAGATCAACAAGAACATCCCGGTCGATATCCCGATCCAGGGCGATGCGAAGCTCGCGCTTGCTGAGCTCATTCACTGGTTGGAGAGGCGGAAAAACGCGTGTGCGAGCGAAAGCGTCTGGACGCAGCGGATAAAAGAGATGCACGCGGCCTGTGAGGATTGCATCAATGACGTCTGGCGGGAAGGTACCTCGCTCTCCGATCGGTTCATCAAGGAGCTGAATCGCATACTCGATGACGATGTCATCGTCACGACCGAGGTGGGACAGTGCCAGATGTATGCGGCGCATTATTACATGACCAGAAAGCCGCGTACGTTCATCTCATCCGGCGGTCTAGGCACGATGGGGTTCGGGTTCCCTGCGGCGATCGGGGCAAAGGTCGCGGCACCGGACACGAGGGTCGTGGATATCGCGGGTGACGGGAGTTTCCTCATGACCTGCCAGGATCTAGCCACGTGCGTCGAGAACGATATTCCCGTCGTGGTCTGCATCTACCATAACCGGTATCTCGGCATGGTACGCCAGTGGCAGGAGCTCTTCTTTGGGAAGAAATATTCACATACCGGGCTGGGCGTCACGCCCGATTTCGTCAAGCTAGCCGAGGCGTTTGGTGCGTACGGCGAGCGCGTGGAGAAAACGGAAGATCTACGGGACGCCCTCCGGAATGCCTTCGCATCGGGCAAGCCCGCAGTGATCGATATGATCGTGGGGAACGAGGATAAGGTGCTGCCCATGATCCCACCCGGCGGGGGATTGCTCGGCATGATCGGCACGGAGCACTGCACGCAGCTTCCAACACCATCACCACGGTCGGCCGAGGTGACCAGAGCAGCAGAACTCGTGGAAATGGCAGGAGCTGAAGAATGACCACGCACATAATTTCGCTACTGGTAGAGGATCAACCTGGTGTGCTCACCCGGATGTCCGGCATGTTCACCATGCGCGGGATCAATATCATCTCGCTCACCGTATCGCCGTGCGAGAAGGAAGGGCAGTCACGAATGACCGTCGTCATTGACGGGTCAGAGAGCGTTCTGGAGCAGGTGCGTAAGCAGCTCAGCAATCTAATCGACGTGGTTAAGGTCGCGGATCTGGCACGGACCAAGGCGGTCATCCGGGATTTGTGCCTCATGAAGATCCACGTCAAGGATCCCAATGCCCGATCAGAGGTCATGCAGCTCGCAGAATCTTACGGTGCGAAAATCGCCGATGCGACTCTGGATTCCGTGATCCTGGAGCTGACTGAGGAGCCGGACACGATCGACCGATTTGTGGAGCTGATGCGGCATTTCGGGGTCAAACAGCTGTTCAGGACAGGCGTCACGGCCATTGGACTGGGCTCGAGTGCGGAACGATAGGCACGCTGGTCGGAAGGGTAACTCAGGAGAACTATACTATACACTTGCCACGGGCTCGTATCCGCAGATCATCCATTCGGCAAGTAAAGACGTCCCTGGAGGAACAATTATGTGCACCCAGTTTACCGATATCAACGGTAACGTGTACGAGAATTGGATCCCGGCGATCATGCTCCTTTGAGCTCTGGTGCGGGATAAAACTCAGAACCGGAAAGCTATATATGCGATAAATTCGGTTTCTTTGTGTAACCACTGCATGGAGGTGGGAGAGAGCATGGCATTGGACATATTACATGATGAGGACGTAGACGATAGCATCTTGATGGATAAGACGGTTGCGGTTATCGGGTACGGTACACAGGGCGATGCGCAGGCGAACTGCCTGCGGGATTCCGGTGTGAACGTTATTATCGGCGAGACCGAGATACTGGGCGGTCAGCCGAACAGAAGCTGGCAGAAGGCGAAGGCTGAGGGGTTTGAGGTTATGCCGATTAATGCGGCGGCGGCGAAGGCGGACGTCGTCCATATTCTGCTGCCGGACGAGGTGCAGCCGATGGTCTATGAGAACCAGATCGCGCCGCAATTGCAGGCTGGCAAGGCGCTCTGCTTCTCACACGGGTTCAATATCTGCTTCAAACGCATCGTTCCGCCTGAGGACGTGGACGTGATCATGGTCGCCCCGAAGGCGCCGGGTACTGAGGAGCGTGTGGCGTACGTAGCGGGTTTTGGCGTTCCAGGGCTCGTGGCCGTGAAGCAGAATCCTTCGGGTCAGGCACGCGAGCTGGCGCTGGCCATGACGAAGGCGATGCACTGGACCAAGGCTGGTATCCTGGAGTGCACATTCGAGCAGGAGACGTATGAGGATCTCTTCGGCGAGCAGTGCGTCCTGTGCGGCGGCCTGGTGGAGCTGATGAAGAACGGGTTTGAGGTCCTGGTAGAAGCGGGCTATCCACCGGAGATGGCGTACTTCGAGTGCGTGCACGAGATGAAATTAATTGTCGATCTGGTCTGGCAGGGCGGTATCAAGCGCATGGCCGAGGTCATCTCGAACACCGCGGAATACGGTATGTGGTCTGTCGGGCACAAGATCATTGGGCCCGAAGTAAAGGCGAAGATGCAGGAAGCCCTGAAGCGGGTCGAGAATGGTGAGTTCGCGCAGGAATGGGTTGAGGAGTATAAGAGAGGCATTCCGTTCCTGAAGGCGAGCCGTGATAACATCGGGAAACACCAGATCGAGACTGTGGGCGAGGAGATCAGACAACTGTTCAAGAAGCAGTAATCTTCTCATCTCACTCAGATGCCCCGCTCCTTTTTGCAGCACCAGCCAACGAAGGTCGTGCTGGTCGGGCTCAATTACCGGGATCATGCGCGGGAGCTGAAGATGGAGCTGCCTGACGAGCCGATTTTATTCTTGAAGCCGCCAACAGCCCTGATCGGGCCCGAGGAGTTCATCGTCTACCCGGCACAGTCAACGCGAGTAGATTACGAGGCTGAGCTGGCTGTGGTGATGAAGGACACGTGCAGGAACGTCGAGCCTGACACGGTTATGGACTTTGTCGCGGGGTTCACGTGTTTGAACGATGTCACGGCGCGTGACCTGCAGCGGAAGGACGTACAGTGGACACGTGCGAAGAGCTTCGATACCTTCTGTCCCGTGGGGCCGCGGATCGTCAGCGACATCGATCCGAACAGTGTTCGGATACAGAGTTATTTGAATGGCGAGCTGCGGCAGGATTCTACGACCGCAAACTTCATCTTTACCACCGAGGAGCTGGTCTCGTTCGTCTCCAAAGTGATGACGCTACAAAAAGGGGACATCATAGCAACGGGAACGCCGAGCGGGATCGGGGCACTGCAACGCGGTGATACGATTGAAATTGTAATAGAGGGAGTGGGAACGCTGCGGAATTACGTGCGGTGAGTGAGTAGTGTGAGCATCTAATAACGGAATCCCGAGTTATCAGCAACGTGCGCGACCAAACGGATGTTTAACCCGCTTCTCCAGGGTTCGCTGAACGGCCGCTCTGCTTGATCGTTCTTGAGGTGACTAAGAAGTGTTCTCTCGTCTTCTCCAACCTTATGAGAGTTTAATCTCTTCCGCGCTTTCCCACAATCCGTGTATGTTGCACAAAGCCAGCGCGTGAAGCATACCGGGCTTGTCTATTTTCATCGAAAAGGCAGCTTCGTGATGCGTATACACCGGCCCTTGATTAGGCCCTTCGGTAGATTCACCGTGTGCGCAGAACTCAAAGTGCCCCACCTGATAGCTGAACTTCTCGTTATCCGGATGGAAAAAGACCTGTATCCAGCGGATATGATGCTCGGTCGTATTAGGGTGGGCTATCTCCTTTCCAAGGGTCACTTTTACCTCAAACAGTTCTCCAGCCTTCACCACGGACGGACACTCAATTACTGGTACATGTTTTTCCTTTTTCCAATCTGCAGATTGAAAATGCTCGCCTAATGTTTTGGTCATATATCTTCACCTCCGTTATTAGATTCGATGCTGAACCTTAAAATACTTACTCATGGACGGCCACTGTGCTGGGCAAGTGCCATCGCCGCGCGACGCTCCGTGAAGGATGGCTCACTCATGTAGACGGTCTCTTTGTTCTCTACCTTCGGGGAGCGGAAGAAGAAGGTAGAAGAACTGGAGAAGCATCTATGCAGGGAGGTACATTATCGCCGGAGTTACCGTCGGAGTTGGCATTGCGCTCGATCTCCTTGTATTTATTGTAAGCTCCAAAATCGCAGGTGGAAGCTTGAAGATACATCCGGGAATTATGTTACTGGGGTTCATTGGCGGTTCTTTATTGCTCGGCTTTAAAGGGCTTATACTGGGGCCGGTTATACTGGGAACGTTTAAATTATACCTGGATACCTGTAAAGAATGAGGGTGTAGTAACCAAAAACCATTAATAGCTTCATCAGCTAATCAAGTTAGTATGACCGAGGAACCGCCTTTTAAGGACTGGAAGAGCATAATCTGGATCATTCGGATCTATGCGGTCATCATCATCGCCGCGATCATCATCGCTGATTTCACCACCTGGCTCTCCGCGGACACGCTCACGTTCATTATCATGCTGATGGCGCTCTTCACGCTTACCGCGACGCTCCAACCATACCTGGCAACGCACCGAAAAGCCATGATGGGGATACTGGTGGGGCTCGTCGTGCTACTACTGCTCGGTATCATCGTCTTCTTCCTGGCGACGTAGCAGCAGCGCACTTCCACTGAACGGAACGGAGTCCCTTAGATCGCTCTGAGGAGCACTAATTCTGTCGTGTGGTGGAGAGTATGTTTGCTGAGAGCGGCTAAGGAAAGAGAGGTGGCTCCGGATGTATAGCTTGATACTGTCGCACCACGAGGTTCACCTCGTAGTAAGTTAGTAACTCCATGTGCGCTCAATGCGTTACGTTACTAGGTTAACCTGTGAGCTATAAGCTATTGAAAACGTGAAAATCTCTAATGAGGTGATGGGAAAACGACCACAGCAGAAGCACCCATGAAAAATCCCCGAACCTATGGTGCGCCGCCGTTCACGGTCGCGGTCGTTCATGGCGGACCGGGCGCGCCAGGCGAGATGGCCCCGGTTGCGCGCGCACTTGCTTACGGATGGGGCGTGCTCGAGCCATTGCAAACGGCAGCCACCCTCAACGGGCAAATCCAGGAATTGCAGGCAATCCTGCAGCATACCGGGGACCTGCCCGTTACGCTGATCGGCTGGTCCTGGGGCGCGTGGCTCAGTTTCATGCTTGCCGCGCGTCATCCTGAATCGGTAAAGAAGCTCATACTCGTTGGGAGCGGGCCATTTGAAACGACGTATGCCGCCCATATTATGGAGGTAAGATTACGACGGCTCAGTGCAGAAGAACGTGCGGACGTGTTCGCCCTATCCGCAGCCCTGGACGACCCTGCCGTCACGGACAAGAGCACAATCATGGCTCGACTGGGCACCTTAATAGCAAAGGCGGACGCTTACGACCCGTTGCTCCACGAACGTGAGCAGCTCGAATGCCAGTACCAAATTCACCAGCGCGTATGGGCTGAGGCTGACGCGCTCAGACGCAGCGGGGAACTGCTCGCACTCGGCAGGAAAATCACCTGCCCGGTCGTTGCTCTACACGGCGACTACGATCCCCATCCAGCCGAAGGGGTCAGAGAGCCACTTGCGCGGGTGCTCACCGATTTTCAATTCGTACTGCTGAAGCACTGCGGACATTGCCCCTGGATCGAGCAACAAGCACGAGATCAGTTCTACAGGATCATCAAGCACGAGCTGGAATGAGCCCTGAGCATGAAAAGCATGCACTGAAGTTTTGTCTTGACCGTAAGGAAAGCAAAGGCAACAGTAAAAGGGCATCCCTCAACGCTTTTATAGCTGGCCTCTGTATCAAATCGTGTAGATGAGGTGCTGTTGTAAAATGTTACAAAAAGATTCATTCACGGTGGACATAAAACTGATTTCTGGACTGCATGTAGCGTATATCCGTCATAATGGCCCGTACAAGGGCGATACTGCGCTCTTCGAGCGGCTCTTCTGGCGGTTACTCATGTGGGCTGATGCACGCAATCTCCTTCAACCCGATACGAAGGTGCTGGCCGCGTATCACGATATTCTGGAGGTCGCCGATGAGAGTCAGTCCGGCATGAGCGTCTGCATAACAGTGCCAGAGGGCACGAAAGCCGAAGACGATGTGGATGTAATGACCATTCCGGGTGGGAGGTATGCCATTGCTCATTTTGAGATCGATCAAGACGAATACGAAGCTGCATGGAATGCGCTGGTCGGGACCTGGCTGCCTGAGAGTGGCCATCAGCCCGATAAAGACCGCCCTGCACTCGAGCTGTATCTTAACGACCCCCGTGAACATCCGCAGCAGAAGCACATTGTCGATATCTACCTGCCGCTGAAATCGCGCTAAACGCATCTGAACCAGGGCACAATCGCTCGTGCAACGTACCGTCACGCGCAAGTCTCAAAGTAAAGAACAGAAGCTCGTTCTTCTCTTCCGCGGGCTTCCGAACCGCTCATGACCGTCTCGCGCTACTGTCTGCGATTACTGATGGGCACCAGCTATCGCTCCGCCATCCGATGCCTATGTGCGGATACAACTGCTCAAATTATTTTCTGCGAATGCTACGAAATCAGCTGCGCGTTTGAATAGTTCTCGTCGTATAATACCGTTTTTCTAGAATCCGTAAAGCTACCTTAGCTTTCTCTATGGACCACCGGGTACGTTAAAGAAGTGAATCTTACCATCGCTCATTTGCGCAGCTATCCATTTAGAGCTACTGCATAAGTTAATACCCGAGTTCGTCGGTATTCCGCCTGCCAATTCGCCCACGTACTCGAACTCAGTTTCATTTCTGCAAAGATAGAGATCGTTCCAGGTCAGTTCTGTTTCATCTACCTGTCCATAGGCTACCCAATCTGCCCCAGATAAAATTTTGTTCATTCTCTCTGTGTACCGCTGCACTTCGAAGACCAGCGAATAGCTGAGATCAGGCTTGATGTCTACCAGATACATGTATGCGCCTTTGCAGAACGGGCTGGTCGAGAAGAAGTGATGATGCTCATTTTGATACGCTAATCTGATACTGTTACCGTAAGCAACAGCAGACAGATACGGTAGTTCGCCTTCCGGTGCGTATGGAGAATCTTTGTTTATTAAGCTAGATGCGTAATCGATCTCTATACCATTTTGGGTTAATATGCCATGTACCAGTCGTATGTTGTGACTGCCATCAGCTAAGACGAAATGCCAAATAGAACCATCCTGGTGTTGAACAAGAGCTTCGTGCGTAGCATAATTGCATGGCGATAATCTCGTGGTCACGGTAGTCCATGCTCCATTATCATATAATTTTAGCCACGTATCGACCGCACTGTAGCCATTCTCATCGTAAACTCTTTTTTGCTGGTGCCCCGCTATTAATAACCTGCCGTCCGCCAATCGTATAAAGCCTGCTACTCTACTGTCGCTATCACCTATTGTTTCTGACGATAACAATACCGCAGTATCGCCTGATATGTCGTAGTGAGCCACTTTAAGCGGTGGCCCAAACGCAACCCACACATCGTGTGGCGAAGTTAATGCTACGGTGCCGGGTTGCCACGCAGGCACTTCAGACAGCCGGTAAGTGCTTCGTCCACCAGAACGCTCAATATCCAAATAGGTGTAGCCGTTGACGAACGTAAACCCTATAGTATCTTCAAATTCTCCAGCTTGCGTTGCATATGGCACCGAGCCAGCTAACGGCAAGGGTAGTTGAGGTGTTGGTGTTGGGTCTGGTGTCGGTTCTGGAGTTGGGGTTGGGGTTGGAGTTGGGGTTGGAGTTGGGGTTGGGGTTGGAGTTGGGGTTGGAGTTGGGGTTGGGGTTGGAGTTGGAGTTGGAGTTGGAGTTGGAGTTGGAGTTGGAGTTGGAGTTGGAG
>CAZFWT010000005.1:2950-6784 GCA_964522635.1 uncultured Halobacteria archaeon | reverse complement strand
GAGTTGGAGTTGGAGTTGGAGTTGGAGTTGGAGTTGGAGTTGGAGTTGGAGTTGGTGCCGGTTCTGGTGTCGGTTCAGGCGTCGGACTCGGTGTTGGGGTTGGCGTTGGTAACGATTTATCCTTAACTGGTTTGTTCGAATTAAAGACTTTGTCTGGTTTGGGACCAGCAACAATGACTGGTAACGTACAAGACGCTAAGAACAACAGCAATACGACAACTACGACAATCTTTATTTTTCGGCACCACATTTCTTTTTTCCTCCTGTATGGGGGGGGTACCTGAGGTTCTAACCTTAGGTACTTACCTAAGGTTCTTACCAGAGGTAAGTACGTAGATTTGTAACAGGGGGTATATAAGCTTTTGGGGTATATTTCCACTGGAAAAACGGGGGTGCGCTACGGCATACTGCCGCTCAGCCGGTGCCCGTTTCTTCGCGATCCGCCGATTTCGCAACTGATCACAGACGCTAAGGGGATGATCCCGCGCCGCTCGCTTCATCGTTGCTGCATAGCCGTTTGCCTTCTCTGGAGAGGTCTACCTGGCGGTCGTGGAGCGATGCGGTAGCCGTTTGGATCTCATAGCCACAATTCGATTTGGTGTTTTTCCTCGTCCACGTGCCGTCCCTGCTCCGTTGCGTCTTTGCCACTTCGTTCCGCGGGTGTCCGCTTTCGCGTGCCCGGGATCAGCGTCACGAAAGGCCGCATCCTGGTCCGTGCCCCTTTTTTACGGTGAAGCTGAGCGAATCGCGCTACCGCTGGAATTCTCCAACAACAAAAAAGGCAGGATAACGAACGAAGGAAATCGGACTTTTAAGGCACATAGTAGAGGGAATTTAAGCGAAAGATCCCCTCCCTGCACGCGCTCCACCAATTTACCTACAGAAGTAGCAAAGAACCTGGTTGACATCGCTCTTCAATTAAGTTTTTGGGATAAGGTTAGATGGTAAGGTTAAATGGTACGTACTTGAAGCTCTGAGCAAATTAAGTGGCTGGTTGCCATATGTCATTATTTAGTCTATGTTGGGATAGCTACTAGCATAGCGTGTCGCAGCGATCCCAGTACGTAGACATAAAAAAGAAACAGGAGGTGAAACAGAAAAAAAATGAAAACAGAAAATTTAAAAGTGAATAGAGCAACAGCAGCAACAATAGTAGCGATAGTATTGATATCGGTTTTAATGGCTCTGCCACTGGCAGCAGTGACGGCTGATGACTCACCCACAATTACAACCGATAAGACCAAGTATTCTCTTGGGGAGACCATAGTTATCTCGGGTAGCGGGTTCACACCGGACGACACCGTCAATATTGAGGTTCAGCTGCCGGGTAACAATGGTGTTGACACCTTGCCGCCAGTGTCCACGGACGACGCTGGCGCCTTCCAGACTACCTATTATCCACCAATGATCCCGGGTCGCTACAAGATAACGGCGACCGACGGTATCGATACCGCTAAGACAGCCGTTACCGAAGCTGACGCTCTTGGCTACCAATTGGTTTCCTTCGGGGTTGCCTCAAATGATGGAGTCACAATTGACGATATCGGCTGGGCACGAGGTAACAGCGACAAGGTCTGGCACGAAGGCGCCTGGGTTCCTGTCAAACTATACATCACCGGAGTTCCTGAAACTTTTTCAGCGTCCAGCTTGGAAGATGTATATGTTGGGTTTGACTTTACCGGCGGCACAACGGGTGGCCATGATGCCCGGTTTGTCGACCTGATCAGGGATATTCAAATCGGTACAACTGATCTTAATGATACACAGGGATGGGTTGCGCCCGGCGGAGGAGCCTACAACACAGGCTCGCCCACCGCACTGCCTACTATTGAACAAGTAATAACGGCACAGGACAGCCCTGGCGAAAACGTGTGGACCGGCTATTTCCTGGCTAGATATTTAACTACTACAGATCCTTTAGATCCCTGGACTGAGGTAAACATTCCAGAGGGAGACCATGAAAGCGAACTCGGTGATGTACCTGGGACATTAACTGATGGAAAGCATCAGTTCCGAATAAGAGCCGAAACGATATGTGACGCTTTGGATGGTAATGCCCCTGGGGGTACAATAATTATCTACTTCCAGGCACACCTAGCCCGCACGTTCGTATGGGGAGGAGCCGGTGAAGAGGGATATAACGCAACTCCGACCGACGGCTGGGGCGGCTGGCTCTACGGCGATCCACTCTACGATAACGATACGGTGACGCCGATGCCCGGCTCTGGGTATGTCACCGGTTCATCCGGCCATATGTACCTGCTCATGGAAAAGCTCGGTGCAGTCACCTGCCAGCTTCCGGTACCTCCGGAACCAGAGGGTGAAATCCGCGGCTATAAGTGGTGGGACCTTAATGCTAATGGTGTCTGGGATGCAGGCGAACCGCCCATCGAGAACTGGACAATCCGCATCATCAGCACCGGGGGAATTTATACTTTCACAGATACCACAGAGACACTTGCCGACGGTTCCTACAGTTTTCCGGGACTCACCTCGGGTGAGTGGCTTATTCAAGAGAACAAAGACCGCAATGACTCGTCAACTGGGTGGATTGAGACGTATCCCCTGTTGTCTCCTCAACCTTCTCACGTGGTCCCGGGTGCCAACGCTACCTCAGCTGATACTACTAACTATACGGAAGACGCAGACGTGGGCTGGGTGGTTGAGCTTACCCGGACGGACAGCGTAGTCAATGAACAGGAAGAGGTGAACTTCGGTAACTTCCTTGGTTTCCCGAACACCACGATAAACATCACCACCTCGACCGACATAGTCTACGCGGGCGAAACCGTTACCCTCACTGTAACGGAAGAGAACACCGGCGATGTCCCGCTGACCAACGTTTCGGTGACGGTCACTAACGGCACCAGCGTTATCGCCGTGCTTAATGTGGCTGACGTTACCTGGGGCGACGGCGGCGGCAACGGTGACGCTATCCTCGATCCGGATGAGGCCTGGAACTGGACGATACCTGCTGTCCAAGTTAACGCCGATACCACCTTCACCGCTACGGGCAACGGTACCGACCCGCTGGGCAACTATATCACCTATCCTGACTACGAGGAAGAGCGGGATAATGTAACCGTTAACACCATCGCTCCCAATACCATGGTTAATATCAGTGCTTCAGCTTACTTGGTCTATGCTGGTGAAACCGTGGACCTGTATATCACTGAATACAATAACGGCGATGACCCGCTGACCAATGTCCACGTGAATCTCACGTATGGCACCAGCACTTCCACACTGGACAAAACAACGGCCACCGAGAACATAACCAACGATAATATCCTTGAGGTCGGCGAGACCTGGAGCTGGACGGTAAGCGACGTTATTGTTACCTCCGCCACCACTTTTAACGCAACTGGCTACGGCATAGACTCGCTGGGTAACCCGGTCACCTATCCTGACTACGAGGGCGAGCAGGATAATGTAACCGTCTATACCATCGCTCCTAATACCGAGGTTAATATCAGTGCTTCAGCTTACTTGGTCGTTGCTGGTACCAACGTAACCCTGTATATCACTGAATACAATAACGGCGATGACCCGCTGACCAATGTTTCGGTGACGGTCGCTGCTGGCGCCAGCGTTATCGCCGTGCTTGATGAGACCGATTCTACCTGGGGCTACACCATCAACAGTGATGATGTCCTCGATATAGGCGAGACCTGGAACTGGACGATATACAACGTCACGGTTGACGACGAGACCACCTTCACCGCCACGGGCAATGGTACCGACTCGGCGGGCAACCCGGTTACCTATCCTGACTACGAAGACGAGCAGGATGAGGTAACCGTCTATACGCTGAGCACGAACGTCAGCATCAGC
>CAZFWT010000005.1:0-2850 GCA_964522635.1 uncultured Halobacteria archaeon | reverse complement strand
CTGGTGAGTCCGTTAACCTCACGGTCTGCGAAACCAACGACGGCGACCTGAACCTGTCTGACATCGTGGTAGTCGTTGATAACGGCTCCGGCGTTATTGCTACGCTGGACACGGACTATTCGACCTGGGACTACGGCAGCGGCAACGATGACGAGATCCTCAATCCGGGTGAGACCTGGTGCTGGAATATAACTGGTATCACGGTTGACGACGAGACCACCTTCACCGCTACGGGCAACGGTACCTACGATGGTATCGAGGTTACGTATACCAACGACCCAGATGAGCAGAAGAACGTGACCGTCTCCACGCTGAGCACGAACGTCAGCATCGATGCTGATGTCTACGAGACCCTTCCCGGTGGGAATGTCAGACTCACGGTCTGTGAAACCAACGATGGCGACCTGAACCTCTCTGACGTCGTGGTAGTCGTCAGTAACGACTCCGAAGTTATCGCTACACTGGACGAGAACAATATCGCCTTTGGTGATGATAACAGTAATGACAGACTCGATGTCGGCGAGACCTGGTGCTGGAACGACACCACTGTCCCCGAACTAAAGGTTGCCATAGACGTAGACACTAACTTCACTGCTCGCGGTAACGGCACTGCTGATGGCGTAGTGGTTGACTGGACCAATGATGACGACGAGGAGGATATGGTATTGGTGGAAGTCGGCAATGCCACCCGAACCTGGGGCTTCTGGAAGACGCACCTGTACCTGGTCGAATGGATGTTAAACGACTCCGTAAATGGGCTTGGCCTCGGAATCTTACCCATAGACCTGGGTACTTGGGCTGTTGGAGACACGAATGTCAGTGACAATTGCAGTTATATGGGCTTGATGTGGGCTGACCAGTCCAAGAATTCTGACGGCGCAATGAGGGAACAAATAGACGCGGCGAGAATTCACACGGCCCACCAGGCACTTGCCGCTATCATGAATAGCTACATGCCTGGCGGTGCGCCACTGCCAGTAACGCTTGAGTCAATCGCGGATACACTTACCAACGGCAATACTAAACAGATCGGAGATCTGGGTTCAGAGCTGGCAGGCTATAACGAGGCAGGCGAACGATTTGCACTTGATCCCAGCCTTCCGCCTACCGGTAAGGTTAGCGGTAATATTGCGGATCCTCAAGGCGCAAGGCTTATTGGAGGTCCTTGTGAAGCGTTCTGGGACACAGAGGGAACTAAGACCAAGGGAAAGGGGAAAAATAAATAGCACTCCCGACTTGATTGCACACAGACATCAAGAGACAAAACGGTAAGAAAAAAAATACAAAAGTGTAAGGGGATTGTTTTTATCCCCTCTTTATTTTTATTTTAGTGCTCGTGCACGATCTTCACCTGTTGTCTGGATGTGCAAAGTACGATAGCTCCAGCAGAAGGCCCAGTCCACCGTCGCGATACCGCTGTAGAACCAACCAGTCTGCGCGGAATCGGCAAGGTAATACTTTCGCTGGTTCCCCGGACCTGACCTGACACACATACTCCGCTGTTACGGCTGCCGTTGTCACCTTACTTCCTGACTCCACTTATTTATAGCGGTGCGGCAAGCATGAAAACGTATGGATACAATAGCAGTGCTGCTGGAGACGTTCCCGCTGTACAGTGAAGACCTCGGGATCGACCTCAACAAGCCTTCCGGACGGTTCAAGTGGTTTCTGGCGTCATTGCTGTTCGGCGCACGCATAAGTGAGCAGATCGCAGCCACGGCGTACAAAACGTTCGAGCTGTACGGACTCGACTCACCGGATAAGATCCGCGCGGCTGGCTGGGACGAGCTCGTCAGGATTCTGGATGAAGGCGGCTACGTGCGCTACGATTTCTCGACGGCGACCAAGCTGCTGGAGATCATGCATGCGCTCACGGAGCGGTACGGCACCCTGGAAGAGCTCTATGAGGGGGCGGCGGACACGAAAGAGCTGGAGAAGCGGTTGCAGGCGTTCAAGGGCATTGGTGCGGTGACCACACAGATATTTCTGCGCGAATTGCGTGGCGTATGGGCGGTCCAGCTCGATGTGTCGGATAAGGCGGCCGGCGTGGCGAAGATGCTGGAGATCGACCCGCAGGACTTCACGGGCGACGAGCTCGCACGGCTTGAGACCGCGCTCGTCAAACTCGCGCTGCGCTATTGTAAGCGGAAACGGTGCGCTGAATGCCCGGTACGTCAGTTCTGCGTGGATCGCTCACGGTCGTGATATCCATACTATACGATTGTTACATTCGCCGCTTTAATGAAACGACCCCACGCTGGTGGTCACGAGAGCGATCGCAGATTGCGCTGGCGAGAAGAATCGAATCGGTTACGGCTGGACGAGCCTGTTGGGAGGATAAAAAAGCCCTGGTCTACGTTCTTGAGCAGAAAGCCCCGGTCTAGGTTATCTTGAGCTTTAGGTATCTTTCTCCCAGGCCCCGCCTTCTTCCATCGCTTCTTCTTCACCCGGCTGCGGGCGGCAACACCACCGTAGGAGTACATAGGAAGAAAAGGGTATATAAAACTTTCGGTTGTGCACCATGGGCACTTCCTGCGCACATACCTTACCGGAGGTTCGGAACGAACAAAGAAAGCGGAAAATATATAAGTCCTGGTATCGAACCTTACTCTCGGTGAGTCTCTGTCTGTCTATGAAGCTCGTTAAGATACCGCGCATGGAAAAGGAGGAGTATGATCGGCTCATTGCAGAGAGCTATGTCAGCCGTATCGCCTTCTTCGGTGAGCAGTACCCGTATATCGCGCCCTTCCTCTACGTCTTCGACGGCCGCTATATGTATTTCCTCTCTACGAAATACGGCTACAAGATTCGGCATTTTCAGCGTAATCCGCACGTATCAGTCGAAGTGGA
>CAZFWT010000004.1:11656-50815 GCA_964522635.1 uncultured Halobacteria archaeon | reverse complement strand
CGGACGGTGCTCAAATATTCTGGCAAGGCGGCCTAAATCCGGTAAAAATATTAATACTCGATACTTTATTAGTTACATGGTGATGCTGCTATGATCGCTGAGGGCATCGTGGGCAAGAAGGGGGAGCTCTTCCCACCTAAAGAGATTCGGAAGATGCTCGGCTTGAAGAGCGGCGGCAAGGTCATTTATCGGGTTGATGACTCCAAGCTAATCGTCGAGCCGGTTCCCGACCTGCTCACCGCACTAAAACTGCCGAAATTCGCGAAAACGACAGTGAAGGAGTTCGAGCAGGAGCGAAAAGAGCTCGCGGAGAAACTCGTGGAACGATGAAAGTGCTCCTGGATACCACCTACTTACTGCCCGCTGTTGGCATTGAGATTGATGTGCCCGGGGAGGTGCTTGAGCAATTATTCTCAGCAAACCACCTATTCATTCTCAACGAGCTTTCGCTCTTCGAGCTGTTTGGCAAAGCGAGCAGGCACATGGCGGGTAATGAAACAGCAAAAAAGCGGTTTTATACCGGTATGAAGAGCATTCTTTCATCAAAAATCGAGTTCAAACCTATTTTTTCGCTTGATACCTTGCCCGTAGTATGCGAGTTGCACGAGCAGATAAAGGAGTTACCCACTTGTATCATCGCGGCTACCGCGAGGGTGTATGCCGATGTTCTATTAACCGAGGCTAAAGACATCCCTAAGCTCGTAGATTTCGATGTTATGGATTTAAATCAATTTGTCCGAAGGTACCTGTGATGGTAATCCGGGAATTGTTCGTAATCCTAATTTACGCTGATTTACTGTGCGCTGTCCCCACCAATGCCACCTAGATTCTTGTATCCGTTAACCGAATACTCCTTCAAATCTTTTTTCGCCTCTAAAAAAACCCAAGCCCTTCGCTTACCAGCGCGCTCCCGACCTGGAAGTGCTGCGCACCGTTCCGTAATCTACCACGTCGCGCAAAAGGAATAGTTGCGCATCGAATTCATCTGATGGGTGGTCACGCCATTTGTACCATTTTCGATCGAAAACGGTGTTGGGAGAGAAAAGGGCAGGTAAATGAGGCGCTTACTACTTAATGAGGAAGAATATACCGATGAAGGATAGGTAGAACTCGATGCGCCTTAAACCGCAGCGTTTTGGCTATACTGAAGGTTTGCTTTCTATCGGCATTAACGTACTCCTCTTCGGGCTTAAGTACTGGGCGGGTATAAAATCCGGTTCTGTAGCTATGATCGCCGATGCATGGCATACCATGTCAGATACGTTCACCTCACTCATTATCCTGGTGAGCTTCTGGATCGCGGCGCGACCAGCAGATGAGCACCATCCGTTTGGCCATGGCCGGGCGGAATCAATCGGGGCAATCATTATTGGCACACTGCTCGCCGTTGTCGGCTTTACGTTTTTAAAGGAATCGATCATGAGATTGCTGATCTATCAGGCAGCTAATTTTACCCTACGGGCTATAATCGTGTTTGGCATCTCCGTTATTGTAAAGGAAAGCCTCGCGCAGTTTTCACTGTGGGCGGGTAAAAAAATCGACTCGCAGGCGCTCATAGCAGATGGCTGGCACCACCGCAGTGATGCCATCGCTTCGGGCTTGATTGTCATTGGCGCCTTAGCCGGTGCACATCTGTGGTGGATTGACGGCGTTATGGGCATAGCAGTATCAGCACTCATCCTGTACGCGACGTATGGGATTTTTAAAGGTGCCGTGAGCTCGATATTTGGCGAAAAACCCGATCCGACAATTGAAGCGAAAATACGAAACCTGGTACAGAACATTGCGCCGTCTGCATCCTGCATTCATCACGTACATGTACATCGATACGGCGACCATGTCGAATTAACGCTTCATTGTAAACTCCCCTCTGAAATGAATTTGAAAGAAGCGCACGACTTAGTGACTACAGTGGAAGAAGCTATTAGAAAGGAGCTGAAAGTCGAGCCAACCATTCATGTTGAACCCCAGGTTGAAACGGAACAGCGTTATCGTCACGTGTATAACTGAAAATATCTTAGCAGCCTTGGCCGCCCTAGCTATCTATGTATGCGCATCACCCACCAATTCGCTGATGTTTTGATAGCCGTTGGCGCGGAGATATGCCGTTAAATCCTGCTTAACTCGTCCGAAAACCTTAAAACCTTCACTCACCAGCGCGCTCCCGATCTGGAACAGAGCGGCGCCGTTCCGTGCATGGTCGAGCACGTCCCTTGCTGAGTGATAGCAGCGTGAGATATCCAAAAGCGGCGCGCCGGAGTCAAAACTATATTACTATCCTCGTGTCTTAATATTATTACAGAGGTTAAAGCGATCCCATGCACCTGACGGGTTTACTCAAAAAAGCTGGAAACTATTACGTGGCATTATGTCTCGAACTCAATGTCGCGAGTCAGGGTGAGAGCATTGAGGATGCACGAAAGATGCTGCGAGATGCCTGTGAAGAATACCTCGCGTACATCAAAGAGCTGAAGCTCGAGCACGAGATACAACCAGTAACTCCTGACGTTCTCCGCGAATTCCTCCTTGAGGGTGTCGAGCAGGTGCGATCGGCGCAGGATTGGACGTACTCGGAAACTATCGCCTTTGAGGTTAGTGCCGGTGTCTAAACGATTCCCGCCGATGTCCAGTAAGAAGTTCATCAAGCTTCTTACATATGGCGGCGCACGATTCATCAGACAACGCGGAACCAGCCACGCAATCTTTGAACGCGAAAAAGACGGACGGGTCTATCGAGCGCCCGTAGTAATGGCGAAAAGCGAACTGACCCCGAAGTACATGAAGCTCGTACTGCGTCAACTGGGCTTTTCGACTGCGGAAATCGACGTACTGCTAGAGCATATTGGATGACGGGATATGCTTAAAAGCGTAAAACCGCCTCTTGCACTACTTCGACCAAAATGTATAGTATAGAATATCAACTAACCAATGAGGCGCAAAGCGAAAAAATGGTAAAAGGTGATGCCAGCAATAAGGGGGAAAATGTTCCTCCAAAAGAAATGGATGCGATCATCGGCTTGAAGAGCGGCGGCAAGGTCATTTATCGGGTGCGAGATGCAAAACTGATCGCCGAGCACATCCCCGAGTTGCTCACCGCACTAAAGCTGCCGAAATTCGCGAAAACGACAGTGAAGGAGTTCGAGCAGGAGTGTAAAGAACTCGCGGAAGAACTCGTGGAACGCTAAGAGGGCTCCTAAAATTGAGGTTTGCCTGCCTTCTTTAAATGATAAGCTATATGTTAGGACTCACCGCAGAGGCACTGAAATCGGCTTCCGTTCCTTTAACGCACTCACCCGGAGGATTGAGAACCCAATAACGGTCCCTTCCTCATCAACTTTCTCCATCACCGCATCGTTCTCCGTCTCCCTGAAATATCCCTTTCTGCGCTCGAAATTACCCTCGAGGTAGTCCCCCTCGATGTCGAACCAAACGGTTATCTCTTTTCCCATAGCGTCTTTCCTTGCTTTACCGCTTCAGTATAGTCACATCACAGGCATTGTTCACCTTCGATGCGCATCACCCACCAATTCGCTGATGTTTTGATAGCCGTTGGCGCGGAGATATGCCGTTAAATCCTGCTTAACTCGTCCGAAAACCTCCCGCCCTTCGCCCACCAACGCGCTCCCGATCTGGAACAGAGAGGCACCGTTCCACGCATAATCGAGCACGTCCTGCGCGCTAAAGATCCCACCCACCGCAATGATCGGTATCTTCAATTCCCGGTAAAGCTCATACACGATCCGCTTCCCGCCCACCGTCAGATCCTTGCCCGATTTGCCGCCGTAGCCCAGTGGATTCCCTAAATACGGTAGCTCACGCCTCTGCTCCACCGGACGAGCAATTACCGTGTTGATCGCCGTGATCGCGTCTGCGCCCGCCTGCTCCGCGATCAGCGCCAAACCGACCGGCGCGCCGATATTGGGCGAGATCTTCACGGCCAGCGGTTTCGGCCGCACCAGCTTCTTTATCGCCTTCACAATCGCACTCAGCAGTGGCGGGTTGTTCTCGACCGCCGCGAACTCCGAGTGCGGGCACGAGGCGTCGAACTCGTACATCGCCACCGGATACCCGCGCTCGCGCGCGATCTTCGCCACCTCGCGACACTCCTCCACACTCTTGCCGAAGATGCTCAAAATGATCGGGACGTTCGACTGCCGCGCCTCCTCCAGCTCGATCCCGTAGTTCCGGATGCCCGGATTCGGCAGCCCCATCGCGTTCACGTAGCTCCGCGGCTCCAGCTCGAGGAACGTGGGGTTGGGGTAGCCTTCGCGCTCTTCCAGGCCCACCGATTTCGTCACCACCGCGCCCGCACCCGCTGCTGCGTACCGGTATAATAAGCGACCGGAGAACCCGAAACCCGCAGCGTTCATCAACGGGTTGGAGAAGGCGATGCCACATACCATAGTCTGCAGGAGCGGCTCCGCCACGGGTTTGAAATCAGGCAAAGGTGATGAAAGAAGCTCGGATCCCGCTACCACCGTCGGAACGAGGGGGACGCGTTTGCCGCTCTTCGCACGCTTCCAGCGCCCGAACTCGGTCTGCGCCATTACCTCGGCCGTGAACACCGGCCCGTCTTTACACACCAGATAGCCACCAAGGTCACACGCACCGCAGGCGCCGCAGCTGCACTTCACGATCCGCTCCACTGACAGTTGCGTGGGTATCTGTGCCTTCTGCGTCAGCTCACACACACGCTGCATCATCCGCTCTGGCCCGCAGATGAGCACTAAGTCGAACGCCGCACCCGCATGCAAGATCGCTTCCAGCACGTCCGTGCACATACCACACCGGCCCTGCGAGCCATCTTCCGTCGCCACACGCACGTCACAGCCCAGATCGCCAAAACTTCGGACATAAAGGAGATCGGTAGCGCATCGCGCGCCCTGAATAACCGTAACTGCCCGGCCTTGTGCTCGTGCCTTTGCGGCCGAGAACCGCAGTGGCGCGGCGCCATAGCCGCCCGCGACCATGCAGATCCGATCGCCCGTGATGGTGAAGCCGTTACCATAAGGCCCGCGCAGACCCACGAGATCGCCCTCGTGCAACTCATGCAGGCGGTGCGAGCAGTCCCCGACATCCGCGATGGCCAGCTCGAGCGTACCGTCCCTCGAAGCCAGCGCGATGGAGATCGGTATCTCATCGACGCCAGGTACCCAGACCATCACGAATTGCCCGGGCTGGCATCCCCCGGCAATCTCGGGCGCGTAAAAGCTGAAGGTCTTGACTGTTTTTGATTCTTCCGTGAGCCGCAAGAGGTCATGGAGCGTGGGGATATTGACGGGTATTTTATCCTTCACCTTTTATCGCCACCTCACTGTTAGGTTCTGGCCGAGTTCGTATTTAACCTTTCCCTAACCTTTTCCATCTCGCTACTCAATATTTTACATCCGTGAAGAGGATGATCGACGCACTCCGCGAGTTTATCACCACCTACTACATCCAACCCATCACCCACGATACCGGCTATAATCCCGTGAACACCATCACATGGGCGCTCGTCCTCGTCGCCTTCCTCTTCCTCACCTTGAAACTGCTGCAGCTGCTCAAAATCCAGATCGACAGGCGGTTCATTGCTGCTGTCGTGCCCTATATCGTGGTCGGTGCGACACTGCGTGTTATCGAGGACGCGGAATTCGTGAGGCCGCCACTGAGCTACCTGCTCATCACGCCCCTCATCTTCTTCCTCCTCTTCGGCTGCTGCCTCTTCCTACTCATCCTCGCCGTGCAGATCGCGCAAGCACGCCGCGTCGTGAACATACAATACACGCACGTGTTCGGGCTCTTCGGGCTGCTCTGGTGCCTTGCTAATCTCGCGCTCCTGATCTGGTTCGCGAGCATCGAGGTGCCGTGGGTGCCCGTCGCCGTTATTGGCATCGCCACCGCGCTCACCGGTGCGATCTATGCGCTCGCCTCGAAATATAACATCCGATTCCTCTCCGATCGCCTGAATCTCGCCGTTATTGCTGCACATCTGCTCGACGCCACGTCATCCTACATCGGGATCGATCTGCTCGGGTACGCAGGCAAGCACGTGATCGAAGGGCTGATTGTCGAATATACGGGCACCGCCGCGGGCATGTATCTCCTCAAGCTCGGGATTCTCCTCCCCGTTCTCTACGTGCTCGATACAGAGTTCACTGAAGAGGAGGAAGGAGCGCTCAGGTATCTCGTGCTGCTCGCGCTCCTCATGATCGGCCTGGCACCTGCGGTCAGAAACACGCTCAGAATGATGCTTGGGGTCTAATGCTCACTCGTGAGCCACTGCGCCAGTCGTACAAACGCCTCCGGCGTCAGCTCCTCCGGCCGCTGCTGTAATTCCCCCCACGTCGCGCGCTCTTCCCCCAACCTGCCCGTAAAAATTGCCTTCAACTTCTTCCGCCGCTGCGCAAATGCCGCCGTCACGAACTCGAAGAACTGCGCCTTATCTCCTATACGATCCCTCTTCGCCTCGCTCTCCTGCAGCCGCACCACCGCCCCGATCACCGGTGCTGGCGGATAGAACGCTCCACGTGGTACCGTCTCCAAAATCGCCACATCCGTAAGCGCCTGTGCCAGTACCGAGAGACGGCCGTATGCGTTCGCCCGAGGTGCCGCCACCAACTTCTCCGCAAACTCCCGCTGCACCAGCAGCACAGCGAGCCCAAAACCGGCCTCACGGCACAGGAGCTTGTACGTGAGCCGCGCTGAGATCATGAAGGGTATGCTGGAGACCACTTTGTCGAACACCGGTAATGGGAGCTCCAGCACGTCACCTTCCAGTATCTCCGTTACACTCGCTTCCGTCTCAAACCGCACCCTGAGTAGCGCCACCAGTGCCTGATCCTTCTCCACCGCATACACCCTCTTCGCCGCCCGGTTCAGGTGCTCGGTAAGACTCCCCGCGCCTGCTCCGATCTCTAAAACGATATCGTTACGCGTCACTGCGGCATACGTGACCATTCGCGTTGCAACACCCTCGTCCGCCAGGAAGTACTGGCCGAGACGTCGCTCAGGTCGTATCCCTCGCTCGTTGAGCATGTTCCTGACGTCCATTTCCGTGCTCCTATACCTTCATGCCGCGCCCCGGCCGCCAGACGAGCTCACACTCCTGAGCCTTCACACCGCTGTAATCGCCCTCCACACACTGCTGCGCCTGGGCTCTCAGCGCTTCGGTACGCGATTGCAGGTACCTCCGCGCGCTTTCGTAGATGCCGTCCTTACTCGACGCTATAGCCCCTACATACTCAGCCAGGACCTTACGATAACTGCTCACGAATCCGCTCCTAAACGCTACCTTACCATGCGTTGCCCGCTTTATCTCCTCGACGACCACGGGATGCGGCGGCAGAAACAGCGGCACGCCCAGCAAGCCATACCGCGCGGGATTGCGCTCGTAAAACTCCTTTAAGTACGCGTTCAAGGCAAAGCGTTGCATGTTTCGCGCCGCCACCTCCTCACGCTCCTTCAGAAACATCGGCGCCGTCAAGTCCTCCGGGGCCTCTCGCAGTGTCACCCGCGCGGGGAGCTGAGCATCCTCCAGCCTGGCCTGCGTGTGATCCACCAGCTCCGCGAACAACCGCGCATAATCCGTCCTGTGGAGATGCGCATGCGTGTCTTCATGAACCACACGGGTCAGCAAGAATCGCAACACCGTGAAATCGTACCCCCGATAGCTGCTCGTGAGCCGCAAGCGCAGCCGCTCCAGCTCGTAGTTCTCCATCAAGATGTAGGCTGTGTCCGTGGGGATCAGGTACAGTGAGAAGTACTGATTTGCGAGATGCTGCTCCACCGTTGTCCTGGTCGAGCTGATCGCCTCGTGAAGTCGCTCACCCACGCGGCTGCGCGCACCCTGCATCCCTATCGCTTCCTCAAAGGTCAGGATGAACTGGAGGAGCTCTTCCAGAAGCGAGAAGAACGCATCAGGCGAGATGCCATTAGCCCTATTAATAGCTGAATACTGCACCTCACCTGCTCGCTCGATCGCATCCCTTGCCTCCCCCGTTAAGTCCAACCTCATGGCGCACCGTGGTGATTTAAAGATCAAAGCTCTGCGGTAAGTAACTCAAGCGCCCACTCTACCTTTAACTTTTCTGCCTGAGTTAGAGTTACGTACACAAAACGATGACAAAGGAACGTCACGTCTTTGAAGCTCTGGGTCGAGCTCGCATCGTCGTTGAAGACGGCGAGGTGGTCGAGGTCAGCGAGCCCCTGATCCGGTATTGCCGGTTGTGGGAGAAGATGCGTGGTATTCCTGAGCTCACAGAGGAGCGTATAAGAGAAAATATTGCCTTCAGGATCCGGGACTTCGGACTCTGCACCAAAGACCGCATCGTGGAGCTGGATACGTTTGTTGGGTTCGGCGCCTCCGAAACCTTCATGACCGCTCTCCGCCGTCACCTGCTCGATAGCACCGTTACCGTCTGCGAAGGGGCCGGGACGGTGATCACCTCGAATCCCTCGCTGGTCCAGGGCATCGGTGCGCGCCTGAGCGGGGTGATCGAGACCTGTCCGGTAAAAGGCATTATCCAAAAGATCGAGGCGCATGGCGGCGTGGTACTCGATCTGCCCCGAATAGATCAGGTCGCCGGGTTGCAAAACGCGCTTGACTCCGGCCATACAAGCGTGGGTGTCACCGTTGCGGATCTGGCGACCGCGCAGCGCTGCCGTGCCCTCAGCTCCTCAGCCCTGCTCTTCGGCGTGCATCTCACGGGTATCGCTCGCGACGCCACAGAAGCCCTCTGCGAGACCGTAGATCTGATCACCGCGTGCGCCTCGGCGCATATTCGCGAGCTCGCGCCACGTAAAGCTCTGCTACAGGCTGGTACCGCAATACCGATCTTCGCACTCACCACCAGGGGCAAAGAAGTACTGCTCGAGCGCGCGAAGGAGGTTGATTCACCACTCGTGGTTAATACCATGCGAATACCCGTGCTCCCGGAAGAGAAGCAACCTCGACCGCTTATTTAGGTTGCCGCCCCCTCACACGAAGTTATTTCCCTCGCCCAGCCTAACTCTCAACCCGGAGACCCCCACTTTTCCACTGGAACACGCTTTCGTAACCCAAGAGCTCTCCTCTGATCATGCTGTTTGGGATCATCGACGTCTCCCGAGGAGATTGCCTGGCGGGGCCCTCCGCGCGTGTCTAAAACGATTTAATGCCCAAAAACCATAGAATAACTATACCATACCATGCCACACATCCAGCTACCGTACGGACACGGCACGCTTGAGTTCGAGCTCGAGGCTGACGTGCTGGACATCGAGGCTCAAGACGACCCCAACAAGAGAAAGCTCCCGCCATTAGAGTGCCTCAGAGCGGCACTTAGAAATCCGCTTGGGACGCTACCGCTCCACGAGCTTGCCGCCAGAAAGGCTGCGCCCTCGATCGTTATCGTGGTCGATGATCATACCCGAGCTGCACCTACGGAACTCATGCTCTCTGCGTTAATAGAAGAGCTGGGGGAAGATGCTGGGGACCGTATAACGGTCTTGGTCGCCTGCGGGACTCATCAGCCACCCTCTGATGCTGATATGCACCGCATACTGGGCAACTACTTCGGGCTTCTGCCGTTCAGCATTCATGACGGTGATGCTCCTGATCTAACCGCTGTTGGAACGACCAGCCGGGGCACACCCGTAAAGCTCAATAGCGTCTACATGAACGCGGATATAAAGATTTTGACGGGTGATATTACCCTGCATTATTACGCGGGGTTCGGGGGAGGGCGGAAGAGCATCCTCCCGGGGATTGCTGCGCGAGAGACCATCCAGGCGAACCATGCACTGCTTGTCCACGAGCAAGCCAGGACGGCGAACCTCGAAGGAAACCCTGTCCATCTCGATATGATGGAAGCAGCGCACCTTGCACCTCCCGATTTCATCCTTAACGTGATCTGCTCAGCTCCTGATCATGTTGATCAGGCCTACGCAGGCTCCTTTGATCGAGCGTTCCTGCAGGGTGTTGCTTATGCTCGCGCGCTCTTCTGCCGCACCTCAGACGCGCTCTACGATCTGCTTATTGTCAGCGCCGGCGGATCACCAAAGGATAGAAATCTCTATCAAGCTGCCAAAGCGATTGAGAACTGCTACCGAGCCGTCACCCCCGGCGGAACTCTGCTGCTCGTCGCTGAATGCCCCGAAGGCGTCGGCGATCAGCTCTTCGCCCGGTGGATGGATACCTACCCTACTTATGCCGCCGCTGAGAAAGCTATCCAAACACTATTTGTGCTGGGGGGCCACAAAGCGTTTTATATTCGTAAGGTGATGGAGAAGATAGACCTTGCAGTGGTCTCTGAGCTCGATATCGAGCTCCTCGAACGGTGGCACATCACGGGGTTTCAGTCCCTAGAGTCTGCCCTCTCAGGATTAAAAAAAGATATAGGTAAAGTAGGAATAGTAAAGAAGGGTCTTGATAACCTCTTGGCACCCGCGACGGCATGACGGGTGTAGCAAAGGTCTGAAAAGCGTGATAGGATAAGACTGATGGTCAATCTCACGAAGCAGCGGAGAATCGCAGCGACGGTCCTCCATGTAGGGCTGGGCCGTGTCTGGATCGACCCGGAAGCAGGGGGGGACGTAGCGGAGGCTATAACACGCGACGATATCCGAGGCCTGATCGAAGATGGCGTCATCCAGAAGATCCAGAAGCAAGGTATTAGCAGAGGAAGGACTCGGGTAATAGCGCGGCAGAAGTCTATGGGGCGGCGCAAAGGTCATGGCAGCAGAAAGGGTGCTCGGGGGGCACGGACAAACAAGAAGGAGCATTGGATGTCCAAGATCCGCGCGCTGAGGCGCCGCTTGAAGGAGTTGCGTGCTGATGAGTCTATTGATAAAACCGCGTATCGTATGCTCTATAACAAGGCGAATGGTGGAGACTTCAGGAACGTTGCACACCTGAACGATTATATAGCCGCCCATGAGCTGCTCGCCCGGGAGGAGGCATAAAATAACAGATGGTGAAAGCAGGGAGTCCAACCTACCGCGTGCCCTTCCGCCGCAGACGGGAAGGGAAGACCGATTATCGACGCCGGCTTCGGTTGCTCTTGAGCCGGATTCCTCGTGTCGTCGTGCGGAAGAGTAATCGATACATACGAATGCAACTTATCTCGACCGAGCCAGTCGGGGATAATACGCTCATCACCGTGAATTCCTCGGAATTGGTGAGGTTAGGTTATAAAGGTAGCTTATCAAATTGCTCCGCCGCCTACTTGACCGGGCTCGTGTTTGGGAAACGTGCGCGCGAGACGGGCTACGAGCACGGGATTCTCGATATAGGCCGCCAGACACCGATACATGGATCCAACGTTTACGCAGCATTGAAAGGAGCCATTGATAGTGGGATGAATATCCCTCATGACCCTGTCGTGTTCCCGTCTGAAGAGCGGGTTTCAGGCCAGCAAATAGGTGCATTCACTGATGATGCATCATATATCGAGCAGGTCAGAGCTGTTAAAGAAGCTATTAGTGAGAGCGAGGGGGACAAAAATACAGAATGAGTGGGAGAAGACCGAGACAGCGATTCAATGATGATAAAGAGGGCGCAGTAAAAGAGTGGAAGCCTGCCACACGGCTGGGCATGCTCGTCCAGAGTGGCGAGATCACCACGATTGAAGCGGCGCTCTTATCAAAATATCCGGTAAAAGAATACCAGATTGTAGACACACTGCTGCCCGATCTGAGTGAGGAGGTTCTGGATATCAATCTGGTGCAGCGGATGACCGATTCCGGTCGCCGTGTCAAATTCCGGGTATGTGCCATCGTAGGAGATCGCGATGGGTATATGGGGATCGGGTTAGGAAAGGACGCATTAGTGCGAAACGGAATAGTAAAAGCGGTGAGAGCCGCGAAGCTCGGGATTACGCATATCACACGTGGGTGCGGCTCGTGGGAGTGTAACTGCGGTGAGACTCATTCGATTCCTTTTAAAATCGATGGGAAAGCGGGCAGCGTCGTGATTACCCTGAAACCTGCACCAAAAGGCATAGGCCTGGCCACCGGGGACGTCCCTAAGCGCGTCCTCGAATTCGCAGGTGTTAAGGACGTTTGGGGGCAAACGAAAGGGCAGACAAGGACGACCTTCAATCAAGCCTACGCCACCTACGACGCGCTACGCAAGACCTCGCTCATGAAGACTGTGGAGTGATAGATAAAGAGCAATGTTCGCAATTATTCGAATACGTGGAGATGTGAATGTCCGCCCTGAGATTAAGTATACGCTCGAGCTCCTCCGGTTGCACAGGGTCAATCACTGTGTGGTAGCTGAAGAGAACGAGTATTCACGCGGGATGATCCGAAAGGTGAAGGATTATGTGGCCTGGGGCGAGATCTCAGAAGAGATGCTTGAGACCCTGCTGCGCAATCGCGGCCGTGTAACAGGCGGTAAAAGGCTATCAGAAGAGATTATTCGTGATAAGACGTCCGTATCGTCATTCACTGAGCTTGCGCAGGCCTTGAGGAGCGGCCAAATAACGATGAAGGAGCTGGCAGCTCAGGGCATAAAACCCATATTCAGGCTGCATCCTCCCCGGAAAGGGCATAGAGGCGTGAAGAGAAGCTATACCGAAGGTGGAGTGCTGGGGTACCATGGTGATAAGATAAACGTCCTGCTCCTAAAAATGCGGTAATAAAGAGCGTCTCTATCACTATCCCAGGCCTAACAAGCGCAGCCCTCCTGGACTGCTATTGAGTATAATGTTTGTATTGTATTGTATTATCGACACTATCCGCGGGTCTTCGATCTCAAGAGGAAGCAGCGTGATTTATAACCCAACGACCGTTACAGTGTGAGTGTGAACGAGAGATGAGTCCTGCAAAAATCCCGCCATGGTCTACGTGGAAGCACGTTACAAAGCTCGATCCTGACAAGCATATCTCAGACGCGCAGTTGAGCCGGATCGTGGACAGCGGAACAGATGCTCTTATGATCTCGGGCACGCAGAACATCACCGACAAGAAGGTCGCTCGGTTAATCGAGAAGCTCAGAGCATTTGACATCCCGAAGATTCTGGAACCTGCAACCCCGGAGGCCGTTCTTGACGACGATGTTGATTTCATTTTCGTACCGCTGGTGCTGAATACCGGCGATTTACAATGGATCGTCGGGAAGCACAAAGACTGGATCCAGAATTATGCCGTGAACTGGGAGAAGGTCTATGCTGAGGCATACATTGTGCTCAATCCTGACTCAGCGGTCGCGCAGCTCACCAGGGCCACGACGATACTCACTCCTCAAGAGGTGGTTGCCTACGCGCAGTACGCAGAGAACTATCTCGGGATTCCCATCGTCTACGTGGAGTACAGCGGAAAATACGGCGATCCAGCAGTGGTGAAGGCTGTGGGCGAGGTCTTAACCCATGCAACACTCTTCTATGGCGGAGGCATCAGCTCTCATGAGACCACTCAGGAGATGTCGCGGTATGCAGACGTTATTGTCGTGGGGAACATCATATACGAGGATTTTGAGCAGTATCTCGAGACTATCCCCTGAGAGGTACAACAAGCAGCCACTCCAGTGGAAAGGCAGGGGTCTCCCTGGTTAGAAAATACACCCTACCTCTGACTCCGGTCGTATCTTCACCAGATAGCCCTTAAAAAGCGATTTCCTGATCTCCGCGATTTCAGAGAGCTTTCGTGTTCCTATCTCAACGGTTTTTATGTTCCCGAGCTCTTCTTCGTCGATACTGACGCGTAAACCGTCCAGCTGGACAGTGATAGGCAGTTCCTCCCCGGCTTTGGATGGCACCATCATCTCGATCATCTCCTTCACAAAGAGCGGATTAGCTGCCAATGGATCCTCTTCTACCTCTTGTCGCTTCTCATTGAGTCTCTTATCGAGTTCGGTCGTCATGCGCTCGAGGCATTCGATATCTTCTGCTCTTCGCAGCCGATCAGTACGTCGGCCTACACCGCCCGAGTAGTGTGGCAACTCGAGATCTGGCGGCCCCCCCACAATAAGGTAGGGCACGTTTACTTGCTCACAGAGCTTAGCCTTCACGCTGATACATTCCTTAAAGTTGCCGAAGACAAAGACGGCGCCATCAGATTCTTCAATGATCTTCTTCTCTTCCACCGTGATCTGCGCGATACGCTTCCCTACCCCCCGCGCCAGGCCCATGACGATCGTGATCGCGCCCTGCCGCCTCAGATATTCCGCGACATCGCACATCGGATTTACCGCGTGATGCTTGCCGAGCGAGGGCGAAACGACCATGATCTCAGTTCCGGCCAGCGGCAGCTCCTTGAATTTACCGCCTAGATCCTTGATCTTGTTCCTGATGGTTCGCTCTTCATACTCAGGGAAGGCCATGTGCAGCATGGTCTCGGTCTGCATGACCGATTCCTGAAGTATGAACCCGCCGATATCCTCGACGAGCTCTTTGAGTTCGTTGAATTTATACACGCCACCCTCAAACATCATGATCTTGTACATTCATTAGCTCACCTTTGGCCCCACAAGCTCCATCGCTCGCTGCTTCCACTCCTCGCTGATCGCGTCCTCCGAGGCAATGATCGCAACGGCATGATCTGCGGGTATGGGGTACCGAACCCGGGCACCTTCAGGCAGGATTCTATCGATGGCATCCAGTATGCGCGCGATGAGATCCTCGCGCGGATCGTAGATCACCAGCTCCGTTAACGCAGTTAGCTCCTTCTCTTCCACGTCCAGCTCGATCACCAGTCTGCTCAACTGCTGTGCGCGCTTTCCGAACCTGTCCCACAACAAGGAGAGCAGCTTAGGCGCGTATTTCTCATCGCCGATCCGGAGCGTATTCTTCTCGATACTGGCGACATCGCCCACTCTTACCGGGCTTGCCACCCGTCCGATCGTGATCGATATGATGAACACGTGCTCTTCAGGATTTAAATACAGATAAGCGTTATCGATGCTCGATCCGATACCCAAATCCCGGAACGTATCCCTGCTGATCTTCTCATATGAGACGTTAGCAAATTCATCACCACCTTCCACCTTTATCTCCATGACCTCATGCTCCGTGCTACAATAACCTAATGTTCGCAGGACTCATTTATATATAGATAGTTACTTTCTCTGCAATTTCACCCGCTGGCCGAAGAGGCAGCCATGACCTTGAACCCCCCCGATCGGATTCTTCATGGTGCCGAACTGATGCATGCAGCGGCCGAGGACCGCAGCACCGCGAGCCAGCGCATCGTCGGCAAAGATGACCTCCGAGTCCATGCTGCGCCCAAACAGATCGCTTAACTGCTTCACGACGAGATCAGGCTTCCTGCCCGTGATGCCTGCGCGTCCGGTGATCCCGATCTTAGTATGCTTAAGGATCAAATCCTCCTCCTTCGCGATCCGCACCAGATCCATGGTGACGCATGCGGCCAGCTCATCGATCACCGGAAGCAGGGCTTGTACGCCAACATCAGTCACGAGCCGAGCCCCAATATCCGCGATTGCTGGTAGATTCGAGAGGTTCTTCCCGGCGTCGGCCCCGATGAGCACGACATTATTCCGCTCTGCCGCATCCACGTTCACGGGAACGCCGCCAACTCTGGTAGCTCCGCTTGCCACTCGACCGATCCAGAGCTGTTCGCGGATCTCCTCCACATAACGCTGCTTCTCACTTTTTTTCAGCCGCTTCCCCGGCACGCTTTTCAGCGCCAGATCGAGCACCGAAGGGAAGTCCACAGCGATCACCTTCGAGACCAGGGCGTCCGGAATGGCGCCCGCCAGACCACAATAACTCCCGATCACGCGCGCGTAGGGCGTGTTTGCATCGGTGATGCGACCGGCGAGGGTCGTGCCGAAATCCAGTGAGAGCACCGGGTTGCGGTAATCCACCGCCAACCATTTTGCCGCTTCCTTTAGTCCCGCCGTCACGAGCTCGCCTTCCATCTCGTTACCCACAATCGACTCACCGCCAGGTGGAATGTTCCCGGTCACCGCGCCGTCAAAGTAGGTGCGATCGAGGCGCGAGAAGGGCCGCAATTCAGGGACGATATTCTCTATACCCATGGGCGAGACCATCTTCCGGGGTGGCACACCCGCGAGCAGACAGCCCCTTGCCAGAGCCTTTATCACGCCTGCTACCTCATTGATCGTCTCGAAACAGGCCGTCACGCCGGTGGATCGCACCACGAACTGCACATCCTCGATGCTGAGCCCTGCGGAGTGCGTGCATTCCAGCAGGGTCTCCTTCACCAGGTTCGCTATCGAGTCCTCAGAGAGGTCCACCAGGCTGATGGTATGGCAGAAAACCTCACGCTTCGATAGCGCCTCCCGCGTCATCCGCACCGCTTTCGCAAGAATATACGTCCGTCCACATTCCAGGTCCGTGGCCGTGAGGATCGCTTTCGTCGTGCTGTTTCCCAGTTCGACACTGGCCACAATGAAGAGCGGTTTGATGGACATCTCCCCACGAGACAGCCGTAAAGTGAAATACAAATCAGAATAACTGATCTTTTCGGATTTCAGCACTTTTGGCTTGTGCTTCTTCTTAAAAAGGCCCATCCTTGACTGGTCATCCCCTACCCCTGTGTACGTAAGTAAAACATATAAGACACCGCGGCTGCGAAATAAACCTTTCGTTTTTGCTCGGTGCGCACGCGCGCCGCGAGTGACTATCTGCGTTGCGGCGTGGCGTGAGCTCGCTTGCTTTGTATGTCCATTCGTGAGCGCGAGCGTGCGGTGCGGGCCATAGCAAACCCGTTTGGGTAACACCCGTCATCCAAACCGAAAGGTACTTCGTCTCTACCTCCATCTTTGCTCACCGTGGCGTAGCGAAAAAGAGAAACCTTTTTAAGAGGACTCCCGCAATCTCTCATTCATGCTACAAGTAGTGTTGCTTTTTGCATGGATGTTAGTGATAGCGTTCCTGGCGTTCATTGCGTGCACGTTCGAGGACATCGAGTCAGATATTGGATCTCAGAGCAATCCAAACTCGCAGGTGCAACTGGCAGCACAGGTCGGTCAGGTACATCGATTCTTTAACAAAGCGATTTCCGGTGAGCCGCTATCGAATGCTATGTATTGCGCGGTCGCAGGGACCATCGCCTGGATGTTCTTGCTGAAGCTTGAACCCCTGGTTCCTGATGCTCCGTGGAAGGCCGCGGTCGTTGCGATCCCTCTGGGTGTCGCAGGAGCCGCGCTTATCCACATGATCTTCGCGACGACCGCGCACTGCGGCAGGACAGCGGCGCAGAAGCGATTCTCACAGCCTATTTATCTCGATGTGTTCTATGGCCACCTGCTACCTATTGCCACGCACGGGTTTATGACGACGTTCTGTATTACCAGTATTGCATACATTCAGAGCAACGTGGGGACACTCTCAGGGAATCCGGCGCTGAACCATCCGTTTGCCTTACCCTTGCTGGGCTTCATCTGGGGCATTACGGTCGGCTCAATCGGATCCTCAACCGGTGATGTGCATTACGGAACGGAGCGCGAGTTCCAGGACAGACCGTTCGGTGAGGGTAAACGTGTGGTGTACCACGGTAAGATCACACGATACGCGGAATGCGGGATACGGACACAGAAGGACATTGCAAGCTTCTGCGCGAAGTTCGGTGGCCCCTGTACGGGGATGACCTTCGGGCTCATCATTCTCTTCGAGAACTGGCGGACGCTGGTGGGAATGATGCTCGGCGGCTTCTTACCGAACCTGACCATGGGCGGCGATATGGCAGCGATCGGCGGCATCGTCGTTGGACTTCTGATAGTGGCGGCGTTCGTCGTGGGCAACGTGATCTTCGTTAGGTGGGTACGAGCGAAATGTGGACCTTTCGTAGGAGTGTGATAAGAAGATGGACCCAATAATAGCGATATTTATCGTGGTATATGTGGTGATTGGTGGGTTACTGGCGAGTTTAGGTGCACACCTCTTACCAGTGGGCGGTGCCCCCGCGGCCATGGGCACTGCAACAGGGATTGCGACGGGAACCGTTCAGATCATGCTCGGCGCGGCGTTGACCGGGTTATTCACCGCGGCAAACGTGGCGACGTTCACCGATAGCCTCTGGCTGGTCGCGCTATCAGGCGCGGTCGGTGCGACGATCATGATCTGCGTGGTGATGTTCATGGCGAATATCCTGTATGCGTTTGGCTGTGGCGTGCTCCCGATCTCCGGTCGTGTGGATGTGGATCCTGTGACCAAGGAGTCGCAGAAGGAGTATAAAACCCCACAGACCGATGGGCACGGCGTACCGAACGTGGTCTTCGTCTCGGGCACTATGGGTGGGTTCTTCGGTGGGTTCGGTGGTGCACTCATGTACTGGACCCTGCTGAACTACTCCAAATTCACACCGGGCACGGCGGCAATTGCTGCACTCTCCATCTTCGTGGCCAATGCGATTCTCGCAGCTTACAACATCCGCGGGACGATCGAGGGATTCCACGATCCGAAGTTCAAGCGACTGCCCAAAGCGCTCATCGCGTCGTTAGCCGTCTCGTTACTCGCCGGTATCGTGGTCGTGCTTGCGACGATAGGTTTGGGAGGACTATAATAATATGACAGTAACACCAGCAGCAGTAGAGGAAGAAGAGGAAGAAGCAGTAGCACCGAAGAAAAGGTTGTCCTTCAAATACCCCTTCGAAGAGACAGAGATGGCGATCATCTTAGGTGTCATTGCCGCGATCGTCGTGATCTTCACGGGACTGCCCGCGGTGATCAAGGGAATCGGGCTGGTCTGTGCGATACTCTGGGGCAATGACTCGGTCCGGAAGACCTCGAAGTACGGATTAGGCACCGGCGTGCCCTCTATCGGCGTCCTGGGGACGGGATATGGGTTCATCGGGGCGTTGATGGGCCTGGCGGTCATCGAGTACGGTGCGATCCCGCGATTAGGGATCTATCCCGCGGCCCTGATCGGGGCCATCGTCATGGGTGTGATTGGCCTCGTCTCCGGGTACTTCGGGAATGATGAGAAATACATCGCGATGAAAATCCCGCATTTGATACGAGCGATGGGCGAATTGGGCATAGCCGGCACACTGGCGGTCTTACTCCAATTCTCCATCATCACCGGTACCCTGGAGTTCGGCGAGGTGGTGACCTGGGTATTCGAGACCGGCGTCGCGGCATTCATCTTCATCTTTACCGCGATGGGGATGTTCCATCCGTACAACGCCTGTCTCGGACCTGACGAGCAACGCGAGCGCACACGGATGGTCTCCATAGAGATTTCGGGTTTGATCTGCATTATCCTGGGAGCAGCGATGTTCGTGCTCGGGCGAGGCCTGGGCGCGTGGGACGGTATCTCTCTCATCATCTTCGGGCTGATCGTATGGGCGTACTTCTACGTGAAGTTCATCAGAGCCTGTATGAACGAGTGCTATGCGACGGTGGGCACGGGAATGATCACGACGCTGGATTAAAGGAGGAACAAGAAGACACATGATAACCATTTGTGATGAATGTGGGGTTGTACTGGATCCAGACTTGATGCGGGTCGGCGAGGCCCGAGCAGGGTTCTACAAGGTGAGCATGTCGCCGCTCGAGGAGCAGCTTGATGTCATCGAGGATGCCGTGGATGAGCTCTTGAACACCCTTGATCCTACCAGCAGTTTCAAGATCGCACAGCCGAACAGGGAGGGCATGATGTCAAAGGCGGGGTTCACGACCTTCTTCATGCTCGGCGTGACCTTTGGTATCCTTGCCATCGCCCTGATCTTCTTAGCATTAGGAGGCGTATAACATGGCAGAGAAGAAAGAAGTTCCGGATGGATGGCCCTTTATCACCGGTGACTACGAGGTTGGTGATCCGATGAGTTGCGTTGCCATCTCCTCAAACGGGTCGTATTTCCATATCGAGCACTTGAAAGGAGTCGCCATCCAGGGACCGGATAAGACGGAGAACATCGGGTTGGAGAAGATCATGGCGAATATCGTCTCAAATCCGAACATCCGATTCATCATTTGTGCCGGGGCGGAAGTTCCCGGGCACCTGAGCGGCGAAACGCACATGGCGCTGTACAAGAACGGGATCGATCCTGCAACGCATAAGGTCATTGGGACCAAAGGCGCCATTCCGTTCATCGAGAACCTGCCGACAAAGGCGATCGAGCGATTCAGAGAGCAGATCGTGGAAGTCATTGATATGATGGGTGAGGAGGACTACGGCAAGCTGAATGCGAAGGTAAAGGAGCTACAGGCAAAAGATCCCGGCGCCTTTCCGGAGGATCCGCTGATCGTAAAGCTGGGCGGCGAGGAAGCGGTCGTGGGTGCTGCATTAGCGATGCCGCTGGCCAGACCTGCCTCGCCATCGATGGATACCGTCAACCGGGCCGCGCAGGCATGTACCTACAAGGCACAGTTGATCGCGCGTGATCAAAAGTTGACCTCAGGGCTCTCCAGAAACGCGTTCCTCGGGCTCATCGCAGGGCTGATCAGTGCGTTCATCTTTCTGATGCCGCTCATCCTGGGGGTGATCTAAATGGCGAAAGTAATCCAAAATACACCTGAGACTGCGTTGATCACGGCACGAATCGAGCTGCTCAAGCATTTCATCACCATGATTGGTCGTGATAATCGATTCGCAGCGGGACTCTGGGTCGGCTTCGTCAAGGGCTTTGCCATCGGGCTATTCCTGAGTTTTCTCTCAGTCGGGCTGAAGTTGCTGATGTAAAAGAGGAGAAGAAAAATGAGTGAAGAGAAGGAACGGGAAAAGGAGCTCGAAGCAGAACTGTTAGCTGAGCTCGAGGAGGAGCTGAAGGAATTGTCTGTTCCGGTAAGCATAGCCTCTCCAGAGTACCCCAAGCTGATGGCCCGCATCAACAACATGGACGATCGCGTGGAATTCGTCGCTGGCGAGCTGTGGCAGCGACAGGGAGAGAAGCTAGGTTTGATTATGGGCCTATTGTACGGCGCACTAATCGGAATAGTCGCGTATGTGTTGTTCATGCTATAGCACAAAAAGGAGGAAGAAGAAAGGATGTATCTATTTGATAAGGACCAGAAGGTATTTGACATCGCGGGAATGAAGATAGGCGGCCAGCCAGGGCAACACGCAACGGTTCTCTGCGGCACGATCTTCTATGCGAAGCACTATCTGGTTGAAGATCCGGATAAGGGCATCTTTGACAAGAAAGCGGCGGAAGACGTCTTGAAGAAGCAGGAGGAGTTCTCGGATTTAACCGGCAATCCGTGCGTGATGCAGATCTTCTCGGAATCAGGCGAGGCGATGGAGAAGGAGATCGAATTCTGTACCGGAGTCAGTGACGTGCCCTTCCTGATCGACTCTACGGTCGCTGAGGTGAAGACGTTCGGACTCAAGTACGCGGACGAAGTCGGCCTGACGGAGAAGGCGATCTACAATTCGATCAACATCTCCTGCACGGAGGAAGAGATTGCAGCGATCAAGAACTCACCGGTATCTGCATCGATCGTGCTCGCGTTCAACCCGAAGGATTCGACGGTCGCAGGGAAGATCGATCTGCTGGAGAATCCTGGGACTTTTGAGAAAGGCTTAGTCGCTTTTTCAAGAGATCTGGGCATCACGAAGCCGCTGATTGACGCGGCAACACTTCCCATTGGCTCAGGTGCCGGCATGTCGGTCGCCGCAGGCTTTGCCGTCAAATCGAAGTACGGGCTTCCGGTCGGCCTGGGTATCCACAACGCACCATCTGCGTGGACCTGGCTGAAGGAATTCCGGAAGGCGCACGCGACCAAAGGCCCCCAGGGCTGGGAAGGTCTGGGCCAGGAGGTCTTCAAGATCTGCGATATTGCCTCAAGTCTCATGCCCATCATGGCAGGGCACGATTTCGTGCTCTATGGGCCTATCGAGAATGCCCCGAAAGTGTTCCCACTGGTCGGTATGGCGGACATGATCATTGCAGAGGCGGCGAAGGCAGAGCACGACATCGAGGCAGAGGAACCGCATCCCATACTAAGGATGACGGCCTAAAGTTGGGGTATTTATTTTTTCCCCACTTTTTTCTTTTTTTCGTATTCTTGCTTTTCGTGTGCTCGTCAGCGGAGCGAGACGAAGGTCAAACACTTATTAACGAGCGCGTGCTTACTGGTAATCAGCGCGATGGTGAGCTTAAAAATCCCGCATCCCGGGCATTTCGCCGCGTTGCAGGAGATTATCGCGGTGAAAGAGGCGGAGGGCCTGGAAGAGGTGGACGAGGTCTTTATGGGCGGCTCGCCGGATGTGATGGGGAGCGGTCGCGGAGTGCTCCATGCCCCTCTGCTCGATGAGATTCGCGAGCAGACCGATTACGCGCACGAGCATGGGATCAAGATGAACCTCACGATGAACGCCACCTGCACGGGCGGGCACCATCTTTCGTTCGAGGGCTTTAAGATGTTCTCCTGGTACTTCAGGGAGCTGAACAAAGCGAACGTTGATGCGGTGACGGTTGCGGAGCCCTATCTCGTGGATATGCTCCGTGACTACCCCATGCAGACCGTTGTATCCTGCTTGGCGTACGTCGAATCGCCACAGCGTGCCCGGTTCTTCGACGAGCTCGGGGCTGATATGATCACCGTTGATACGAACATCAACCGTCACTTCGACCTCCTGGAAGGGATCGTGAATGCGGTGAACTGTAGTGTGCGGTTGATCGTGAACGAGGGCTGCATCTACCGATGTCCGTTCAGATATTCGCATTACAATCTCGCTTCGCATCTCTCGAGTCTCAATCAACCGCGGACACCGCTCTGGGCGCCCGATTACTATTTCGATAAATGCATCGCGCTCCGGCTGCGTGACCCCGTGCAGATCGTGAAGTCCGCATGGATTCGGCCCGAAGATCTCGCGGTATACGAAGCAATCGGCATTACGGACTTCAAGCTATCCGGACGGACGAAGACGGTGAACTGGATCATTGACTGTATGCGGTACTACGCCCATCGCTCGTTCGACGGCAACGTGCTCGATCTTCTCGACTGTCCCCAAATGCTGCGCTACCTGCTGTATCTCGACAATAAGAAGCTCAACGATAGCATCAGTCACTGGAAGTCCTGTAAGAAGATCTGTAACGAGTGTGGCTACTGCGAGCGACTTACGCAGGAGGCGTTGACGATACTCAAATGAAATTCCATGTGCCCCACCCCGGGCATATCGAAGCGCTGCAGGAGATCATCGAGGTGAAGGAGGCAGAAGGCCTCGACGAGGTCAGCGAGGTCTATATGGCCGGTGCGCCGGAAGTGATCGGCAGCGGGCGGGCGACGCTCCATTCCGCACGTATCAGTGATATCAAAGCCCAGACCGAGTACGCGCACCAGCACGACATCAAGCTGAATATCGTGATCAATCCCTCATGCCTGGGCGGCTATCACCTGACACATGAGGGCTACAAGCTCTTCACCTGGTACTTCGAGGAGCTGAATAAGGCTGAGGTCGACGGCGTGACGGTCGCAGAGCCATATTTCATTGAACTGCTACGCGAATATCCGATGGAGACGGTAGTATCCTGCATTGCGCACGTGGATTCACCGCAGCGTGCGGAGTTCTTCGAGGAGCTCGGTGCCGACACCATCGCGGTGGATACGAACATCAACCGTAACTTCGCGATGCTCGAGGCGATCCTGAAGGCGGTTCGGTGCAAGATCAAGGTGCTCGTGAACGAGGGTTGCCTCTACAAATGCCCCTTCCGGCACGCGCACTTCAACCTCTTCTCCCATATCACCTCCTCGCGCTCACCGCTCATGAGCGCGCAATCAGCCAACATCTTCAGCGACTACTACTTCGATAAGTGCATCTCAATTCGGGTGCGCGACCCCTCACAACTCATCCGGTCGCCGTGGATACGTCCTGAGGATCTGAAGGAGTACGAGACGCTGGGGATCGATAACTTCAAGATCACGGGCAGGGCAAACGCAGTGAACTGGATCGTCAACTGCATGCGCGCCTATGCCCACCGGTCGTATCAGGGCAATATCCTCGAGCTCATTGACTGCCCCGCAGAGTTGAGCTATACATTTTATATCGATAACGAGCGTTTGGAAGGGTGCATCCAGCAGTGGCAGAAGTGCAAGAAGATCTGTGAGTCCTGCCATTATTGTGATGACCTGACTACGAACGTGGTGAAGGTGCAGAAAAAGTGACGGAGACGATAACAGAAGGAAGGACGAAGCTCGAGTCTGAGCTGCGGAAACTGGTCGGGAACGTGTTTGTGCCAGAGGCGAAGGTCTTCGGCATGGCCTGCGGGTGCACCGGGTTTGCCGCTGATCTCCGGGGTCTCCAGGTCGATGCGGTCGAGGTCTTCAGGGAGAAGATCACTGCACTGCTCGAGGAGATCAGCGCGTCGGTGGATGTGAAGCCGGAGTTCATCTATGCGCGGAAGTTACCGGGGAGCGAGGAGGTCGTGATCTTGACCGCACGGCAATTGTGTGAGCGCTGCAAGCGCGAATTTGCGGGCTCGAAAGCGCCCCCACGACCTGATATCATCGTGTTGAAGAAAAAGCGGTAAAACTTTAAGGCTGCTGAGCAGTACTAAAATACAGGTAGCTATAACTAAAATAGTCCAATTTAATATGCTAAGAGCGGCAAAAGGTATGTGATGCTCTGTGCAGGGAGTGAAAGGCATAGCAACTGCGATGGTAGGGGGCGGAGAAGAAATGGGCGAAGAGAGTGAGGTTTTTATTAAAATACGCGGTGTGAGCAAGTCTTTTGAGGATAAAATTGCGCTGAATAATGTCAATGTCGATATACTGGAGAGAGAGCCGCTGGGGCTGCTCGGGAAGAGTGGTTCGGGCAAATCGGTGTTGCTACGTATGTTGCGGGGCAGCAAGGAATACGCACCTGATACCGGTGAGATTATCTTCAGGATTGCTATCTGCCCCTCCTGTTCCTGGGTCGAAGGACCGAGCTTCGTCGGCAAGACCTGCAGCCGGTGCGGCGGTGTCTTTGAGTTCCAGGAAGTGAATTTCTGGCAAGATCATCAGATGCAGCGCCTGCTGAAGTCCGCGATTGCGATCATGCTCCAGCGCAGCTTCGCACTCTACAGTGACGAGGGCGTCGTCTGGAACGTTCTCGAGGCCCTGGAGCGCGCGGGCTACCCGAAGAGCAAACAGATGAAACGGGCCTATGAGATCCTGGAGTCCGTAAAGATGCTGCACCGTGCTAATATGCCCGCGACACGGGATCTCAGCGGTGGTGAGAAGCAGCGCATGGTGCTTGCGAGGCAGATGGCGCTGCAGCCCATTCTCCTCCTGGCCGACGAGCCCACCGGGACACTCGATCATGAGACGGCACGGGTCGTGCACAAAGCCCTGATCGAGAGCACGAAGGGCGGCACCACCTTTGTGGTCACCTCGCACTGGCCGTACGTGATCCAGGAACTGGCGAAGAAGACGCTCTGGCTCGATAAAGGTGAAATAGTCGAGTACGGCGATACCAAGACGGTAATCGACGACTTCGTGCGGGAAGTGGGTGCGATCGAGCGCGACGAGTACAAGAAGTTCGGCGAGCCGAAGATCCGCATCGAGCATGTGAAGAAGTATTACCTCTCCGCGTCCCGTGGTGTTGTTAAGGGCGTGGACGACGTCTCGTTCACCATCCACGAGAATGAGATCTTCGGTGTGGTCGGGCATAGTGGTGCGGGCAAGACGAGCTTGATGCGGATCGTCAGTCATTTGGAGCCGAGCACCGCGGGCTACGCCTGGATTCGCATCGGTGAGCAGTGGTATGAAGCCTCAAAAGCCGATCTCGGGACCTTCGTCAAGGACGGCGTGATCACCGGCGGCACGACCGATTGGAAGCACTATTTCGTCGGGGTCTTGCATCAAGAATATACCTTATTCCCCAAATTGACCGTCTGGGCGAATCTCACGCACGGCATAGGGTTGGATATGCCTGATGATCTTGCGAAGATGAAGGTACATTACATGCTCCAGGGTGTGGGCTTCTCAGATGACGAGATCGAGGAGATACTGCCCAAGACGCACCTCGAACTGAGCGTGGGTGAGCGGCAGCGGGTTCTCATCGCGCAATTGTTGATGAAGGAGCCGGAGATCGCGGTCCTCGACGAGCCCACCGGGACGATGGATCCGCATACGAAGAAGTACGTCGGCGAGACCATCCAGAAGGCGCGCGAGAATTTGGGGATCACCTTCGTGATCGTTACGCACGATCTCCATTTTGCCGAGGCCGTGTGTGATCGAGTGGCATATATGAACCAGGGTAAACTGGAGAAGATAGAAGATTTGAGGGGGGCAGAGGAATAGCAGCACCTTTTGTCACGTTACTGTCGCTATATTTAACTCAAATCGAAACGAAAAAAGAAAGGGCGAGGAAAAATGGGTAAAGAGGAACCGTTTGTCAGGGTCCGGGGAATAAGCAAGGAGTTCGAGGGCTTGAAAGCCCTGGAGGACGTGAGTTTTGATATTTACGAGGGCGTGTCCATGGGCCTGCTGGGCAGGAGCGGCGCGGGGAAATCGACGCTGCTCCATATGCTGCGCGGGAGTGAGGAATACGCACCTACGTCTGGCGAGGTCATCTTCCGGGTCGCGATGTGCCCCTCCTGCGAGTGGGTAACGGCACCGAGCCAGGCTGGGCAGATCTGCATAAAGTGCGGGGGGGCTCTGGAGTTACAGGAAGTGAATTACTGGAAGGACGCGGAAGCGCGGAAGAAGGTGAAGCGATCGGTGGCCATCATGCTCCAGCGCACGTTCGGGCTCTACGGCGACGACACCGTTATGTATAACGTCTTGCAGGCGCTGGAGAGCAGGCAATACCCGGCCGATAAGCGGTTCCGGCGTGCTTATGAGCTGCTCAAAGCGGTACGAATGATCCATCGAATCTCATTCCCCGCAATCAACCTCAGTGGTGGCGAGAAGCAGCGTGTCGTGCTCGCGCGGCAACTGGCGCTCGATCCGATGTTGCTCCTGGCCGACGAGCCCACCGGAACTCTGGACGTTGAGACCGCAAAGCTCGTGCACCGGGCACTGAAAGAGAGCACCGCAGAAGGTATGACCATGATCGTAACCTCGCACTGGCCGTACGTCGTTGAGGAACTGAGTGAGAAGGTCTTATGGCTCGATAACGGCAAAGTGGTGCAGTATGGCGACGCGAAGGAAGTCGTGGCCGAATTCAAGAAGCAAGTGAGTGAGATCGAGCGCGAGGAGTACCAGAAGATCGGGGAGCCGAAGATACAGATCGAGCACTGCAAGAAGTACTACTACTCCATCTGGCGCGGCATGGTCAAGGCGGTGGATGACGTTACGCTCACCATCTATGAGAACGAGATCTTCGGGCTGCTGGGTAAGAGCGGCGCGGGTAAGACGAGCTTATCCCGCATTATCTGTCAGATCGATCCGGTCACCGGCGGGACTGTTAAAATACGTGTCGGGGAACGGTGGATCGATGTGAGCAGGGTTGCGGAGACCGGTGTGTGGATCGCATGGGGCGCAACGACCCCGGGCGTGGGCGAGCAGGCGGCCGCGCGGGTCGCTATGTTACATCAGGAATACTCCTTATACCCCGAACGGACGGTGTTAGAGAATCTCACGACCTGTATAGGCATGCGGATTCCGGCTGAGCTTGCGCGAATGAAGGCGAAATTCATGCTCCAGAGTGTCGGCTTCAGTGAAGATAAGGCGGAGGAGATACTGCTCAAGACGCACCTCGAACTGAGCGTGGGTGAGCGGCAGCGGATCGCGCTCGCGCAGGTCCTGATGAAGGAGCCGGCGATCGCGGTGCTCGATGAGCCGACGGGTACAATGGATCCAATAACAAAGAAATACGTCGCCGATTCCATACGTGCAGCCCGTGAGAACCTCGGTATGACCTTTATTATTGTTACCCACGATATAGACTTTGCCTCTGACGTCTGTGACCGAATCGCGCACATGGAGGCAGGTAAGGTCAAGAAGCTGGAGGATTTGAGGACAACCACTGGGGAGAGCGAGGTAGCAGCTTAGCAATGGCGGTGGGAAGAGAGACGCAGCTGGTAGCGTGTAGAAAAGGGCAGGGGCTCGGATTAGGTGGCGGTATTGCGCAACGCGGGACCTTCGCCAGGGCCTGGAAGAACGACGTGATCGCGGTGGCGATGTCGCCCGGATATCGACACGTGCCCAAGCCGGTCTGCGAGATTACTACCGAATTGCGGGGCCATGGGATCGATGTGGGTGAGCTGATCTTGAACGCGGGTGACGGCACCCCGGCAGACGCGCCGCGGAGTGGCGGCCACGGAGTTGCCTTCGGCCTCGAGCCGCGAGAAGTGGAAATCATCAATCAGCACAAGCTCCTCATCTTGCATCACGGGAACGTGAAGGTGCATTTCATCTACAAGGTCCGGTTCGTCTTGCGGAAGGTGAAGGCGCCGGCCATTGTGCTCTGCCAATCGCCCGTATCCTTCGAGGATTTCGAAGAGATCGGGGTAAGCACGAAGTATAAAAAGGGCGAGACCGCGGGTAAGGTCATGGACATCGTGGATGGCATTGTTCGGCATGAGAGCGTGCCCCAGGCGAAGCTGAACGAGATTGTGAGCAAGGTAAAAACGGCGCTTCGCGAGCTTGCAGCAGAAGCGCACGAATAAAGTAGTAAGTAGCTTTCTATAAAACCGCTCGCGGCTCGCGGCTCGCGGCTCGCGGCGAGGCGAGGCAGAGCGATGGAAGCAGAAATTGCAGTGCTATGGGACCGGGACACGCCGTATGAGCAGTATCTTCAAGAGCACGGGTTCAGGTACAAACTGGTGCAGCCGCAGCTCATCGCCGCACCGTTCTTCTCGTGGCGAGCGTTTCGATTGGTGATTATACCAGCGGGCTTTGGGAACACGTATTTCTCAGGGATGCTCGCGGCGCTCAGAGCCAACCGTGAGGCACTCACCTCATTTGTCAAGGCCGGTGGCACGCTGCTGGTCTCCGGCGCGCTCGCACACAGCACCGCCTATGATTGGCTGCCACTGCAGCTTGAGTACGTGCGCAAGGATATCCAGGCCCCGCTCGAGCGGAAGAAGGATGATAAGGCGGCACGGATCGTCGAGCAAGAGGTCTGTTTCTGTGATGGCTATCTGGGGACGCTGGATGATGACTGGGACGTGGTCTTAACGGTGAAGGCCGATTCGAGTGCTCGCCCGGTGCTGGTTGTTGCCCGGTGTGGCGCGGGAATGATCATTGTCTCCTCTATACACGAATATCCGTCCGAGCGGTTTCTCCGGGCATGCTTAAGCTCAGGAGAGGGCAAGGGCTAACGAACATGGAGCTCAATGAGCTTGTGGGGATTGACTCGTTTGTCCTGGTGGAAGAGAGCTATGCGGCTCAAAAGTGGCTCGATCGGACTCGTGACTATCTGGGCAAGATCGAGCATACAGACCTTGAATCCTCCATACGTATTCGTGATACTGATGGTGCGCTCATCGGTCTCGCACTCCGTGACCGAGAGCTGGGGTTCTGGATGATCTTCACCGACGTAATCGCTGACCCGAGACTGAGGACTGAGTTTGAGTCACTGGCGGAAGGCACACAGGGCGCGGAGGAACGCGAAGCGGTGGTCGATCGTGCGGCCTTTCATGAAGGCGTGATCGAATATTACTCGCTCGGCCTGGTGAACCGGTATTTTTGCGAGTGCGAGGTGAAGGCCCCGAGCTTCTATCCGCGTGATCGCGTGGAGTCCCTGAAAGCGGTACTTACCGCGTTCTTTGAGGCGATGGGCATCGATGCGCCAGAGCATACCAGGAGTCTCGAGATCGGCTGTGGCGACGGTGGTGCCACCATGGCGCTTCATGAATTGGGGCTATCGCCACTTACCCTCGATATCGAGAAATGCGAGATCTGCAAGGGCTTGGAAGAGGGCGTGCTGGACCCGAAGAGGAGCATCGTCCTCGACTGCTCGCAACTCTCCTCATTCTTCGGACGGGAGTTCGAGGTGGTCTTCGGGTTTATGGTCGGTAAGCTTAATCCGTTCGATAACTTTATGTGGGAACGCGTCCTCAGAGAAGTGCCAAAAGTCCTGAAGAGCAAAGGACTGGTCCTCTTTACGGTCTCGAGCAAAGAGGAGGCGGAGCTCCTGAAAGAGCTCTTGCACCAATCCTTCAATGCCACGATCAAGGAGAACGAAACAAGCAACGGCTACTTTGACCAGTGGCTCTATATGGCCGCAGTGAAGGACTGACTGACTGAAGGTACAGCGAAGCGAAGCGAAGCGATCGATTCAGTATTTCTTCACCTTCTTCAAGAAGCGCTCACGACGCATCTTGCGCCAATCTTCCAGGTTCGCGATCCATTCCTCATGCCGCTTGAGGATATATTCCTGTGCCGCGATCACGGTATCGGGCGAATCTCCCCATATGAGGATCCGGGGCACGTAATCCTTGATCGGCAGATCGGTTCGGATATCAAAAGCATCCTCCGGCGGCTTCTCCTGATCGACCTCCAGCCCGAATCGCTCGGCGGCCTCGAATATAATGCCCGTAGTGATCCCGCGTGGGATCGGCAGTGCATATTTCTTTTCTTCCATCTTCTTTTAGGTGCTCCTCACTCAGCCTGCGCCACAACCGTCTTCTGTGCCGATATCAACACTCTCTTCTAATTCAGCCAGATAACAGTCTGCGCAAAGAATTCTTCCTTGATACTCAATGTATTCTCCCTCAATAACCTCTTTACCACAGATCGCACAGACACCCTGCTTGGGCTTCTGCTCATCAGCTTTGCGTGCTTCCCGTTCCATCCACCGGTTACGCCGCTCTTTGGTGGATTCCTCTTTCTCTCGCATGCCGTAGTTATAGTAAGAACTGCATGGTATATATAAATGAGCCAGCAATCGGGGCGTGGAGGTTGATCTCGGCGTTTTACGCGTTTTCCCGCCTTCCCGGCAGCGCGCGTGGCGTGGTAACCCTCAAATGGTATGAGGTCCTACCTAGAGACAGAATGCCATGCCTATCAGTACTGATATCGGGGGGACGTTCACGGATTTCGTGGTGCTCGAAGGTGGCAGGATGCGGACATGTAAAGTGCCCTCCACGCCAGACCAGCCTGAACGCGCGATCGAGACCGGGTTGGCGCGCTGCGCACCTGCTACGGTGTTCTCGCATGGCACGACCCTGGCCACGAATGCAGTGTTAGAACGTAAGGGCGCGAAGACCGGCCTGCTTACAACGAAGGGTTTTGCCGCCCTGCTCCAGATCGGGCGACAGCAGCGTGCGGATCTGTATCTGCTCGATGCGGGCCGTTCACCGCAGCTCGTCGCTCCGGATGCGTGCTTCGAGATCGCGGAGCGCGTCTCATCGTGTGGAGAGCTCCTCATGGCGCCCGCTGAAGCGGAGATTGTGGCCGTTGCTGAACAGATGCGCGCGCGGGGACTGGATTCAGTCGCTATCTGCTTCTTGTTCTCGTTCCTGAACCCGGGAAATGAGTGGATGGTACGTGATGCTCTTGTAGAAAAAGGCTTCTCTGTCTCCTGCTCCTCGGAGGTCTTACCAGAATTCCGGGAGTACGAGCGGATGTCCACAACGGTCATGGACGCGTACCTGAAGCGAATCGTTGCACGCTACCTGACCAGGATGGAAAGACTGTTGGGGCAGAACGGCGTGGAGCAGTTTTACATCATGCAATCTAATGGCGGGGTCGTCAAGGCTGCGATGATGAAGCATAAACCCGTGAATATGCTGCTCTCAGGTCCTGCGGGCGGTGTTGCGGCAGCAAGCTACCTGAGCGCACTCATCGGCCTGAAGAATGTCATAACCGTTGACATGGGCGGCACGAGTGCAGATGTCTCTTCCCTCGTCAACGGGTCAGTATCCTGGACGTCAGAAGGTAGTATCAACAGTCTCCCGATAAAGATGCCGATGGTCGATATCGTCACAGTTGGCGCGGGCGGCGGGAGCATTGCATGGCTCGACGAAGGCGGTGCGTTACGCGTCGGTCCCGGGAGTGCGGGCGCTGTTCCAGGTCCCGTCTGCTACGATCTTGGCGGGACCGATGTCACGGTCACCGACTGCGATCTCTTGTGCGGCTATCTCGATCCGTCATATTTTCTCGGCGGCGAGATGATCCTGGATGCGGGAAAGGCGAGACGGCGCGTGGAGCACTTTGCAGACGAGATCGGGCTCGCATTCGAGGAGACAATCCTGGGCGTCTGGAAGATCGTGAACGCGAATATGATCAAGGCGTTGCGCGTGGTCTCGGTGGAGCGCGGGCTTGATACGCGCGATTTCGCCTTGTGTGCGTTCGGCGGTGCGGGCCCGGTCCATGCGGTGGCACTGGCACGTGAATTAGGGCTACCCAAAGTAATCGTCCCCTTCGCCTCCGGGGTCTTCTCGGCCTACGGTATCCTCGTCTCTGACCTGCAGCAGGATTACAGTCGCACGCACCTTCTGCGCCTGAAGGAGGGAGATACAGAAGCGGACGCAGTGGTGCAGGAGACGCTGGGCGAATTTGCCGTGGCCGCCGAGCACGAGCTTGCGGAACAGGGGATTGCCTTCACCGAAGCAACACTGATACCGTCGGTGGATATGCGCTATCTCGGCCAGAGCTACGAGCTCAACGTGGACTTCACTACCGTTGCGGACGCACGGACACGCTATCATCAGGAGCATGAAAAGCGCTACGGCTATGCGATGCCCGCTGAGGCCGTTGAGCTGGTGACCATACGATTGCGAGCGCTCGTCCCCCGCTCGAAACCGGTACCACCTCCGGTGCCTGTGGGCAAAGCAGGGAAGCCCAAGGCATATAGAGCTGTTCTGTTCGAAGAGGGCTGGCAGAGAACGCCGATCTTCCGGCGAGCGGCGTTGCCCGCGCACGTTGAGCTCGAAGGCCCAGCGATTATAGCTGCAAAGGATTCGACCACGGTCGTGCCGCCCGGCATGCGGTTCGCGGTGGACGGCTACGGGAATATCGTCATTAGTGTCTAGAGTAGTGCTCCCATCCTCCGTGGTTCTCTCTCTATATGCTGGCACACGCTATGCTATCTACATACATATCTATCATATCTTGCGGGCTTCGCAGTGGACGAGCAGGCGCGAAGCAGAATGTCACAGAGGGTGGATGCTGATGCGCGCACGACTACCTATCCTGATATCCATTCCGCACGGAGGTGATACTATCCCTTCAGAGGTGCATGACCGCGTGGCGCTCACGTCGCGCGATATCTTTCTCGACACCGACACCTTTACCCGCCAGATCTACAACCTCCGCGAGCATGTCACGGCGGTTATCGAGAACCCCATAGCACGCGCAATCGTTGACGTGAACCGCGCGCCCGATGACCGCCCACCTGCGAACCCGGACGGCGTCATCAAAATCAGAACGGCCCTGGGTAAGCAGGTTTACAAACGTGGGATGTTCCCCGAAGAGGAACTGATCAACGACTTGCTGGCGCAGTATTACTACCCCTACCATAGGAACCTGGAGCTGCTCATGAATCAGCACGAGCATCGCCTTGCGCTTGATTGTCACAGTATGCTCCCGTTGTCGCCACCGACGAGCGATAAGCCCGGCAGACGCAGACCGCTCATCTGCTTGAGCAACCGCGGTGATGGCCGGGGCAGGCAAACGTCAACACAGGGCCCCATAACGTGCCCGCCAGAATGGCTGCAGATACTCGCAGACGCATTTCGACAGGTTTTTGACGGGAAAGACGACGACAGGGTCGCGCTCAACACACCCTTTCTCGGTGGCTACATCTCACAGACACATTCCTGGAGCAGTGGTACCCCCTGGATCCAGGTCGAGCTGAACCGGAACCTGTATCTCTCAGAGCACTATTTCGAGCCGCAGACCCTTGAGGTTTCTGTGCGACGACTTGAAGAGCTGCGGGGAATGGTATTAACCGTGCTGGAGCGCTTCTTAGCGGTGATTGCGAAGCTGTAGCGCGACTGGTAAGCTCTAGGGTGATGCGTGGCGGCTCAGTGCTCGAACCAAAAAGTTGTTCCGTATCCATGACCAATCTTCTCTTCGGGGATGAATGAATGAATGAACCGTACGACACGCAGGATGCCAAAGATAGCGCCGTTTGAGGCGCATGCAGTACGCTATGATACCTGGTTCGAGCGTTACCCGTATGTCTACGAATCAGAGCTCTTGGCGGTGCAGAAGCAGCTGGACAAATGCAGCATGGTGCTCGAAATCGGCGTGGGCACCGGGCGGTTCGCTGCGCCGTTGGAGATCCCTTTAGGCGTGGAGCCGTCACGGGAGATGGGGAAGCTCGCGCGACGGCGAGGACTTGAGATCATTATCGGTCTCGCAGAGGCGCTTCCCTTTCGCGATGCGCAGTTCGACTGCGCGCTCATGGTCACCGTTGTCTGCTTCATCGAGGAGCTTGATACAGCACTCCAAGAGGCCTATCGGGTTCTCCAACCCGGTGGACGGCTGGTCATTGGCCTTATCGATAGACAAAGCGCGCTGGGGCGGCACTATCAGCAGAAGCGACAGGCAAATCCATATTTTCGGCTGGCGACCTTTTATTCGGTGGACGAAATTGTGCTCCACCTGAAGGCTGCGGGGTTTTCCGATTTCCAGTTCACCCAAACGATTTATCACCCCTTGGATGAGATACATGAGCGAGAGCCTGTACGATCGGGCTACGGAGCCGGCGGCTTTGTCGTGATACGTGCGCGGAAATGAACGATGTTCAAGCCAAGACCAAGATATACGCGGACTGAAAGTGAATGGCGATGAACCCCGTGCTGCTGGAGCTCGTGAAGAATGCCTTGTCCGCCGTGCCCGAGGAGATGGGCGCTGTGCTGAAGCGCACGGCGTACTCACCGAACATCAAGGAGCGGATGGACGCGTCCTGCGCGATCTTTGACGCGCAGGGGAGAATGCTGGCTCAGGCCGAGCATATCCCCGTCCATCTCGGTGCGATGCCGCTCACCGTCGAACTCGCAATCCCCAAGTTTCCGGAATTACAGGAAGAGGACCAGATCGTGGTGAACGATCCGTATCACGGTGGCTCGCACCTTCCTGATCTTACGGTGATCAAGCCGGTCTTTTTTGCGGAAGTGATCGCCGGGTATGTCGTCAACCGGGCGCACCATGCGGACATCGGTGGCATCTCGCCCGGGTCAATGCCGGGGAAGAGCACAGATATCTTCCAGGAGGGCCTTATCATACCGCCCTGTATGCTGGTCGCCCGCGGCCAGGAGAATCGAGATGTCTTCGCGCTTATCAGCTCGAATACACGCACCCCGACCGAACGTATTGGTGATATACGGGCGCAGATCGCGGCGAATAACCTGGGCGATCGGCGCGTGGTCGAGCTCATCAGTAAATACAGTATGGCTACGTATAAGGAGTTCACGAAAAGCATCAATGCGTACAGCGAGCGACGGATGCGGCACGCGATCGCAGTGATGCCCAAAGGGACCTTCACGGCAGAGGACCTTCTGGATGACGATGGCATTATCGAAGCGCCGGTAAAACTCGCGGTGGCCGTGACCATCACTGATGACGCGATCGCGATCGACTTTGAAGGCACCGATCGCCAGCGAGCCGGGAATATTAACGCACCATACGCGGTAACACTCTCTGCAGTCTATTATGTTCTGCGCGCCGTGACCGATCCAGAAATTCCGCCGAATTATGGCTGCTATCTCCCGGTAACCGTCCACGTGCCCGTGGGAACTGTACTGAATCCCGTACACCCAGCAGCAGTGGCCAGCGGGAATGTCGAGACCGCGCAACGAATCGTGGACGTTCTCCTCCTCGCCCTCCACAAAGCGCTGCCCCATAAGATACCGGCGCAATCACAGGGCACGATGAACAATGTGGCCATCGGCGGCCGGATCGGAGATTCCGATAAGTGCTTCACCTATTACGAGACCATTGCTGGTGGTCAGGGTGCGTTGCCCTATAAAGACGGCGAGGACGGGATCCACACCCACATGACCAACACGGCGAATACACCGATTGAAGCCTTAGAGCTCTCCTATCCCTTGCGGATCGAGGCATACGAGCTCATCCCAGGATCCGGAGGAGCTGGCAGGTTCACCGGTGGTCAGGGTATTCGACGGGCTATACGGATAATGACCGATCACGCGACGCTCTCGATTCAATCAGATCGTCGTAAATATCCGCCTCAGGGCTTGGACGGCGGCGCGGATGGGAGAGCAGGGCAGAACTATCTACTGCGACACGGGACGCGATCGGATCTCCCAGCAAAGGTAACAATGCCGCTTGAGCAGGGTGATCTGGTGGTGATTGAGACGCCGGGCGGCGGTGGCTATGGCGCAGTTCAGTGAAGACCGCTCACTGAGCGAGCAGTCTCAAATCTAAAGCGTCAAGCTTATATGTCCGCAGCGCCCTATTGAGCAAGTACCGGAAAAGGTGTTGGTGATCGCAATGTGCAGTGCAGGAGGCGGGGATTTCGACCTCGAGATTGAGCAGTTGCCGGTCGAGCGGTACAAGTGCAACGACTGCGGCAATAAGTTCGATGCACTAGGCGAGAAGGTCGTTTGCCCGTCGTGCATGTCAGAGAACGTCGAGAAGGCATAAGGAAGGGCCTTGGAGGCCTGCCTGAGCAGTAGCCGTAACAGCCGAAACGCTCTGGCTGAGCTTGGTCTATTCTTCTCATTACAGGTAGCGCGAAGATGAAGAAAGAGTTCGCTACGTTACTGGACGGGTTAAAGGCCATACATGCAGATTTCAAGCTCATCTCGACCGAGATCATTGCGGTCGCGGACTGGGTACGCTGGAAGTGCCAGTATGGGTGCAGGGCATACGGTAAACATCTGAGCTGCCCGCCGTATACGCCATCGGTGGAGGAGACGCGCCGGCTGATCCAGTGCTATGAGCGCGCGCTCGTCGCGCGCTTCGAGGTGACCCCAAACTATAACGTGCCACCGATCCGCATCCATCACTATCTCTGGGATGCAATTCGGACCATGCACGACACGATGTTCGAATTGGAGCGGTATGCCTTTCTGTCCGGCTATTACAAGGCGTTTGCCATGGTTGCACTGCCCTGTACGTACTGCGAGGACTGCTTGCCGGAACGCGAAGGCTTTGAGCTGGATCAGGTAGCAAAGCGATTCTGCGAGCACCAAGACAAAGTGCGGCCCGCGATGGAAGCCTGTGGGATCGACGTCATCACAACGGTGCGCGATGCCGGCTACGAGCTCGAGGTGCTTACCTCACCGGACGAGAAAATCGCCTTCTTCGGGCTACTCCTGATAGACTGAGGAAAGAATAGGTGAGTGATCGCGTGCCTTCCTTCGGGACGGGACGGCCTCTTTGGCTACCTGGCCCAGTAATTAAGATGATGTACCGGACGAACGAGCCCTTCGCGCCGCCTTGCACCGCTCTCCGATCCGATCGCCGTCGACACCAAACAGCTCCAGTCCCGGCACAATGACCCGCACCACCGGTACACCAATTGTCTCCTGCGTCAAGTTCACCACGATCACACGTTCAAATCCCCGCTCTTTGAGCCGCGTCAACACGTGATTGATGTCCTCGAGGAAATCGTTGGTGTCCAGCGATCGCGCCGCAGCGGAGGCAAAATCCTCATCCCTCGCCACCTCGAACCAGTGCTGGTTCTGCTTGCGCATCCACTCGTAACCCATGAGCCTGTTCATAGCCGTTGCAGGCGATCCGCTGCGCGCACCATGAATCTGCGTCAGTCTGCTCTGCGCCACCTCCGTGATCGCACGCTTGATCGCCACGCTCGCATCCGTGTGCGTGCCCATCCCAATGGTGAGCAGCGTAGGGTCTTTTAACTGCTCATCGTCAGAGACTGCGGCGAAGGTCGGCACCCCAACGTCGCTCGTGATCTCGCGTATGAGCACGGAAACAGAAACGTTCAGGAATTTATCGACAAGCGAGCTAATCTCGCAATCCGCTACACGCACCGCGGGCCCCGTATCCCGTGTAATCTCCACCAGCGACCACGCATCACGCTCGATCACTTCCGCGAGCCCGTGAAAAATCGCCTCTTCCAGCTCATTACCTCCCGCCAACCCGTTCGTATTCGTGCGGAACAGTCTGTTTCGGTCGTATGGCGATAAGGGGTGAAAGACCGCATTGGCCGGCACGTAGATCGATTCATCCTGCAGCAGATCGTACCCTTCCACCCACGGGATGCGTATGCTCTCGACGTCTCGCACATAACCGGGAAGAATCAAGTCGTAGGGGTTCATCACCTGCTCACGCTTCTGCAGGCTTGCATAGCTCTCCACCACCAGCTCACGGTCACCCACTTCCGCCGAGCAGCGCTCGATTGCTTCCATGATTGCGGAGACCTGTGCTTCTTCTGGTGTTGTCCCTTTACCGTTGTGGACGGTCACCGCGCTGCTCGCCGCAGTCGGGCGGAGGCTGATAAACACCGGTATCCCTATTCGATCAAGTCCGGTGATGTCGGTAACCTCAGTCACACCAGCAGCTGGCAACTTCGGCTCCACGCGGCTCAAAGTCTCCGCAGGTGGCACTGCACGGTGCGTACCCCGCTTGTATCGCTTGATGCAGGACTTAAGTTCCATGCTGCCTAATAGGTACTTAGTCTTCCAAGATATAAGTGAACTTACCGGGCGAGGCAGGTGCGAGGCCGGAGCGAATCCCCGATGAGACCAGCAAAGACGCTGCAGCGAAACACGGGAATGGCAGTATCACGATTACCCCACGCACTCGCTCTTGCGCTCGTTCTGCTTACCGCGCTCGTTTTTCCCTTCGGCGCAGCGGCACAGGGCTCGGTTCCGGTCTACTACTTCTACGGCGCGGATTGTGCGCACTGCAAGGAGATAACCCCGCAGATCGAAGAGCTTGAAGCGGTCTACCCACAGCTTGAGCTTTACAAGTTTGAGATCTCACGTAATGAAAGCAACAGCGACCTCTTTAACAAGTTCATTCTGGCGTACAACCCCCCTGCGGTGGATATACCGGCGGCGTTCGTCGGTACGACGGCCTTAATCGGCTACGAGTTGACGAAGGAGCGGCTTGCGGCTGAGCTCGCGTACTGCATGGAGCACGAATGCCCTGATCCTCGTGCAGTGGTCGGGGAAACGGGCGACCAGGAGACGAACGATCCTTCTTTGCTTCTCATGCTTATCGGAACGGCGCTGGTCGAGGGCATCAACCCCTGTGGGTTCGCCGTTTTGATCGTTCTGCTTGCCTCGCTGCTCATGGTAAAGTCGAAGCGTGGCGTGCTGATCATCGGCCTCACCTTCATTGCCAGTGTGTTCGCCACGCACGTGATCGTGGGGTTTGGAATCCTGGAGTTCTACCTCCTCTCGGGCATCACGCCAGTCATGCGTGCCGTCATAATCGCAATCGTCATCCCGGCCGGGCTCATCAACGTGCTCGATTTCTGGCGTGAGAAGTCCACCCTGGCCATACC
>CAZFWT010000004.1:0-11556 GCA_964522635.1 uncultured Halobacteria archaeon | reverse complement strand
TCGCGATGCTCTTCGGGGTTCTATAGCGCATAGCGCGTATGCGTTCCGTTATTCGATTCATCACAGCACAGTCAACGCCGCCGCCGTATCAAATACGCAACAGCCATCAGAGCCGCAATGGCCACCGTGAGCTCGAATCCGGGCTCCGCAGTCGGGGTTTCTTCTGCTGTCGTCACCATAACATAGCCGCTATCGTTCCAGGCATGCAGACCGCCGATCACCGGATACACCCGCTCGAATCCCCGCTCCATGAGCACCGTACCTGCTACCGAGCTGTTGCTGCCATCTGCGCTGTAGATCACGATCTTCTTGCTCGTGTTCAATGCAGCCGTCTGATTGGTCAGATTCCCGAGCGGAATGGAGCGTGCACCTTTGATATGCCCGGCGTCATACTCCTCCTCCGACCGCAGATCAACCACCACGACCTCTTCATCAGCGTTATCCGTCCAGCGCTTCACCTCGTCAACCTCGACGTTCACCGGAATCACCGTATTCGCAGTGGACGTGATTGCAATGCTGTGCGTGGCCGTGACTACCTCATCCCCATAGCTGACTGCGGCGTCAATGAAATAGGTCCCCTGGCTTATACCCGCGCATTTCGAGCACGCGGGCAGCGTCTTCGTGAAGGTGATATTATTTTCACCCGCCTGGAGCGCTGTCTGGCTCGAATAAGAGACATAGTACACGCCTTTTGAACTCTTCACGCCCGTCACCTTGACTTCAACGGTGCTCAGGTTCGCCGGTGTGTAGATCGACAGGAAGATATCCACCTCTTCCCGCGCTGAATAGACGTCCTTGTCAGTGCCCAGCTCGATGATCCGCAGGCCGTGCTCTTCTAACGCGGAGGGTACAGGTCCGTTTTGCGCGCCACCACTGGCGAACGCCGCGAGCAGTACGAGCCCGATCATCACGACTGAAAACACGCGTATCATCATCCAGTACACCACTCTACTATTCGCACGCTGATATAAAAAGAGCTAGGAGCCGGGTTTTCTGCATCCTTTTATTACCCGCCGTCATAATCCCAAGTAAGTATGCACACACGCGGATTGCAGTATTTCACGCTCTCAGAAATCGAGCCCCGTGTCTGGTTCATGCTCCGGGGCTGCAATTTCCGCTGCCGGGGCTGCTTCAGGCCAGCACGTGACGAAGGCGGGACGCAGCTCACCGCTGCGGAGGCCCTCGCGCGAATGGAGCGAGCATGTTTCGATTATTACGGCAAGCTCCCCAGCGAGGCGATGATCACCGGCGGCGAGCCCACGCTCGATAAGGTGTATTTGGTGCAGCTTGTCAGCGGCTTGAAGACGCGCGGGTTCACCAAGATCGTGCTGATGACCAATGGGTACGCCCTGGGCGAGGATGAGCAGTACGTGCCTGAATTGACAGAAGCGGGCTTGACCGAGGCGCATGTGGATGTGAAGGCATTCTCCGAGGAGCTGCACCAGTGGTACACCGGCAAATCGAGCAAACCGGTGCTCCGGGCGATCGAGCGGTTGAACGCGAGCGGTATTACTCTGATTGTGCAGACTGTCTTCATCCCCGGAATCGTGGATCTGGATGAGATCGAGCAGATCGCACGGTTCCTCGCCACGGTGAATAAGACTATCCCGTACCGTATCAATCCCTTTGCACCGACCTTTGCGTTTGACCGCGTCTCACGCCGCCCCACACTCGAGGAGATGGAGCGTGCATATGACGTTGCCTCAAACTATCTCCCGAATGCGATCGTCAGTCGCAGTTGTTATCGCGAATACCCCACACCGCCGCCGCAAAAAACCTGGATCACGGTCTATCCAGACCTCACGGTGAAGCGACGGAGTATGGAGGATCAGAAGGAAGATCGGCTGGCGTGGTTGAGCGCCGATAAGTCGCGTGAGCAATTGCTGGAAGCCTGGCAGAAGATAGCATGGGATGCAGAGCTCAGACGCAGCCTGGTCGGTATCTCAGAGCATGCGGAGTCGCGGACACAGCCGCACAAGGAAACGGATACTCGGGGTGGCTCGGTTACCGTGAAATTTACCAGCTCGCTTCATGCGATCACGAAGACGAAGTCCACAGAACTGACGTGTAACGGCTCGATGAGGGTCGAAGCGGTGATAAACCGGTTGTCTGTTGAGTACGGTGGACAATTCCGTGATGAAGTGTTCGGCGGTACGGATGGCCCTCTAACCCTCAAACGATCCTTCTCGCTGTACCTCAACGGGCTCGAAATCGGGAAGTTACAGGGGCTCCAGACCGAAGTTCGGGGCGGTGATGAGCTCGTCATTCTCTCCTGGGTGAGTGGCGGGTGATGAGCCCCCAGGCAATTTATACTCCAGAACAAAGAGGTAAAGAACATGCCAGTGTCGAATTCTGCGCATCGTGCCCTTCGCAATGTTGATATGGTCGCGCTGGCGCGGGAGTATGGCACACCACTCTATGTGCTCTCAGAATCTCTCATCGAGACGAATTACGAGCACTACCGCGCGGCGCTCGCAGCAGTCTATGACGATTACCTCATATGCTACGCGGTGAAGGCAAATACGACCTTCGCGATTATCAAGCTTCTGGGCGAGTGTGGTGCGGGTGCCGATGTCGCATCAGAGTACGAATTGCAGATCGCGCTCGACGCCGGCATCCCGCCGGCGAAGATCCGGGCGAATGGTAACTGCAAGAGCGACAAGTACCTCACAGCCTGCATACAGCAAGGAATCGTGATCAACGCGGATCCCGAGGCAGAGTTAGCGGTTATCGATGCGCTCGCGCGTGAGCTGGGAATGGAGGCAAAGGTCAATTTGCGGCTCGCGGGGTTTCCACTCGCCTCGATTACTGCGCCCGCGATAACGACCTCCAGCGCGTGGAGCAAGTTTGGCATACCCATTCAACGCGCACGGGCGGTTTTTCAGCAGGTGGCCGCCCTCGAGCAGCTCGTTCCCAACGGCCTGATGGTGCATCTTGGGTCGCAGATTACTGATATCACCGCGTACCAGCGGGTGTGCGAAACGCTCGTATCGCTCGCCAGGGAGGCTAACGCTTTCGGCTTTGTCGTCAACGAGCTCAATCTCGGCGGTGGCTGCGGGATCTCGTACCTCAGCAGAGACGAATGGGCTGCAATGAAGCGCGCAATTGCTGATCCCAAAACGGTCACTACGTGGGCGAACGAGCAGCTCGGGTATAACTGCGCGGGCGACTGGATGTCCGAAGAGCTGTACTGCCCGTTTACACCCGATCGCTTCATTCAGCAACTGTTCACCGAACGCCTCTCAGGAGCAAAGTCCTTCAAGGAGAATCTGGAAGAGCTTGGCTCGCCACGCGTGGTCATCGAGCCCGGGCGGAGTATTGTTGGCAACGCTCAGGTGACCGTGGTTCAGGTCGGCCACGTGGGCACCACGCCGGAAGGGCACAACATCGTCCACGTCAATGCGGGCGTTCATCTCCATTCGCAGAACCTCATTGTACCCGAGCAACTGCATCATGTGGAGATCGCAGCTACTATCTCCGAAGCGAGCGAGCGGTTTGAGACGTTTATTGCCGGCAATCTCTGTTTCACCGGCGATCTGCTCTATCGAATTAAATATCCGCTGCAGGGCAGGCCGAAACGGGGTGATTACCTGATTATCTATGACACCGGCGCCTATGCCGATTTCTTCGCTGCGACCACGAACTCCTTTCCAAGACCCGCAAAAGTGCTGATCTCAAACTCAGGTGAGGCGAGACTGGTGGTGCAGCGGGAAGATGTACAGGGCGTCTTCCAGCGCGATCTCGATTGGCGCGCTCACACAGGCGCTCGTTTCGATTACCAACGGCCGGTTGAGCGATGAAGCATCGATCTTCCGGAGCGGATTCTTCCTCCCTGGTCTTAGAGGCGTTTGATGCCCCCCCCCCGTTACTCTGGTTTCACGGCGATCAACGCGATCTCCACGCCCACGTCCTTCGGCAGCCGCGAGACCTCAACCGCGCAGCGCGCCGGCGGGCGCTCCCGGAAGTATTCCGCGTAAACCTGATCGATCTGCGCAAAGTGCTCCATGTCGGTCATAAAGACCGTGACGCTCACCACGTCGCGGTACTCCATACCTGCTTCCCGGAGCACGGCCCCGAGGTTCTCGAGCACGCGACGGGTCTGCACCTCAATGGTGCCGCGCACTATCTTGCCCGTTGTTGGATCAAGCGGTATCTGACCAGAGCAGAAGAGCAGGTTGCCTATTTTGATCCCCTGGCTGTACGGCCCGATCGTCTGAGGCGCTTCGCGCGTCATGATCACTTCTTTTCCTCGTCCCATTTCACAATCGCTCCCTATCCTCGCAGCCAAATTCGATATTGGGTAACATAAGGGCCAGACAGATAAAATCACCGTTGCATTCTCGCGGCTGATCAGCTTTTTCTCATTTCTCCGAACCACCCACCACGTCTTCAATCTGCGCGTCACCGAGAAAATCTAGAAAAGCATTTATCTTCCTAACGTGCTCGGATAGCTCATGAAGCGCGCGTTATTCGCGGCACTGGTGCTGATTTTGCTCGCTCTTGCACTCGCGCTCACCGCTGCTCAGGCTGAGTATGAGACAGAAGATGATGCGGCACGAGCGAGTTTACTGCAGAAGTATCGAGCGGAGCTCGAGAGCAACGTCATTATCATTGAAGGCGACCCGTTTTCCCAGTACCTGCCCAACCCGCTCGTTGTGGTTGGCTCGACCCTCGATGTTTTTGAGCAGCGATATCATCCCATAATCTTGGCAGAGTTCCCTGACGTGCCCCGGGTCAGGGACACGGAAACAACCTATAATGGACGGTCAATCTACGACTATAACCTCATTTTGATCGGTGGGCCGACCCATAATCGTGTCACTACCGTGCTCTCGGAGGCCGGCCGCTTCGAATTCGAGCGGAAGACCAGCAAGCCACGGGTTGTGATAATGGAAATACCGAATGCAACCGCAGCTGGCGCGGGCGTGCTCTGTGGGACGATTTACGGCTTCACCTTTGTGCCTGATAAATGGGTGCCAATGATGGCCCTGCTACCCCCGGCAGCCGTGCCGGCAGCAGCAGCAGCAACGGGGATTCTACTCGCCGGGCTGCTCCCCAAGCTCATCGAGTTTCTCCGCAAGTTCGCGAAGACGGCGATCGAGGAGACCAGCGAGGAAGTGCTGCTCGAGAAGACGCGGCCAAGCCTGGCCCCGCAGAGGTTCGCGAAGAGTGCACTGCTTGGCCTGAGCAGGATCGAGCTCATGCACCTCACAGCCTCGTTCGTCCTCTTTGGGGTATTTATGGCCTGGGCAGAGAGCAGCGTCTCGCAGTTCGTTCAGAACCTCCCGGCGTATCTGCTCGGAGCGGGCCTGGTGCTGATCATTCATGAGTACGTGCACGACCTCGTCTCGCATCGGTTTGGCATCGAGGCGGAATTCAGAATATCACCCATTGGCATGGTTTCCGTGGCCATCACCTCCGTGCTCTTTGGCACCGTCTTCGCCACACCGGGCCAGACATTTATCTATGGTGATGCAACAGATGCGCAGCGAGGAAAGATCGCGCTTGCTGGCCCTCTGGTCAGCATACTAATGGTGGCGCTCTTCTGGCTGCTCCACGATCTCGGAGGGTTCGTAGGCTCGGTCGGGCTTGCGGGCTTCAATCTCGCCTTCATAATGGCAGTCTACGAGATGCTCCCCCTGAGGCCGCTTGAGGGAAAAGAAGTGAGAGCCTGGAACCGCTGGGCCTGGCGCCTCTATTTCTTCCCCGTGTTCATCCTCTACGCCTGGATCTTCCTCTTCCTGTGACCAGCCTCAGGTGCCTGTGCACGTTAGAACTCTGTCTTCACGAACGGCTCATCCGCTTTTATCGCGTCGATCAGGTATTCACAGGCCTGAAAGGCTGATTTGCGATGCTTCGCACCCACCAGAATGAGCAGGATATTCTCGCCTACCAGGTGTGATCCTGCGCGGCGGTGCGCGATTTCCACAGCCTCGACATCGAACGTTTCAAGGGCCTCCTGCTTCACCTGCTCCAGTTTTTCCGCGGCTGCGCGTTCATCGCCCTCGACGCGCATTCCCACCACACCTTCGTCGCCACGCACCATACCCAGGAACATAACGATCGCACCCATCTCAGGCCGCTTCAGTTCCCGTACCAGATTATCGATTGCGAAATCATCATTGACAATCATTCCTGTTCACGCATCCTGCAGTACCGGCGCAAACGATAGCGCCTTTTACTTCCTTTCACCTTCTTTCTTGTAAAATATAAAATCCTCACGGAGGGCGATCGCTATGAACGAGCGAATACGAGCGGATTTCCCCATAACATCTGCTGTCGTTTACATGGACAGCGCAGCCACGAGCCTTACACCCGAGCCGGTAGTAGAAGCGGTCTCGCGCTATTATCGCGAGTATAACGCGAATGTGGGACGCGGTGTGTACCGCTTGGCGCAGATTGCAACCCAGCGTTACCAGGACGCTCATCGTAAAGTCGCCCACTTTCTTGGCGCGACCGAGGGAGAGGTCATCTTCACGAAGAACACCACGGAGGCCATTAATATGGTTGCCTACGGGCTGCACTGGCAGCGCGGTGACGAAGTGGTAACAACACTGCTGGAGCACCATTCGAATTTTCTCCCCTGGATGCGACTGAAGGAGAAGGGCGTCCGCGTGAAGATCGTGAAGCCCACGCTGGACGGGCGCTTCGAGCTCGCTGAGTTCGAGCAGGCGATCACCGAAAAGACGAAAATGGTCGCGGTCTCGCAGGTCTCAAACGTTTTGGGCGCAATTGCGCCAGTAAAAGAGCTTGCCGCGCTTTGTGCAGAGAAGCGAACGGAGACGGGGCCGCTGGTTCTCGTTGATGGCGCGCAATCAGCACCGCACCTCCCCCTCGATGTCTCAGGGCTTGGCTGTGACTTCTTCGCCTGTGCCGGTCATAAAATGCTCGGGCCCACGGGGACCGGTGTCCTCTGGGCGAAGGATCCAGAGCTGCTTGAGCCTGCCTTTTTCGGCGGCGGTATGATCGAAACGGTCTCTCAAGATGCTTACACCCTGGCGAGCGGCTACGAGCGATTCGAGGCAGGCACTCCGCATATCGCCGGCGGGATCGGGCTTGGCAGGGCCGTCGATTACCTCACTAACGTGGGTATGGAGCAGCTCAGCAGGTACGAAGCGCGATTGACCCAGCGGCTCCTCGAGGGCCTGGAAAGCATCGAGAAGGTGCGGCTGTACGGGCCATCCGATCTCCGCGATCGGATCGGGGTTGTCTCCTTTACGGTCGATGGCGTCCATCCCCACGAGCTCGCGCGGATGCTCGACGAAGCTGCGAATATCATGGTGCGTTCAGGTCACCACTGCTGCATGCCCTTGATGGACTATTTGGGGCTGAAGAACGGAACGGTACGGGCTTCACTGTATCTGTACAACCTGGAGGAGGAGATTGACGCGCTGCTGGAGGCCGTGGCAGCTATAGCGAGGGCGGTGTAGAGTCATGGCGATACTGAAAGAAGTTAGCTGCGTGAAATACCGCGATGGCGAGTTCGTGGAGGCGAAGCACGAGGTGGCAGAGGAAGCACCGCTCGCCATCTCCGTGAATGGCACGCATTTCGTTACCGCGATGCTCAGCCCGGAGATGAAGCGTGAGTTCGTGATCGGCTATCTCCTCACTGAAGGTATTATCAAAGAGCTCGCAGAGCTCGAATCAGTGCAGATAGAGAATCACAATGCGAGCGCTCTCGTGGCTCATTTCCTGCCCGGTATCTCGGGTAAGAAATTCATTGTGAGCGGCTGCGGCGGCGGCACATCGTTCCTGGATGAGTCAAAATTGCCACAGATCACCTCCCGCCTGGAAATCGAGCAGGATTCGGTATTTGCCGCTGTCAAAGCGACCTTGACCTCACAGGTGCACCGGATCACGGGGGGTGTGCATCTTGTCGGGCTGTTCGTAGCCGAGGCGCATGAAGCAAAACCAATCTGTATAGCGGCGGATATAGGGCGTCACAACGCATTCGACAAGGTCATTGGCTACGGATTGCTCAACGATGTGCCGTTTGATTATGCCTTCGTTGCCTGCAGCGGTCGGATATCGTCCGAAATGGTCTTGAAGTGCGCAAAAACGAACATCGCGCTCATCGCCTCACACGGCGCCACGACCAGTCTTGCCATTGCACTCGCAGAGAAGACCGGGTTGTGCATTATCGGGTTCGTGCGGGGCGAGGCGATGAACGTTTATACACACGCTGAGCGTATACGTCATTGAGTAGAGCTTGGGCTTATGACGTCGAACCTGTTAGAGAACGAGTTCGAGCTGGTAACCGAACTGGCGCGAAGGCTACGGGCGGAAGCGGCGCGGAGCGCGCCAGACGCGCCACTGAGAATGCTCGACCTCGGCTGTGGTACGGGCAAGCTCAGCCGCTATCTCCGTGAAGCGACCGGGTGCGAGGTAATCGGTATCGATCCCGTGGAGACGAGCGTGGCAAAGGCGCGGCAGAAAGCCGCGACACTCGCTTTTCTCGTGCAGTCCGCTGAGGCGCTCATGTTTCCGGATATTAGCTTCGATTGCGTCGTCTCGCTCAAAGCGGTTCACGAAATCCCGCATCCACAGCAGGCATTGAACGAGGCCTATCGCGTTTTGAGGCACGGTGGTCTGATCTTTATCATCGACTGGGTCGGTGGCGTGCCCCAGACGAGCAGTCACGGGCATGCAAAGCTTTATTTCACCCCCAAACAGCTCAAGGAGGCGCTGACAGCGGCGGGATTCGCGGCAGTCTCACTCACGCTCAATACGGAAGGCACATTGATGCTGGCAGAAGCGCTGAAACGGTAAGCACGACTCCAAGCAGAAGGGCGCTCGGTTTGTAAAAAAGGCATCAAATGTGTGTTACGTACCCCCATCTTGCGCAGGATCTCATTTTTGATTTGCCCGGAGAAAGCGAAAAGCTTTTATAGAGACGTCACGCTACCTTACTCTTACCCTATGTGGGTAGTAAAACTGGGAGGATAAAGAAGTTATGGCTAAGTTAGAGGATAAGATAGACCTTTTCGACGACAGAGGGAACAAACTACTAGGCGATGTGCCACTTTGGGCGATCAGTCCCATCAAGAACCCAGGGATCAAGAAGATCTGTAACCTGGCGATGCGAACGGGCGCGGTTGACCTGGCAAAGCTGGAAAAGAACCTGGCGACCGGGGCAATCGCAGGCAAGGGCATGATCATCCGCGGCATTGAGCGGAACTTCCCTATCGTTGACAAAGCAAACGAGATTGCCAAGGAAGTCGAGGACATGCTCCGCATCGAGAAAGACGATGACACGCAGGTCCAGCTGATGGCAGGCGGTAAGCGCATGTTGATACGAGCGCCAACAGGACGGATCCTGTGTGACTACTCCGCGGGTCTTACGTCTGCCCTGGGCGCGTTAACGCATGCGATCATTGACGTCTGTAACGTCAGCATGTGGGATGCGTCGTATGTGCATGCAGCCGTGTGGGGTATGTACCCCCAGGATCCCGATGCCACAGAAGGCGCAGTCAAGATGCTGGTCGATGTGCCGATCAAGAACGAAGGTCCGGGATTCGCACTGCGAAACATTCCCGTGAACCACCTCGCGGCAACGGTCAGAAAGCGAGCAATGCAGGGCGCAGCGTTGACCATGATCCTGGAGGAGGCCGGGCAGTTCGAGATGGGGAACGCGATGGGTCCCTTCGAGCGTGGACGCCTTTTAGACCTCGCGTATGAGGGCCTGAATGCGAACAACATGGTGCACGAACTGATCAAGGACAACGGCAAGGACGGAACCATTGGTAGCGTGGTGTGGAGCACCGTAGACAAGGCGAAAGCAGATGGCGTAATCGTACAGAAGAAGAAGATGCCATCCGGGTATGTGGTGTACAAGTCCAACGACATGCAGCTGTGGAATGCGTACGCGTCCGCAGGCTTGCTCGCGGCAGTGTGTGTAAACTGCGGCGCGATCCGTGCAGGCCAAGCCGTGCCGGGTAACATTATGTACTACAACGTGCTCCTGGAGAAGGAGACCGGCATGCCTGGCGTTGACGGCGGAATGGCACAGGCCGCATCGGTATCGAGTTCGTTCTTCTCGCACTCGATCTACGGCGGTGGCGGTCCGGGCGTGTTCTACGGAAACCACATCGTGACACGGCATGCAAAGGGTCAGTTCATACCCTGTTTCTGTGCCGCGATGTGCATTGACGCGGACACGATGTACTTCAGCCCCGCGAGGACATCTGCGCTGTACGGCGAGGTGCTGGGAGCGGTACCGGAGTTTGCATGGCCGATGAAGGCAGTGGCAGAGGGCGCAAAGCAGATAATGTAAGGAGGAACAAAAAAAATGCCACAATTTTGGCCTGGAGCAAGTCATGTTGCTGAAAACCGCAGGAAGTACATGGACCCCAGCTACACGTTTGAGAAGTTGAGGGACATTCCTGAGGAAGACGTTGTACGATTACTCGCCCACCGTGCACCTGGTGAGGAGTACAAGAGTATTCACCCGCCGCTGGAAGAGATGGAAGAGCCTGATTGCGCGGTTCGCCAGATGGTCGAGCCGACCGAGGGTGCAAAGGCTGGCGATCGAATCAGATACGTGCAGTTCACCGACTCGATGATGTTCTCACCGATCACGCCGTATCAGCGAGCAGCTTCCGCGCTGTGTAGATACCGTGGTGTAGATCCCGGTGTCCTGTCCGGCCGTGTGATTATCGAGGCTCGTGAGCGAGACTGTGAGAAGATCGCGAAGGAGCTGCTCGATTCCGAGCTGTACGATACTGCACGAACCGGCCTGCGAGGCAGGACTGTTCACGGACACGCAGTTCGACTGGACGAGCATGGTATGATGTTCGATGCATTGCGCCGCTGGGCGATCGACGAGAAGACCGGCGAAGTCATCTACGTGAAGGACATGATCGGCGGTGCGATGGACAAGGAAGTTACGCTGGGTAAGCCACTTCCGGAGGATGAACTCCGCAAGAGAACCACGATGTACCGAAACGCTCAGGGCGGGCTCTGGCAGGAAGTTGACGATCCAGAGTCGATGGACGTGCAGTCAGAGATACACTGGAAGCGAACCGTATACGGATTCCAGTCTTGGAAGAACATCGAAGACGTGAAAGGCGGAAAGAAGGACATTGGGGTAAAGAAACTCAAGACATACGTACCAAGAGGAGGGGTAGAGTAAAATGCCATATGGTGATATTCAGCATAACTTCCTGAAGGCGATGTCGGACAAGTTCGCCGAGAAGCCTGAGAGCACATCGACGAAGTTCTACGTCTATGGCGGCTGGGCACAGAATAAGAGAAAGACCGAGTTCGTCGAGGAAGGCAAGAAATTGGCGATGCAGCGGAGCTCGCGAACACCTGGGTACAACCCGGATGTCGGTATGCCGCAAGGGCAGCGATACCTGATGCCCTACATGATGAACCACACGGACATCATGGTGAACATGGATGACCTGCACTGGATCAACAACGCCGCAATGCAACAGTGCTGGGACGACATGAAGCGTGGAATTGTGTTAGGATTGGATGACGCGCACGGGTTGCTGGAAGCGCGCCTGGGCAAGGAGGTCACTCCTGACACGATCAGCCACTATATGGAAGTGC
>CAZFWT010000003.1:22336-52686 GCA_964522635.1 uncultured Halobacteria archaeon | reverse complement strand
ACGGCTACAAGATTCGGCATTTTCAGCGTAATCCGCACGTATCAGTCGAAGTGGAGCGTTACAGCCCCGACCTCTCCTCGTACACCTTCGTGACGCTCTCCGGCAGGCTCGTGGAGGTCGATGCGGCAGACGAAAACAAGGCCGTTCGCGAAAGGTTCGTGCGGTTGATCAGAGATAAAAAGCTCTCGAACCGTGTTCTCGCCGCGCTCGGGCATTCGCCCGACGACCCGCTCGAGAACCTCATTACAGAGGAGCGGAGCCTTGTCTGGAAGCTCACTGACGTTGAAGAGATCGTTGCGCTGAAGAACGTCTGATTGCCCGTCTTTAGCGTCAGTACCCGCGCTGCTTGCTGCTCCTTCCGCTCGATCCGCAGCCAGATAAGCTCATCGGACGAGTGTGGATGAGCATCGCGTGATGATCGTTATCGCTTTCACGCTCACTCCTCGATGAACGTCTTCCTCACCAGCGCTTCCAGATCCTCCATTCGATTGAGGTGCAGGCTCTTCTCCGTGCCGTCGCGCCTGACCGTGAGATGCAGTCCTGCAATCTCGCCCGTGATACCGAACAGGCCCTTTATAATGCCCGCAAAGACGTTCTGGAGGCGCTCATCACTCATCGAGACGTAGCCCATGTTCTTCGGTCGGACCACGATCGCGGTCTCGCCTTTCCGTACGGTGATCTTCCGTATCTCCACGCCCCACCATAATTTGATGTTGATCTCTATCTCCTCGTCCATGTGCTCTCCTCACGCATTTTTGCCGTCTTGATCACCTTGTTAATAATCCGCTCGGATTAAAGAGAAACGTTTTATCCGAGAACCAGCTACCTAAGATCGGTGGGTGAGCACGCATGGTACACCATGAAGGAACGAGGCATTTGAGCTTCGGCGGCGCGGACGTTGTGGAGCTGGCAGAGCGCTATGGCACGCCGCTGTACGTCACCGACGAATCAGTAATAAGAGCCAATTTCCGCCGTTATAAAGAAGCGTTTGCTTCGGTCGATACCGCTATATACTTCGCGGTAAAAGCGAACGGAAACCTGGCGATTCTGCGTATCCTGGCGCAGGAGGGCGCAGGTGCTGACGTCTTCTCAGGTGGTGAGCTCGAGCTGGTCAAAGCGGCGGGTATTCCGCTCGAGAAGGTGCTGTTCAACGGCAATGCGAAGAGCGAACCTGAACTGCGCGCTGCGGTCGAATCTGACGTTATCGTATCGGTGGATTCGCGTGAGGAATTGCAGACCTTATCCGCCATAGCGAACGAACTGGGCAAAGAAGCGTGGATCTCAATGCGTGTGAACCCGGACGTCTCGCCCGACGTGAATCCGAAGATCGCGACCGGATTGCGCACCGCGAAGTTCGGGATACCCTACGGGGAGATCGTGCCCACCTACGAAGAGGCCGCGAAGTTGCCCAATATCGCAATCAAGGGCATACACTGCCATATCGGCTCACAAATACTGGAGCTCCGCGTCTTCAAAGAAGCGACCGAGAAGATGATGCGGCTCGTCGCAGAGCTGTATGGACGCGGCATCGAGCTCGAGTTCGTGGACCTTGGCGGCGGGCTCGGGATCACGTACGAGACGGCAAAGGGTGCCGCGCCAACGCCGCACGACCTCGCTGCGATGATCCTGCCCACGTTCAAAGCAAAGACGCAAGCGCTGGGTATCTCACCACGGTTACTACTGGAGCCCGGGCGGTCGATCGTCGGACCGGCCGCCATTCTGGTGACCACCGTGAATACCGTTAAGGACACCTACAAACATTTCGTGGCCATCGATACGGGGTTTAATATGCTCATTAGGCCCGCGATGTACGATGCGTACCACGAGATCGTGGTCGCGAACAAATTAGATGAGCCCGCTTCGGTCTTGAGCACGGTGGTCGGCCCGATCTGCGAGTCCGGCGATATCATCGCCAAAGACAGAATGCTGCCCGCGGTGCAGCGCGGGGACTACATCGCGATACTGGACACGGGCGCATACGGGTTCTCCATGAGCTCGCAGTACAACGGCCGCCCGCGATGCGCCGAAGTGCTGGTACATGATGGCGACGTTGAGTTGATCAGAGAGCAAGAGAGCTTTGAGGATATACTACGGCATCAGGTGCTGCCGGAACGGTTGCGGTGAAAGATAACAGCTATCTATTCAATAATAGCGCACAAATGTGGCTTGACGCGCCCGCGATAGGTTACGAGAACCCAAACCACAATTACAATCAGACACCCGGCGAGTATCCATACGCACGGCGGGTGCGTAAGCGTCTCTAATACTGATGGTTTGGGGCTCTCTGCCACGATAATCTTCCACCCATCGATCATCGTACCATGTAGCTGCTGATTCTCCGGCGTACGCTCGTAAACCCAGAATATGACTTCCTTTTGTGTTCGATGTATCGCAGTACCTCCTATTCGCAACTCGGGCTGCGCCTTTAAACGGGCTATCTCCGATTTGAGGTACAATATCTCTTCTTCTTCTGTTTCTTGAGCATCATGATTGAGTTGTGCCGAAGAGAGGGACACCGTGAGCATGATTCCTACTGCCACGCTCAAGAGTAACAGTACTATCCATTTCGGATTTTTAACACTCATGGTATGTGTGTATATATCTACAATACAACTAACAAATCAGAACCTTTTGTTCTTTTGTGGAAAAAAAGCGCGAAATCATGATCTAACGTGCAGAAACGAACAAAGATGCACGTATTCTCGACCCTGGACAAACCGATTTTCCGATATTTTCTTCTGGGAAACGTATCCAGCGCCTTTAAATCTAAACACCCGACACCAGCGTCGCCATACCCACCGCACCCGCGTATTGCGAATACGGCGGCACAATGATCTCAACGCCGAGCATCTCCTCAAACTCGCGCTTCACGCCCTCGACCAGCGACACACCACCCACAAAGATCACCGGTGGCCGCACCTCCATCTCCTGGAGCATCGTCTCGTAGACCTGCTCGGCCACCGACCGGCACGCAGCCGCTGCGGCGTCCTCACGCGTCACGCCCGACGCTAACGCAACCACCAGGCTCTGGATCCCGAAGACCATGCAGTAGCTCTGCAGCTCAAATCGATCCTGCGCCTTTGCCTTCGATTGTAGCGCCAGCTTGCCTAATTCGGACACGTCGACATCCAATCGGTGCGAGGCCACTTCTAAAAATCTGCCGGACGAGCCGCCGCAGATGCCGCCCAAACTGAAGCCCGTCACGATTCCGTCACGCATGAGCATCAGTTTATTGTTCATCCCTCCGATGTCGATCACGGTCGCATCGCCTTTGTGACGCTGGGAGAGCAGCGCGGCACCTTTCGAGACCACACTCACTTCCTCTAAATTGAGTGCTGCATTGAAATGCTCGGCCAGCAGGTCGCGACCGTGCCCGGTGACGCCGATCGCGTCCACCTCCTCGTGCGAGATGCCTGCCTCCTGTAACGCTTTCCCCAGTGCCTCGTTCGCGCTTCCAATCGGATCGGTCGTCGGGAGCCATTCCTTACCCACGAGCTCGTTCTCCCGCATCACCACGACCTTCGTCGTCGACGAGCCGGAGTCAATACCCACCGTGATGCCTTCCTGCTTCTCACGCATCAAGAGCGCCTTCTTCGTGATCAGGGTCTTCAAGGCTTCCAGCCGCGAATAGAGCTCGATCTCCTTTGGCTGCTCCACGTTCGAGTACACAATGATCGGGATATTCGTGCGTTCATGGAGGAACCGGCGCACGAGATCCTTCACGATCGTGCCTTCCGAGCACTTGAAGCAGGTGAGCAGGATCGCGCCCTTAATCGAGGGATCCCGCAAAAGCGAGATGGCACGCGCTATCATCATGTTCAGGCTCGGGCTCTCGGCCTCGAAGCCCAGCTCCTCGCATGCCGCTTCCACCTGCGACAGCTCCAGCTCCGGATACACCAGCTCGATGCCCAGATGGCTCGCAATATCGTCCAGTAGCCACTGAATGCCGCTGTACTCTGTCTCGCAGGAGATCTGCGCCACTTTGACCGGCGTCATGTTCCGCTACGCCTCGTCTCGCTTCCCTTCCTCGTTCGATAAGCCCGCGAGGAATGACATGATGGCCGCGACCATCTCATCCATCCGATCGCCGCCCTCGTACCGCACCTCCAGGGTCGGTATCCCCTGTTTCCTGATCAGGAACTTGAAGAACTCGTCAGCAACGGCACAGCCCATGCAGCCATAGGTTGGTGGTGCGTCTGTAAGAATAATTGCCGCCTCGGCCTGCTCTAAGAGCGGCGCAAGCAGTCCCACGCGCCCTTTCAGGCCCGCAGGCTCCTCTACAGAGACATAGCGCAGCGCGCGCTTCAAATCCTCATCCGTGATGTTCAATGGTGGCGCGTCTATCTCCGCGTCGCGTACATGCTCGCCAACCTCCCGCATCAAGACCACCGGCTCATGTCCGCCCCGTTCCACCAAATCAGCTAAGATCAAACTGTTCGGCGGATATACCAAAACTTTCATCTTATCTCATCCTTCCTCTATTCGCTTCCTGCACACACCTGCACTAACTAACTAACCTAAGATAGTATACAGTATCAATTTACTTAATGCCTAATATAAGCAGTCGCTTAATCCCCCGTCTTCCACTGCCGCAATCAGGGTATCACATACGTTATTCCCGCACGCGGCCCACCCGCTCCGGGCTATCCGCAATGCCGCTCTGCGTGAGGTAAAAGGTGCATACGGTCTCTTCGGGCATCGATCGATGCTTCTTCAGGACCGCTCGCCGTTTGCCCTGCATACCCGGCACCTTCTCGAGCTGCACGATCACCTTCGAGAGATGCTCGATCGCCGAACCACCGGGCGGGCGTAAGGTGCCATTCTCCACATCCGTGTACACCTGGTTCGTGATGATCACCACGAGATCGTACTGACGCGCGAGCTCCAAAAGGTGCATGATCTGGTTCGCCAGCACACGTCGCAGCTGAATGCTGCGGTCATCGTCCAGCTCCAACCGGTAGAAGAGCGTTGCCGAGTCCAAAACGACCAGTTTTACCTCACGCTTACCCACCTTCTCCGCGATGACCTTACCAAGCTCCTTGATGCACGAGGTCTGCTGCTCGAAGGTATGGGGCTGATAGAGGATAATCCGCTCCGCGAGGGCCTCCACCGTCTCGTCCTCGTTCTTGTGCGCACTGGCGATCTGTAAAAACCGCTCAGGCGAGAGCCCTTCGCTATCAATGATGATCACGCTCTGCCTGTCGCGCGCGCACTCGACCGCCATCTGGAGGCAGATGTTGGTCTTGCCGCTGCCCCCTTCGCCATAGAGCTGCGTGACCGTGCCCGACTCGAATCCGCCACCGATGAGCTCGTCCATGCTCTTACAGCCCGTGCCGTATTTCGTCGGTAATTGCATGCTCGCCAGATCCTTAAAAGGACTTCATCCACTCTGCCGCGCCTGGATTCGTGAGCGCTCAACTCGCCTCCGTCAGCGCTCTCAAAACGCCCCCGGTAAAGTAGATGTCGCCCCAGGGATAGATCGTCATGGCGAACATCAAGCCCACCTCGAGCTCCTGCACGTCGCCCCGCACCTCGTATTCCTTCCCGCTTTCCACCTCTTTGACCACCATCGTAAAGCTCGCTGGATCGACGCGGACGATCTCAAATGCGCCCGTGATCGGATTACCGAGCTGCTCCAGCTTCGCCCTGAGCTCCTCACCAAGTCCCTGCTCATCCGCGTACATGAGCCCCGGCGTTCGCCCATCTGCCAGCTTACGGGAGAACAGGAACCAGTTGAGGAACTCGAAGAGCAGATCGATTCTCAGCTTCTCCAGCCCTTCCGCGTCCTTATACTCCTCCTGCGCCTTCTCCATCTCTTTCCGCAACCGGCTATCCGCAAACGCCCGGACCTCATCGAGCAGCCACGCCGATTCCCAGTACTCACGCGCCTTCCGCGCTTCTTCACCCTCCAGATGCAGCATCCGCTCCACGCGGCTGATGCGCACCTTGATGACCTCGCCAAGCCCTTCGCCGGTCGTGCCGATACGTTCGCAAACCTCAATACACTCTTTAAACGCAGTAAACGCTTCAGTATATCGCCCACGCCGCTCCAGGAAGTCGCCATAGTTTGCCCAGACCATTTCATCGTCCGTCTCGTTCAGGAACCGCTTGTATTCCGCTTCGACCTCCGCCCATCGTTCTTCCCGCTCGTACAGCCCCACGAGCAGTAAATGAGCAGGTACATCTGACGGTGCTTCCTCAAAGATCGCGGTAAGCAGGTACTCCCCGCGCTCCTTATCACGCTCAAAGAGGCGCTCTTTCAGACGGCGCTCGATGCGCGGATCGCCCAGGAACCCGCGAAGCGCATCAGGAAAGCTCTCAGCTACTTTGACATCCTCAGCCAGCCAGAGTGCACAGATCGCTTCAAAATCCGTTAAAAGCCATAGATCGTCCTGGTTGAGCGGCTGCAGCGCGCTCTTCTCAGTTTCCGCGGCGTCCTGTACGATCGCAAACTCGTTCTCTGCTAGGCCATCCTCTTCATCCACCGTCTTCAGTCCGTGCTTCCGCATGTACTTGAGGTACGTGCGGCGCACATTGTCCGCCTCGCGGCGGCTGATCCGCTGCGCATCCACATCCCGGTACGCCCGCTGCGTCTCTATCAGGAGCTTCACCGCTTCCTTGAGGAGGTCATCGTCCCCGAGGCCCAGAAAGGCCGCTACCACGTCCTCTGTGCTCATCTTCGCTTCGTCCTCGTTCAGTTCACTATGTTCCTACCTCTATCGGGTAAGCTATACGCTTCAACGTTGCGATCGCTGAGAGCGCTGCTAAATAGCTTGTTCTGGGATTCGACTTCGAGGGGACGTTCCTCACCCGGACGAAGAGCTGCCCAAATTCGCCCCAGGCCTCTATCTCGTGCTGGTTCTCCTTTGCCCCCGGGTCTGCCACGATCTGCACCATCGTTGCCTCAGGACCGATGCCCGCAAGGCTCAGCGAGGCGGCGACATTCACGTTTTCCGGGAAATGCGCCACTGCTTCTCGTGCAGGGCCGATGAACAACGTCCGCTCCTCCTGTAACCCGTCGAGCTCGATGCCCTCCGCTTGCACGTAGTCGTTGCCCGCAAAGCCGCTTGGCGGCTTCCGCGTCGTTAAATGTACCCGCTGAACACCACCGATAGCACCGGATTTGAGCCCGTCAAGACCCGCAATAGCGCCGGAAGGAATGTAGACCTTCCCACCTTGTTCCGTTGCGAGCCGCTCAATCTCATCATACAGGCCGGGATCGCAGATCAGCGCCCCGACGCTTAGGATCATGACATCTTTACCCGCGCCCAGCGCCGGGATCAGGTACTCACGCACCGCGGTCTGCGAAGCGCACTCGATGACCAGATCAACCTCATCCAAAATCACTGCCAGATCAGAGCTGTCAGTCCTCGTGAGCGCTGGCTTCGTTCGGAGCGATCTGCAGAGCTCGTTGATACGCGCGGGATGAGCGTCGATCAGCCATCTGAGCCCCATATCCAGGTCCAATGCCCGGCCGGCGAACTCGTCCCGGTCTATTGCCACGCAGATCTCCGCGCCGATCGCACCGCAGCCCACCACACCCACACTTATTCGTGTCATCTTCTACCGTGCTGTCTTAGAGAGGATCTTTAAAACCGAGCGATTTGTGCTTAACCTTTCTTAACTTAAGAAGATAAGTTTTATGTGCCATGCTGCTGAAGGAGATAGAACACTTCCTCGAGGAAGATTGCGCGCACGAGGATTACGAGCTCATCGTGCCCGTAACAACCACCTGCAACGCGGAGATCACGGTGAAGGAGGATGGCCTCCTCGCGGGTTTAGAAGAGGTTCTGCAGATATACGATTATGCGGGCCTCGAGTATTCCACTGAATTCACCGATGGCGATCCCCTGAAGGCTGAGGACGTCGTGGTGAGACTGCATGGCTCCGCAGCGAAGATCTTAAAGGTCGAGCGCCTTGTCCTGAATATCCTCGGCCGGATGAGCGGTATCGCGACGCTCGTGCGCGAGTACGTCGAGGAGGCGCGGAGGGGCAGTTCGCACGTCACGGTCGCGGGGACCCGGAAAACGACGCCGGGCTTCAGGAAGTACGAGAAACGAGCGATTATGCTCGGTGGTGGTGATCCGCACCGCTTTGGACTTGCCGACGCGGTGATCATCAAGGACAATCATCTCGCGCTCATGGGCCTGGAGCAGGCGATAAAGAAGGCCAAGAGCACGATCAGTTTCACCCGCAAGCTCGAGATAGAGGTGGAAACCATCGAGGACGCGCTCCACGCGGCGAGATTGGGTGTCGATATCATTATGCTCGATAACATGAGCCCAACGAAGGTGAAAGAGTGTCTGCAGCTGCTCAGCACGTCTGGACTCCGTGATCGGCTACTCATTGAAGCCTCGGGCGGAATAACCAAGGAGAACGTACGGGAGTACGCGGCTACGGGCGTTGACGTCGTCTCAATCGGGCGATTGACGTATGCTGCGCGATCCTTGGGCTTCTCGCTGCACGTGGTTAATTGAGCTAACCTTCTGTTCGCCTGCTAGCTACACAAGCTTGATCGACACCTTCTGCCTGATCTTGGGCAGCGCGATCCTGAGAACGCCGTTCTTTAAGGTCGCCTCCGCTTGCTCCGGCGCGATGGGTTCCGGCAGCCGAATCAGCTTCTTAAATGCTTGGAACGCGATCTTCTTCTGAACTACCCCCCAGTGCTCCCAGCAGACAGCGTTGCTCATCCGTGCCGTCACCTCTAACGTGTTCCTCGTCGTATGGACCTCGACGTCCTCCTTCTTCACGCGCGGCAGGTCAACGGTTACCAGAAACAGATCTTCGAGATCTTCTACCTCGCATAACGGCTCTAAATTGCCATTATAACTCCACGTCGCCTTCAATAAATCTCTTTCCATTCCCATTTCGCTACCTTCTCACCCCTCGCTTCACCGATACATAATGGGCATATCCTGCTCCATACCTTTCTGCATCTCCTGCGCTGACTGTGTGGTCTGCTGCATGAGGTCTCGCGCTCTGAGCTTTATCTCCTCAGCGTTCTCCAGGAGCTCAGCGACATCTACATCAAGTGTCTTGACAAACTTCTCAATAACCTCAATAGCCGCCGCTGCCGCGCCCGGATCGGGATAGACTGGATAGCACTGTGCGAGCACCGAAACCGCGCTGATCCGCCGCTTCGCGCATTCTCGCAGCATCATCGCATATGTCCCGGCGATGAACCCCTCCTCCAGAAGATCCACCTGCTTCTCCTTCAACGCGGCCACTGCGGTTGCGCTATTGCCAACGCCGAACACCTCTGGCTTCTCGATATCCATCCGGCTCTTCATGGGAAGCCCCTTGATCGAGATGATTGGCTGCTGCACCTCCAGCTTCCGGAACCAATCAGCCAACGCGGTCGTCAATGGGTAAACCGCCTTGGGCGGCACCGCCACCTCCGATAAGATCACCAGAGTGCGGCCCTCGCCATCGCTGTAAATTCTGAACGGATTCTCCAATCTCCCGTCATGGATGACCATAACCGGTGGAAACAATTCCGATTCGATGTGCCCGATCTCGCGATAATCCAGCTTCTCCACGATGAACGAAGCTGCAATCGTCCCTACCAGGCCCACATCAGGCAAGCCCTCCAGCACGATCGGATTATTATATACCGTCCCTTCCTCCTCCACTATGCGCACGACTTCTTCCATTGCTCTGAGTATTATACTATACTTAGCTATAGCTTCGTCGAAGGATAAAAAACCCACCCTTCTTACGCCCCGAGCGCTTCGCCTGTTCCGTGGACGGATACCCACCGGTCGAGCAGCAGTTTGGGCCGCTACGGGCTGTACCGAGGGAGGTAAAAAGAATAAACTTTAAAAGCCAGCCAAGTCCTAACAATAGTGTTATGAATATCCGCTTTAACGGTGAGCCCCGAACCGTCACGAGCACGAAATTAGGTGCGATTCTCAAGGAGCTCGACGGTGCGTACCGGCCCGGTTGCGTCTGTGCGGTCGCCACTGAGAAGAAGGGCGGCGAGTTGAGGAATGAGTTCGCGCTCAAGACCGAGAGCAGTGAGGCGAGAATCAAGATCGCCACAGAGCACGAAACTGAAGCGATAGCGCTCTTCCACGAGATCTATCCGCAGTTCCGGGACGAGCAGGGTAGAATTGCGTGGGTGACTGAGGATGTCACTGCAATTGGACCACTCAAGACCAACCTCGAAGTCGATAAGCGGGAGCGCACGTACAAGAAATGGGAGGTGTTCTTCGGCTTCGGTGGTTTTGATCCCAGCTTGACCTACCTCATGATCAGCAAGCGTGAGCACACCGCGGCCTATGGCACGGGTGAGGCGGGTCTCATCGGGAAATTGACGCGCGGGCGGAGCATGATCACGAATTTGGAAGAGAACGAGCACATAACAGAGATAACACCGCTGGTAACGCAGGCGGAACGGGTTGGGTTCGTCACCACAGACCTGGATACCGAGATCGAGGAGGGGCAGGAGATTTATACCCATATGATCGTAAAACTCTTTCCCGAGGCTCCGATGTCCTGTGAGCACTTCTTATCGCTCACCAGAGACGACCTGCTCCAGATCGACGACTGGACCCATACTTTCATCGCATCAAGCGCGTTGAAGGGCTTGAACCTGCCCATCGAGAGCGTGGAATACCGCTCAACACACTACCTCTCGGTCCGCAATAGCGGTACGGATAAAGGGAAGATCTATGTCTATAAAGACAGTCGACTGCCCAATCCCGCTCATAACGTCTTCGGAGCGGTGACACAGGGAAGCGACCTGATAGACGCAGCGCAAACGGGCGATACGATCTTGACCGTTACCGAGCCGCGGTGGATGATGGTCGTGGGCAGGACCCAGAAGGCGGCCGAGGAGTTCTTTGAGCAGGCGGATATCGAGCAGGTGCGCGAGGGCAATCAGGCAGATGACGCGGTGGTGGTCGATCAACTGCCCGCATTGACGATGGAGATCATGGAGCGGGGGACGGTGAGAACGATCGGCGTTGACCGGGAGGCCGTGCTCAACGTGAGGCTCTTTAAGGATCTGGCGCCAAAGACCACCTGGTATTTCAAGAAGGTTACGGGGTTGATCATCCGACCGATCGGCTGGTTGAAGGTGTATTTCAGCATACCCGGTCTCGTGCTCTTCCAGGGCAATGCTGATGAAGCAGGGACGCTCGTGCCCGAGAATCTCCCTACCAAAGGTACGAAACGGGGCTTCCTTGGCGTTACGAACATGTCGCGACAGAATCGGGGCATGATGGGCATACGGCTGGAGGACAGCGCCGAATACGGACCTACCGGAGAGACACCTGACGGTGCTAATATCGTCCTTTCAATCTCCGATCTTACGCCGGAAACGCTGTCCTTTCTCAGCAAGCTCAAGGAAGGCGACGTCATTTACGTGAAGGAGCAACGGTAACGTAAGTAACCGCACGTATTTATTCGATCTTCGTAAAGCACCGCAATTCCTGGCCAAGCTGAAACAGGAGAAGCAAGGAGAAGAAGGGAGGGGCGAGTTGTGAGCATTGAAACAAAACTCACGCTTTCGGTAAACGCCCATGAGGTGTTGAAGCGGCGTTACCTGCTCAAGAACGAGCGCGGTGAGGTGATCGAGACCCCGCTTCAAATGCTCGAGCGCGTGGCACACGCCGTTGCACAAGCCGAAGTCGCGTATGGCAACAGCATGGAGGAGGTGCGCGCGTTCGAACGCGAGTGCTTCCGGCTCATGCGGAATCTCGAATTCCTCCCCAACAGCCCCACGCTCATGAATGCCGGTACTGAGCTCGGACAGCTTGCCGCGTGCTTCGTTCTGCCTGTCGAGGATTCTATGGAGGGTATCTTCGGCGCGGTGAAGAACATGGCTGTGATCCACCAGAGCGGAGGAGGAACGGGCTTCTCATTCTCTCGACTCCGGCCCCAGGGTGACATGGTGAGATCGACCGGGGGTATCGCCTCGGGGCCTGTATCCTTCATGCGCGTCTTCGACGTCGGTACCGGCGTGATTAAGCAAGGCGGCAAGCGCCGCGGCGCGAATATGGGCATCCTGAGCGTTAGCCATCCGGATATCATAGCGTTTATACGAGCGAAAGAGGGCGGCGAGTTCGTTAACTTTAATACCGCAGTTGCCGTAACTGACGAGTTCATGCAGGCGGTCGAGCGAGGCGAGAGCTATGAGCTCATCAATCCACGCACGAATCAGGCGGTGCGGGAAATAAGCGCTCGCGAGGTCTTCGACGAGCTCGTTTCCTATGCCTGGAAGCTCGGCGACCCCGGCATCATCTTCATTGATGAGATCAACCGGCACAACGTGCTCTCGGCGCTCGGCGAGATAGAGGCCACCAATCCGTGTTCCGAACAGCCGCTCCTCCCTTACGAATCCTGTAATTTAGGCTCCATTAACCTCGCCAAATTCGGCGAGCAGAAGCGTGGTGAGGTTGAGTGGGAACGACTGCGTGAAACGATCTGGACCTGCGTTCGGTTCCTAGACGACGTGATCGAGGTGAACAAGTATCCGATGCCTGAGATCGAGAGGATGACGAAAGGAAACCGAAAGATCGGGCTCGGCGTCATGGGGTTCGCAGAGCTGCTCATACAGCTGGAGATCGCCTATAATTCCTCAGAAGCGCTTGCGTTCGCAGAGCAGCTGATGAAATTCGTCACCGACGAAGCACGACGCTGTTCAGAATCGCTCGGACGCGAAAAAGGATCGTTCCCTAATTTTGAGCGCAGTGTGTGGTCTGCAGCCGAGGCGATGCGGAATGCGACGGTGACCACCATCGCGCCCACGGGCACCATAAGCATCATTGCAGGCTGCTCGAGCGGAATTGAGCCGCTATTTGCCGTTGCCTTTGTGCGCAATGTCATGGGCGGCATGCTTGAGATAAACAGGCTCTTTGAAGCGCGGTCGAAGGAAGCGGGGTTTTACCGCAAGGGCCTGATAGAGGAAATCGTAAAACTGGGCTCGATACAGGAGATCGCGAGCATTCCACCAGAAGTCAAACGGATCTTTGTGACGGCACTTGATCTCGAGCCAGCGTGGCACGTGCGCGTCCAGGCGGCATTTCAGAAATACACGGACAACGCCGTCTCAAAGACCGTCAACCTCCCCGCTGACGCGGCTCCAGAGGATGTCAGGGCGGTATTCCTGCTTGCCCACCAGCTCAAGTGCAAAGGTATTACCGTGTACCGCTACGGTTGCAAGGAGGACATCCTTTCCTTGGCGATTCCCAAGCTGATGCTCGACGAATTCGTCTCCGCAGATTCGGAGTTCGCGGGCGAGTGCCGGATTTGTTCGGTATAAATAACCCGAGGGAGGACTTCTGTTCTGAGATCCCCGCAGGTGCCATCGGCGGCGAAGAACAGAGAAATCCACGAATTTATATACCGTTGTGCCTTCTGCATTGCATAGCATCATTAAGCAGGGGGGAAGCGAGGGAGAGAAGAGCGTTCGAAATGAAGGAAAAAGGACTGCTTACGGACGTGCGAGTGCTTGCGCTGCTAGTCTTCCTGTGCGCCGCGCTCATTGCCATTTACGTGTACCCCCCACCGCCCGCTGACGCTGGAATTGATGGGAATTTAAAGTACGGCCTGGATTTGGTCGGTGGTTCCTGGCTGCAGTTACAGTTGAAAGGGGCTGTCGTGGGTATCGAGGCCCCGGTCTCTGACGACGCTGTCGCCTCGTTCCTCGAAGAGCAGTTGAACGCGGAAGTGGTCTACTTCACGGGCGATGACGTAACAGTCTATGAGATTCGGAAGAGCGTGACGAAAGAGAACTTATCAGCGATTTTGACTGAGATTGGCGGCAGTATCGCGAAACGGCCCGACGGCACCGACTTTTACGAGACGGGCGTGACGACGGAGACGAGGGATGAGACGAAACGCATCATCGAGATCAAGCTCAACCTGTTGGGACTGGCAGATATACAGCCGCGAACGGTAGGGAACGAGTTCATTCTCGTGGATCTCGCCGGGGTGGACATTGGAACGGCGAAGAGCATCGTCGGCAAGCCCGGGAAGTTTGAGATTAGGATGCAGACGAACGGGACTGGCGGCGATGTCGCACAGTTGATGACTCTGGGAGAGGTCGAGAACATCACGGCGCACGTCGTCTTCGGGAGCGAGGGGATAGAAGCCCAGAGTGTGGGCGCGGTTCCGATACGGGAAGACGAGAGCTCTCCGTGGGGCGCTACGTTCACCCTGACTGAGGAGGGTGCAATCGCGTTGCGCGATGCTGCGCTGGAATATGGTGCCACGAATAACCCCCTGGATCACGAAGTGGCGATGCTGCTCGATGATGTCGTGATCTACAGTGCACCGCTCTCGACGGGATTGGCACAGGACATAGAAGAGCATCCGGTATATCGCTTACGGGCAGAGACGGGCCTGGAGAATGATGGATTGGAGCGCGCCAAAACGCTCATCGTGCACCTGAAAGCGGGCGTCTTACCGGTGAACGTCGAGATCATCGGCTCTGGTGAGGTGCCTGCCTACCTGGGAGCAAAATTCAAGGAGGGGGCGCTGATTGCTGGCCTTGCCGCGCTGTTCTTTGTGGTTATCGTCGTCTTCCTCAGGTACCGGGAGAGGAAGATCGTGCTCCCCATGTTCTTCGCGCTCCTGAGTGAATTGATCTTAATGCTTGGCTTCGCTGCGGTAATCAACTGGCAACTCGATCTCCCCAGCATCGCCGGTATCATCGCGGTGATCGGTACCGGAGTGGATCAGCTCGTGATCATCACCGACGAGATACTCGCGGGCGGCCGATCCTCAACGAGCATGTATCGTAAACGTGTCTCCTTCGCCTTCGGCATCATCTTCGTCTCGGCCTTTACCACCATTGTTGCCATGTTCGCGCTCGCCTTGATGGCGCTGGGCACCTTACGCGGCTTTGCCATCATCACCATCGTCGGCCTGGTGATCGGTATCTTACTGACCCGGCCCGCCTATGCACGGATGGTCGAGGAGATCCTCTGAAGCGAACCGCCGGTGGGAAAACGATGCACGAGACACTGGTGTGAGTGCTTCCTCCCAAGCTATATATAATGCGTAAGAAATAATCTAATCTAATAACGTGAATCCGCAAAGCGGGGAAGGTATAGCTTGGCCTACGTCCTCATTGCGGATCAAGAGTGCGCATTACCCTCAGAACACGGTAACGAGCACGGAGCGATGGATACGAGTGCACCCTTCGGGGGGACGGGAGTGGCGTAATGGCAGAGCGATTCAATGAGAAGGTAAACACGCTGGCTCAAGAATATTGGCGATTAAAAGAGATAGCCGCCAATACCACGAGTACTAACCGGCTCGCGGAGATAGAGCGGCTCTTAGAGAAGGGCATTGGGGGGAAGCTGAAGGATCAGCTGGAGGCGGAGGCGAAGCGGCTGAGAAAAGAGGCGGAAGACCGGGCCGGCGCCTCCCTGCGGCTGAGTGAGGTGAAGAAGGAATTATTAGAGCTCACTGCGGATTTAGCACCCAATTTAGACCTCTTTGAGGACAACTTCTTCCCCTACGATAGCGATCACGAGCCGATCGGAGAGCAGTTCTTCGCGGCCTTGACCGATCTCTTTTTTGGCACGCCCACGCCCAGCATCCCCTTCAAGGTTGCTACGCTCTCAAAAGAGGGGATACGCGTGAACGCCAATGCTGAGAGTTCGTCATTGGAGATCCTGAGCTACATCATCATGATACTCCAGGAGAGCGCGAAGAAGAGACTCGGTATGGAGAATACGATCGACAACTGCTGCGCACTGCTCAGGCAGAATGAATACGCATTTATCGTCTTGAAAACCTTACTCAGCGCAGGGAAACGATTGGGGGTAAAGGAGATCAAGGAGATCTTGCACCGCGAGGATAAGGCGTACACAGAGCTCGTGAGAAGCGAGCTCTATGATAAAGAGCTGATCAACGGTGTGGCCTTTTTAATGAGCGCGGAGTGGGGCTACAGCATGGTTAAGGAATTTGATGGCAAATACGAGCCGACAGACTTCGGTGAATGGGTATGGCGGATCTGTAATGCAGAACTCGGCATGGATGAAGGAGCGGGGAAGGGGAGACGCCCGGGCGTCTCAAATTCGGGCCTGCACCTTCAGAAGTTTCTAACGTTTTTAAGAAAGTGAGGGGAATAGAAAGAGGGGATGTGGTGAAGGCATACCGTGAAAGAAGAGAATGAAAAAGTGGTTGGGCACCTACGATCGAAATTATTCCCGTGGAACTTCATCTTCGAGGACGCTGACGAAGAGGCCATCAGGCATTTTGTTCCCTATGCCATCCAGATGTGTGAGGCGAAGGGGATTGAGCGGGGCTCGGTCGGGGGCGAGGCGGCACGGGAGGTGATTACCCGGGAGATAAAAGAGGCGGTGGATGATTACCTCTTCGATCCCGATGATGTGGAGATTGCGCGGATGCACGGGCGATTTGCTGAGCAGTATCCGTTCGCCTTCTCGCAGAGCCTGGCCTTTGTCATTCTCCATCGACTCGGGCTCAACTTGGAAGACGTCGTGGATGTGCGCGGCGTGAGCGACCTCCTGGGCGAGGACGTGCGCGAGATCAGAAAACGTGAGGATATGATGCGGGACATCATCGCGAAGAATGGCAGCAGAGCGATCAAGATGTTCGCGCGCACGATCATAGACAAGAAGGTGATCACTGCCGGGGGCGATTGGATCGGTACCGTAGCTGACATCATCTTCAATAGCGAGACCGGCAAGATCGAGGACTTGGTCGTCACCCATCTGCGCGGATCAGGCTTGAAGACGAGCCGGATTCCCATGAAAGACGTCCGTCTCAACATGTACAGCAAGAACATCGTCTTAAAATCCTCGGATTACCGAAAAGGCGGGTGATGAGGAAGTAAGAAGCACAAATTTTATATAGCATGAGCGTATTGGCACAATACGGGGGCATAAAAGGAGAGGGGGAATAAGATGCGGGTATTCGTGATAGGATATGGACAGGCAGGGGGGAGGATTGCGGATGCGTTTATCGAGTATGCGAAGAAGACCGGGCAGAATTTCGTCGCTCGTGCAATCGCGATCAATACCGCGCGAGCCGATTTGATCGGGCTGAAGAACATCCCTATGGAGGACCGGATTCTGGTCGGCGAGTCCCTGACAAGGGGGCATGGAATCGGCGCAGATAATGAGATGGGTGCACGAGTGGCTACGGATGAGATCTATACGATCCAGAGTGAGATTGACAAACGAGGAACCCACCAGGTTGATGCTTTCTTGATCGTCGCGGGTTTGGGAGGTGGAACTGGTTCAGGAGGTGCGCCGGTATTGGCACGGCGGTTAAAGAAGTTGTACGAGGAGCCTGTGTACGGGCTGGGCGTATTGCCAGCGAAGGATGAAGGGAGCTTATTTTCCTTGAATGCAGCACGGAGCTTGATGACCTTTGTGAATGAGGTTGATAATCTGTTCGTCTTTGATAACGACGCCTGGAAGAAGGGTGGAGAGAGCGTCAAGGAAGCCTTTATTGACATCAATGACGAAATCGTACGCCGGTTCGGCATCCTCTTCGGCGCGGGTGAGGCGAACGAGGTAGGGCAGATGGTCGTCGATGCGGCTGAAGTGATCAATACGCTGAAGGGCGGCGGGGTCTCCACCATTGGCTACGCCTCGGAGCAGATCGAGAGCGACGGCGGCTTCCTCAAGAAAATCACGAGCAAGAAGAAAACGATGGATAGTCTCGATTCCGTTACCCGGATCACCTCGTTGGTGCGGCGTGCAATCGCTGGTCGATTGACGATCCCCTGTGACGTCTCAACCGCGGAGCGGGCGTTGATCATTGCAGCCGGGCCGCCGAAAGAGCTGAGCAGAAAGGGCATCGAGAAGGCGAAGGTTCGTGTCGAGGAGATAATCCGCGGGAAAGAGGTTCGAGGCGGCGATTTCCCGCTGGTGAAGGGGCAGCATGTCTCCACAATCGTGCTCTTCTCCGGCGTGTCAGACGTCCCGCGGATAAAAGAGCTGCAAGAGATCGGTGTAGAAGCGCAAGAGACGATGAAAGAAGTATCGAGCGAGAAAGAGAAGGACTACCAGAAGCTGCTGGGTGGGAACGACGCGATCAAGCCGCTCTTCTGAGGTGATCACCGTGAAACTCAACTACCGCCTGATCGTGAGCCTGGTGCTCGTAAGTGTGCTCGGCGCAACCTCGCTCAGCATGATCGGCTGGGCTGCAGATGAAACGCCATTCATGAAGGTGACACTCAAGGATATGCGGTTTGATGAAGTGGGCGGAACCGAGCTGGTGAATAGCGGCAGTGGGGTAGCCATTACGCTGATGATGACGAACGTGAGCAAGGAGTTCGAGCAATCGACGCTCACGTTCCACTCCGAGTTGGAGGATGCAGTCGGGACTATCGGTGGCGAGGGCTTGGAAGACCATGTGCTCACAAATGGTGGTTCATATATTTTGGAGCACAAGAAGGTCGCGGGCGACCTCAAGGTCACCTGTTCAGGCGGAGCGCCGGACGTGGGGAAGCGAGAATCCGTCGTGTTCTTGAATCTCACACAGGAGACCTCTGAAGGCACATATACCGTTTCTCATATCATCAAGGAGGTTTCCTCTCAGACCATCGAGGATGCGATTGTCGCGTTCGATACTGCGACTAAGGCGATTGCAAAGGCAGATACCGCGATCGAGGACGCTGAGGAGCGCGGTCTGGACGTAGAGGAGGCAAAGAACAGCCGCAAACTGGCGAAGGAATATCTGAGCAACGCGCAGCAATTATACTACGAGAGCAAAGCTGAGGACGCGTTAGAAGAGGCAGAAAAAGCGGTCAACGCGGCACACGATGCAGAAGCCAAAGCAGGCGCTGCAATTGGCGGAAGAAGCTATCTCAATTACGGTATCATCGCTGCGGTGATCATCGTCGCGGTGGTCATCTTTGTGCTGGTCTTGCAGCAGCGGAAGCGGAAGCGAGGCGTTTATTAGCCGCCCGCCAACTGAATTACGCTACGTACGAAGCATCAGGTGGTGTGCGGATGCAGCGAGGGGACTACCATCCGAACGCGTACCTGGAGCGGAGGAGGAACGTGATCGGTGGGCTCGAGACGCGAACAAAGATACTCAATGCGCTCGATGATCGGGGTATGCTCACGGTGAAGGGGATCGCAGAGCTGGCAGTTTTGAGTCCTTATGTATCCCGGCACCATCTGCGCCTGCTGGAGGCCGAGCGGATCGTGAAGCGGCGCGGGAAACGACCGCATAACTGGCGCATAACCGGCAAAGGCCAGAAACGACTGATCCAGGCAAACGAGCAGAGATCGTAAGAGCAACAAGCGCTCTTTCGAGCGTTTTGCGCGTACTGTGTTGATGCTGTACGTAAAGCTTTAATTCCCGTGGACATCAGGTATTACTATCTGTATGTACCGGGAGCGTAGCGAAAGTACGCACCCCTGTGGTCGGGATAGCCAAGTGGTCTAAGGCGGCAGGTTGCTAACCTGCTTCCCCTTACGGGGAGCGAGGGTTCGAATCCCTCTCCCGGCGCTTATGCTCAATCCGGTCACGATTCTGTACGAGGCGGTTTTACGGCGAGATGTGGTGCGATCGCCTATCCCACTGAAACATATCCTCCTCGTGCTGGACGAGACCGACCTCCTTGCCAATCCACGAGGGCTGGAGCAGTTTCGGCACTTTGTTCAGTGGTGCCATGAGTTGAGCATTGACACGATTAGTGTATATATCAGCGTTATTCGCGAGGGAATGGACAAAGAGGAGATAAAGGCCGCACGTGATCGTCTTGCAAACGAATTACAGGATGCGCTCCGCGACATCAATGCAGCACTGATGATCTATGGTGCGCGCACCGGTGCAGGAGCGGTGGCCACGGAAGCCGCGACCTACCTCCACGAGTCGAGCACGAACGGGCGCCAGATAATCATCTCGCTGGGATTTACAGGACGGAGCGAGCTGACGAAGGCCGCACGCGAGCTCGCTGAGCAGGTGAAAGCAGGGAAGCTGGCACCGGACGAGATCGATGAGCGGCTGATCGAATCGGAATTGCTCTTCAAGTCAGAGCCTGACCTCGTCATCAGGTCCGGCTCCACGCAATTGATGGATTTCCTTATCTGGCAATCGGTCTATACCGAATTTTACTTCACCGACATGAACTGGGTGAACTTCAGGAAGATCGATCTTTTGCGCGCGGTGCGAGATTTCCAGTTGCGCGAGCGGCGGTTTGGACGGTGATTTCCGGGCTATTCGACCACCGACATCTTCCGCATCCAGGTGCTCACCGCTTTGCGCGCCTGCTCAGGATTGGCGAAGTTCTTTTCTAGCTCGGGATCGGTGGGCATGCCGATGAACGGGTTGACGGTTCGGTTATCTACCTCAAGAATCCAGATCTGCGCGTTACTCACATCGTGCTCTCGAACGAAGGAAATGAAGGGCGCCGGGGTCTTCTCCGTGGGGACCACCATAACCATCTCCGCCTCCGCTTTTCCTTCTGGTAGGCCATGATGCGTATCCATAAACGGTGGCACGAACTTGATCGATGAGAAGATGAAGAGGCGGAGCCTGTACTGTAGGGCGCCCTCTGCCTTCTCTGCATGCATCGCGAGGTCACTGGTTTCAGCACCCGCAGGCTCGCTCAGTATCGAGTAGCCGCACCGCTCCAGAAACTCCTGAAGCACGTCTCGCAACGTACCTAATGGACTTCGCAGTTTGGCCCAGCGGAGAAATGCTGACTCCAATTCCGCCGCGAGGTAGCCATGGACGGGCAAGCAGTAGAAGACCTCACCCTGATAGTTGATCTTCGTGCGCAGATCGGGTGAGAAGACAGATAATTTCTCGGTGCTCGTGATGCTCGTGAAGAGCTGCGCCTCTGTATTGCCCCCGACATCTCGTTCCAGCCTCGCTCGTTCTGCCGTGGTGAGCGCGTGTAAGCATTCCTGTATCTTCAGCTTGAGCTCGCCTTCCGAGAGCACCTTGTGCTTCTGAATATAGACGGAAAGGCGTTTGAAGATCCGTAACAGGAGTTCCTGGTTCATCGGTTACTGGTGAGCTCCTGTGGCTCGATGCCTGCTCGTCTCGACGACGGCGCACGCGGCGTTTTATACGGTCGCCGCATCTGCGCTCCACACCGCAAGCAGGTGGTCGTCATGTACTCGCCCCTGAGCCGAACCCGTGCGGTCTTGCCCGGTATGAGCAGTCGGTGACACCGCTTGCAGAGCCGCATCTTCAGATGCCGCGGGATGCGCACCCGGTACCGCATCCCTATTGCACATGCGAGCTGAGTGTAGTGATCACTCCGCTGCTCCTGCCCCGCTTTTGCCGCCACCTCCGCGAGCTCAAAGAGCCGCTCGATTCGCTCCACTGCAAGGTCTGCGATTTGTCTCTTTAGTCTCATGCACTACCTGCAACGTTCTTAACTTAGAAAAGGAATGTTAAATAGCATCCAGCGACTGCAAACTCCTGATCCGCGATCAGTACGGACTGGCTTTGACCAGCGTTCGCACCTGGGACGCAACCAAAAGAAGACAAAGGATACCATGGATGAGAAAGACCGAGCGGGGTATCTGAAGAAGGCACGTGTAATTGCCGACTATCAATTCGGACGCGGAGCAGGAGCGGCCCTGTTCCCGCACACCGTTGAGTTCATCTTTTCGCGGACGCGCCGTATAGCGCAGATAAAAGACGGGGGGCGGCGCATAGCCACGCTCCGCAGTCTTGACGGCCTCTTCACTTTGGGCCGCGAAGGCGCGAGGCGGCTCCATCAGGTGCTCCCCTACCCCCAGCTTCGCGTGGTGATGAATGAAGAGAGCGGCGAGTTCGTCCAGACCGGCGGAACCGCCTTTTGTAAACATGTCGTGGATGCCGATCCGGGTATACGCGCCTATGACGAGGTGCTTGTGGTTGACGAGCAGGACCGATTACTGGCCACCGGGCGGGCAATGCTCACGCGTGAGGAGATGCGCTGCTTCCAGCACGGCGTTGCCGTCAAGGTGCGCTACGGTACGATGAAATGATTGCGCTGAGCTGACCCGTACCCGCAAATTCCCCCGGGGTTACGGTATTTTTATAGTGGGAGGAACGAATAACATAGAGGATGTTAGCGGAAGAGATCGGCTCGGCTTTACGGAGCAGTGGTCGCACCCTTGCCACCGCGGAATCATGCACCGGTGGTTTGGTGGGCGATTGGATAACCAATGTCTCTGGCAGCTCAGAGTATTACAAAGGCGGCGTCGTTGCGTACGCGAATGAGGTGAAGGAGGGGGTCTTACAGGTTGCACGTACGATACTGGCGGAGAAGGGCGCGGTAAGTGCGGAATGCGCGGTAGCGATGGCGAATGGTGTAAGAACGCTTCTCAAGAGCGATATTGGCATTTCGACTACCGGTATTGCCGGTCCCACGGGAGGGACGCCGGAGAAGCCCGTTGGATTAGTTTATATAGCATTGGCAACAAAAGAGTACGTAGCTCACGAAAAGCATATCTTCCACAGAGATAGGGAGGGGAACAAGCGCGAGGCTGCTGACACCGTTCTGCAATTGCTGCTGAAGTATCTCTCAGAGGTGCGGTAACGTAAGGTAAAGTAAGTGAGGTAAGGGCTCGTAGCTCAGAAAGGTAGAGCAGCGGGCTTTTAACCCGTCGGTCGCGGGTTCAAATCCCGTCGAGCCCGTCAGTCACACACATACGCTGAACTGAATATATGAAGAGGGGAAAGGTATCCATACTTGAACATGAGTTGGTGCCCAGACATGAGGTTATGGGCGAGGACGAAGTAGCAGAGCTTTTAAGAACCTATAAGATACAAAAAGAGCAACTGCCGAAGATCAAAGCCGCTGATCCCGTGATCAAAGAGCTCAAGGAAGCGGCTGTTGGTGATGTCATTCGGGTACGGCGAGTAAGCAAAACAGCGGGTAAAGCGGTATCGTATCGTCTGGTTATTGAGTAATGAAGGTAGGAAGTGTGAGTGAGTATGTTGGATAAGAGTGTTTTATCAAAGGCTTATTTAAAGCGGAAAAAGATCGCGCAACATCAGCTTGATTCCTTCAACTATTTCCTCAACGAGGGCATGCACCGCGTTATTAAGGAGCAACCGTTCGTCGAGACCTCGATCAGTGGCGAAGACGAGCTGGGGAAATACTCCGTGGGCGTGCGCTTTGGGAAGATCAGTGTTGGGCTCCCGAAATCACGTGAAGCGGACGGCTCCTCTGAAGAGATTTTCCCCTCGCAAGCGCGGCTCCGGAATCTTAAGTACGCAGCTCCGGTCTATCTGGAGATGCAGCTCATGCGGAAATACGAGCACGAGGAGCTGGGGGTCAAGGAAGAGAGCGCGCTGGAGACGTTGGAAATTGGCGAGATGCCCATTATGGTGAAGTCAACGAAATGCAACGTCTCCCGCGAGGTGCGTGAGGAGAAGTTGGCGCGGAAAATTTCTGACCAGGAGTACGAGGAATGGCTGAGGCACGAGACAGGAGAAGATCCGCTCGATCCTGGTGGCTATTTCATCGTCAACGGCTCCGAGCACGTGATCATCACGCTCGAAGATCTTGCACCGAACCGAATCTTCGTCAATTTCGAGGAGAAGTACGGGAGTAAAAGCGAGGTATCAAAGCTCTTCTCGCTCAAGCAGGGCTTCCGGGTTCCAATTCGCGTGGAGATCAGTAAGAAGGACATACTGGAGGTCTCCTTCCCTGCGGTGGGCAAGAAGATCGAGTTCGTGACCTTGATGCGCGCGCTGGGGCTCGAGGACGACGCCTCGATCGTCAAAGCGGTCTCCGACGAACCTGAGATCCAGGAGCATGTCCGGGGCAATATCCACGAGAGTAAGATACGCACGCAGGAGGAAGCAATCGACAAACTGGGCCGTATGATCGCACCGACGCAGGCAAAGGAGTATCGCGAGAAGCGCGTCAATTACATCCTCGACCGCTATTTCTTCCCGCATCTCGCTGATAAGATCGCCAAGGCCCATTTCCTGGGTCGCATGGCAGAATCCTGTTACGAGCTCTCGCTGGGGAAGCGCGGCGAGGATGATAAAGATCATTACGCGAACAAGCGCTTGAAGCTTGCCGGCGATTTGATGGAAGACCTCTTCCGGGTCTCGTTCACCAAGCTCATGCGCGATATGCGGTATCAGCTAGAACGGGCGCATATGCGTGCACGCGAGCTGAAGATATCCACGGCGATTCGGTCCGATGTGCTCACAGAACGGATCACCCATGCGCTCGCGACCGGTAACTGGGTAGGAGGCCGCGCAGGTGTCTCTCAACTGCTGGAGCGGAGCAACTTCGTCGCGACGGCGAGCCACTTGCGCCGGATCACCTCGCCGCTCTCTCGGTCTCAGCCCCATTTCGAGGCCCGTGACCTTCATCCCACGCAATGGGGGAAGATCTGCCCGAGTGAGACGCCAGAAGGGCCCAATTGTGGCCTGGTCAAGAACTTCTCGCAGATGGTCGAGATCTCGGTGGGCGAGGATGCAGAGCACTTCAAAGAGCGCCTCTATACGCTCGGGATCGTCCCGCCATCACGCTCATCAGAGCTCAGTGCTGAGAAGCTAATCCGTGTCTTCGTAAACGGCGATTTCATCGGGTTCAGCACATCGCCTGAACGATTCGTCGCAGAGGTGCGGCAGAGGCGACGGGCAGGAGAGCTCTCCGATCAAGTTAACATCGCTTACTATGCCGACCGGCGCGATATTCTCATCAATTCTGATGGTGGCCGAGCACGCAGGCCTGTTATCGTCGTCCAGAACGGCAAGGCGCTGGTCAATGAGTCGCACATCGCGAAACTGCGAACAGAGGAGATCGACTTCGATGACCTCGTCAAAACGGGGGTGATCGAGTATCTCGATGCCGAAGAGGAGGAGAACGCGCTGATCGCGGTTGAGGAGACGGATCTGGAGAAGGAGGATGGCAAGGACTACACCCATCTGGAGATCGACCCCTCACTGATCCTGGGCGTGGTCGCGGGGCTTATCCCCTTCCCCGACCACAATTCGTCGCCGCGGAACACGATGGGCGCGGCGATGCTGAAGCAGTCGCTGAGCCTTCCCACGGCGAATTATAAGTCGCGAACCGACACGCGGACGCATGTGCTGCACTATCCGCAGAAGCCGATCGTGAAGACGCGAACGGCGGACCTCATCCAGCACGAGAAGCGGCCTGCTGGCCAGAATTTCGTCCTCGCAGTCCTGAGCTATGAAGGGTACAATATGGAAGATGCGTTGATCTTGAATCGTGCGGCCATCGATCGCGGATTGGGACGGAGCCACTTCTTCCGCACGTACGAAGGTGAGGAGATTCGGTATCCGGGTGGTGAAGAGGACCGATTTGAGATCCCCGATATGGAGATCGTCGGTGTGCGAAGCCACGATGCGTATAAGCAACTCGATGAGGACGGCATTATCAACGCGGAGACCGAGGTGGCGCCGAACGATGTGCTCATCGGGAAGACGAGCCCGCCACGGTTCCTGGAAGAGACGACCGAGCTTCTGAGCCCCCTGGAACGCCGCGACACCTCGATCTGCACCCGCCCCAATGAGCAGGGGGTGGTCAGTTCAGTGGTGCTCATGGAGTCGAGCAGCAATCGGCGACTGTTGAAGGTCACCGTCCGCGATCAGAAGATTCCGGAGATCGGTGACAAGTTCGCATCACGACACGGTCAGAAGGGCGTGGTGGGGCTCATCGTGCCTCCTGAGGATATGCCCTTTACGGCCGAAGGCCTCGTACCTGATTTGATTATCAATCCGCACGCGATCCCGTCACGAATGACCGTGGGCCACGTTCTGGAGATGATCGGTGGTAAAGCAGGCGCGTTGGAAGGGCGCTATATCGATGCAACCGTCTTTTATGGTGAGTCTGAGGACGAGTTGCGAGCAGCACTGGACAGCGCGGGCTTCTCCAGCACCGGGCGAGAGACGATGTGGGACGGCATGACCGGCGAGAAGATCGAGGCTGAAGTCTTCATCGGTATCGCCTATTATCAGAAGTTGTATCATATCGTCTCCGCGAAGATGCATGCACGCGCACGCGGGCCGGTGCAGATTCTGACAAGACAGCCTACTGAGGGGAAAGCGAGAGAAGGTGGGCTTCGGTTCGGCGAGATGGAGCGCGATGTCCTTATCGGATACGGTGCGGCGATCTCACTCAAGGACCGACTTCTGGACGAGTCTGACAAGGTGGTCGAGCTCGTTTGCGGGAACTGCGGGATGATTGCCTCCACGGACAACAAGACCGGCTCGGTCTTTTGCCCCAACTGCGGGGCCGATACCGACATCTACCCCGTGGAGATGAGCTATGCGTTTAAGCTCCTGCTAGATGAGATGAAAGCGCTCTGTATAGCGCCGCGATTACAATTAGAAGAGGCCGTCTGAGATGAGAACGAAACGGATAAAGGGGATTAAATTTGGCTTGCTGTCCGCGAAAGAGATTCGCAAGATGAGCGCATCGCGGATCATTACACCGGATACGTACGGCGAGGACGGGTTCCCGATCGAGCGCGGGCTGGTGAACCAGCATATCGGCGTCATTGATCCCGGACTTCGCTGCAAGACCTGTGGCGGTCGGATGGGCGAGTGCCCCGGTCATTTCGGGCATATCGATCTCGAAGCGCCTGTTATCCATATCGGCTACGCGAAGTTGATCTACAAGATCTTAACGGCGACATGCCGAAGATGCGGCCATGTGATGCTCGGTGAGGAAGACCACGAACGGTTCTTGGATGATATCGAGCGACACCGAGCGAAGCATGCAGATATTGGGGAAGTGGTGAAGCAGGTCTTCAAAGAGGCGGCAAAGAACAGCGTCTGTATGTATTGCGACGAGCCACAGCAGCGCATTAAATACGAAAAGCCCACCACCTACATCGAGATCGACGAGGAAGAGAAAGAGCGACGATTGATGCCCACTGATGTGCGGGAGCGCCTTGAGCGCATACCTGATGAGGACGTGCCTCTCTTTGGGATGGATTCCAAGAACGCGCGCCCCGAGTGGATGGTTCTCACCGTGCTGCCGGTTCCGCCGGTGACTGCGAGGCCGTCTATTACGCTGGAGAGCGGGCAGCGGAGTGAAGATGACCTCACGCATAAGCTCGTGGATATCCTCCGGATCAATCAGCGGTTCATGGAGAATCGCGATGCGGGTGCCCCGCAATTGATCATCGAAGACCTCTGGGAGCTGCTTCAGTATCATGTGAACACGTATTTCGACAATGATATCCCGGGCGTACCGCCTGCGCGACACCGGAGCGGACGGCCACTGAAGACCATCGCGCAACGATTGAAGGGAAAAGAGGGCAGATTCAGGGGCTCACTATCCGGTAAGCGCGTGAATTTCTCTGCTCGTACGGTCATCTCACCCAATCCTGATATCGAGATCGACGAGGTCGGTGTGCCCGAAGCGATCGCGAGGGAATTGACCATTACGGTCAATGTGACCGAGCGGAACCACGAGGTGATGCGCGAGACCGTGCGCAGGGGTAAGCGACATCCGGGTGTGAACTACGTGCGACGCAGTGACGGCCGGAAGGTGAAGGTGACCGAGAGCAATTTCGAGACGCTGGCCGACGAGCTGGACCTCGGCTGGAAGGTTGAGCGGCACCTTAAGAACGGCGACATCGTGCTCTTCAACCGTCAGCCGTCTCTCCACCGATTGAGCATCATGGCGCACTATGTCAAGGTCATGCCCGGACGGACCTTCCGATTGAATCCCGCCGTCTGCCCGCCGTATAATGCAGACTATGACGGCGACGAGATGAATATGCATGTGCTCCAGACGGAAGAGGCGCGTGCCGAGGCGAAGATTCTTATGGCCGTGCAGCGCAACATCATCTCGCCCCGATTTGGCCGACCGATCATTGGTAACATTCACGATTACATCACCGGGTTGTTCCTCCTCACCCGGGGTGAGAAGCGATTTACGAAGGAAAAGGTGCTCAATATCGTCTACAAGATCGCGCTCGATGCATTGGGCGCGCCTGCAGGTTTTGATGAGACGCGGCAAACGCACTATTGGACCGGGAAGCAGATCTTCAGCCTGATCCTGCCGCCAAGCATGAATTTGGAATTCCAAAGCAAGACCTGCCAGAAATGCGCAGAGTGCCAGAAGGAGAACTGTCCATATGACGCCTATGTGAAGATAGCAGATGGGCAGCTGGTCTGCGGCGTAATCGACGAGAAGGCAGTGGGCTCCTTCAAGGGGATCGTCATCGAGCGGATATTCCGGGAGTACGGAGAGGTGGCCACCAAGGTATTCATCCAGGACGCCGCTCGGCTCGCGATCAATTATATCAAGCACGCGGGGTTCAGCTTCGGCATCAGTGACGAGGACATCCCCCTAGAGGGTAAGGAAGAGATCAGAATAGAGGCGATCCTAGAAGCCGAGAAGAAGGTTGAAGCGCTGATACGGGCGTACAATGGTGGAGAACTGGAGGCGTTACCGGGCAGAACGCTCGAGGAGACGCTGGAGCTCCTGGTCATGCAGGAGCTTGGCAGCGCGCGTGATGACTCAGGAATGATTGCGGAGCGCTATCTCGGTATCGAGAACCCCGGCGTGCTCATGGCCAAGTCTGGTGCACGCGGGTCCATGCTCAATCTCACGCAGATGGCGGCCTGCGTGGGTCAGCAATCGGTGCGAGGCGAGCGGATAAAGCGCGGCTACCAGGGGCGAACACTGCCCTATTATAAGCCGGGCGACCGCAGCGCCGATGCGCACGGCTTCGTGCGAGCATCCTTTAAAGATGGCCTATCTCCCACTGAATACTTCTTCCATGCCGTTGGTGGCCGAGAAGCGCTGGTTGACACTGCGGTCCGTACCTCGCAGAGCGGGTACTTCCAGCGACGACTCATCAATGCGCTGCAGGATCTCGAAGTGAAGAATGACGGGACGGTTCGTGAGACGAAGGGCACCGTCGTGCAGTTTAAATATGGTGATGACGGCATCGACCCCTCAAATGGCGAGTTAGCAAAGGTGGTTGATATCGATAAAGTGATTAAGGAAGCAATCGAGACGGAGGCGTAAGATGTACCGGGTGGCGAAGCGTAAGGAGGAGTGAAGCTCATGACAGGAGATAGCGGAGAAGGAGCTGAAGCGTGGGGGAAGGCCGGTATCGATGCGGAGCTAGCTACGCAGCTCAACGAGGATTTCTCGACCACTGAGCTCTCCGCGTCGTTTGAAGAGCTCCTGGAGGGAGAGATCAACACTGCCGTTGCAGAAGATATCGTTATGATGCTGGGCCGGAAGCTGGATGGTGAGGTCAAGCTCGGCGATGTTGAGCTCAAGGTGAATCGAAGCGGGCTCCCGGAGAATATCAAGCTCGAGCTGAAAGGGAAATTGAAGGCGGTGCGAACGAAGCTAACCGCCGAGAAACTGGATGCTATTATACGCGAGATTGTTGCGGGCTACGAGCGGTCGAAAGTAGAGCCGCGGGAGGCAGTCGGCATCGTTGCCGCACAATCCATCGGCGAACCGGGCACGCAGATGACCATGCGTACCTTCCACTATGCCGGTGTCGGCGCCATTTATATTACCTTAGGGTTACCTCGGATCATCGAGATCGTGGATGCGCGAAAGAAGCTTTCCACACCCACGATGACGATCCGACTGCTCGATGAGTATGCAACGACCAGGAGCCAGGCGGAAGAGGTGGCGGGGATGATACAGGAGACATACATCAGCAATCTCGGCAAAATCCGATCCTCTGTGGAGACGATGACCGTGTGGGTCGAGCTCAATCCCAAGGAACTGGAGAAGCGATACGTCACGAGAGCGGATGTGATCGAGAAGATCAAGGAGATCAGCCAGGAGATGCTCGTGGACGAGCTGGAAGACGGACAACTGCGCATCTACACGGGCTGTGACACGTTCCATGAACTATCGAAGCTGGAGAAGACCGTTGCGAGCAAGCTGGTGAGGGGAATCGTCGGGATACAGCGGGTGCTGGTACGGCGGGCTTCCAGCGGCGAGTACGTGCTCTACACCGTGGGGTCGGAGCTGAAACGTTTGCGGAACCAGAAGGTAGACGGGGTGGATTTTACGCGGACCATGACGAACAACATCGCGGAGATCGAAGAGGTGCTCGGTATAGAAGCAGCCCGGAACGCGATCGTGGAGGAGATGTTGAACACCTTGAATGAGCAGGGTCTGGATGTGGATCCGCGCCATATCATGCTGATCGCCGATGCGATGACCATGGACGGCACGGTGAAGCAGATCGGCCGGCACGGCATCGCGGGCGAGAAGGCCTCGGTGCTCTCGCGTGCTGCTTTTGAGGTCACGGTCGACAACCTCCTGGATGCCGCCGTTCACGGTGAAACGGACGAGCTGAAAGGCGTCACTGAGAACGTGATCGTCGGACAGCCGATCAAATTGGGGACTGGTGCGGTCGAACTGGTGGCGGGAAGGTAACGAAAAAGCTCAAGCTTAAAAAGGATCTTGGTAAGTAAGA
>CAZFWT010000003.1:0-22236 GCA_964522635.1 uncultured Halobacteria archaeon | reverse complement strand
TAGTTGGATAGATCAGGAGAAGAGGATAGTAGAGGAGCGAGACGATGGCAAAGGCAAAGCGGAAGGCTGAGCGAAGCTCGATTGAGCTTTCAGATGTGCATAGGGAATTGCAGAAGGTATTAGACCAGGGAGATGTACTGCTGGGCTCGAAGGAGACGGTAAGGGCGGTCCTGAATGATGAGGCGCGGGTCGTTATCCACGCGTCCAATTGCCCTGAGCAGGTAAAACAGATCTTTACAGAGGCAGCGAGAAATGGTGACGAGGATCTCATCGTGTATGAGTATCCTGCGAACAGTCTCGAGCTTGGGCTCGCCTGCGGGAAGCCGTATTCAGTCGCCTCACTCGGTATTACCGATCCCGGCGATTCCGCGATTGTGCGTATTCTCACACCGGAAGAGCAACCAAGAGAGAAAACCTTGAATATCGCCACACGATAAGAGAGAAAAAACAACAGGTGAGTGAAACTGACCGTAAAGCTGGATACTGAGGGGATAAGGTGTATCGGAGTCTTCGAGCAATCGACCGGTGCAGGCGTGATGGACTGCATCGTGGACAATGAGGCGAATAAGGTGATCATGGTGGTGAAGAAGGGCGACATGGGCCTGGCAATCGGGAAGAACGGCATGAACATCAATAAGGTGAAGAAGATGCTGAATAAGGAGATCGAGGTCGTGGAACATTCACCGGACGCGAAGGAGTTCATCGAGAATTTGCTGCGGCCCGCGTACGTGAAGAGCGTCGAGCTGCTGAATAAGAACGATAAGCTCTGTGCTTACGTCGAGGTGCTCACGAAGCACAAGGGCATCGCCATCGGCCGCGATGGCGAGCGGATCAAGAAGGTGAAGATGCTGGTGAAACGGAACCAGGGCATCGACAACGTGATCATCAAATAGTCCGTGCAGACTTACCGTTCTAAAACGTTTTATCTAAGAAACGTAAAGGATAGTACAGTTCTTAAGGAGTGAAAGCGATGGGAAGAGGCATGTACGCAGCGAGGAAGATGCAAAAGCGAAGGAAAGTGATGCGGCGGAAGAGCCCGGACTACGCGCGGAAGGTCTTGAAGACCGCGAAGAAGAGTGATCCGTTGGAAGGCGCGCACATGTCACGGGCGATCGTTCTGGAGAAGGTAGGGATAGAAGCGAAGCAGCCGAATTCAGCGATTCGGAAGTGCGTGCGTGTGCAGCTCATTAAGAACGGGAAGCAGGTGACTGCTTTTGCGCCGGGCGACGGCGCGATTAAGTTCATCGACGAGCACGACGAGGTGCTGATCGAGGGCATTGGCGGTCGTAAGGGGCGGTCGTACGGCGATCTCTCGGGCGTGCGCTTTAAGGTCGTGGCGGTTAACGACATCTCGCTCCTGGAACTGGTGCATGGGCGGAAGGAGAAGCTGCTGAGGTGATCGTGATGGGCACAGAAATGGATTTTGGCAAGATCTTTAACAAGTGGGATCCGGCGGACGTGAGGATCACGGACATCGGTATCGCGCGGCACATCAGCCTCTCACCCGTTTCAGCACTGCATTCCGGCGGTGCGCATGCGAGCCAGCAATTCGAGGAATCGAAGGTTTGCATCGTGGAGCGCCTGATCAACAAGATTATGCGGTCCGCGCACAACACCGGGAAGAAGCTGATGGCCTACAGGATCGTGAATACCGCTTTTGATCTTGTTCATGAGGCCACGGGTCAGAATCCGCTCCAGGTGCTTGTGGATGCGATTCAGAATGCCGGCCCGTGCGAGGAGACGATTCGACTGCGGTTCGGCGGTATTCTCGTGCCCAAAGCCGTGGATATGTCCTCGCAGCGGCGGGTAGATCAAGCGCTCATGTTCATTACCCAGGGTGCTGAGAAATGCGCCTTCAAGAACAAGAAGCGGATCGAGCAATGCCTCGCGGACGAGCTCATTGCAGCATCACGGAACGCGAAATGCTTCTCAGTCAATAAGAGGGAGGAGAAGGAGCGAATCGCACGAGCCGCACGATAACGCTCATTTTTTGCTTGGAACTATGTTCTGGGCGGGTTTTCACGATTATCCCTGCCCCGGGGATGCACGCGGCATCGGGGGCTGTGTGCTCTCCAGGACCGCGGTGTTTATATACAAGAAGAATTACAAGTGTAATCACGTGGTGTAGCGTGCTGTAGCGGTTTGGCGTGAGAGCTGGCGGTTACGACGTGCGAGTGCACACTACGAAGCGAACGTGAAATCGAAAGAAGGAGAAATGGAGGTTTTGTAAGGTATGGACTATAGTGGCGAGAGGCGGGGATTTACGGCCCCTATAAACGTTGGCGAGACCTACGACGTTACGATCGAGGACGTCGGACGTGAAGGAGATGGCATCGCTCGTATAGAGGGATTTGTGGTCTTCGTGCCCAACACGCAGAAAGGGGATACGGTAAAAATCCGCGTGACCAAAGTATCGAGACGGGTTGCTTTTGGCGAAGTAGTTACTGAATGAGTGGCTGTCTGCGCGAATCTTGTCGTAGAGCGTCCAAAGGAGAAGCTATAGTCGCTCTATAGCTTTCTTTTATTTTTACCAGACAGAGAGAGCACTGAGTACCAGCCTTGGACGTGGAGCGGGAACACGTTTTTTTGCTGTCTGCGTTGCGTCACCATGCATTACCTGTGGGTACTAAGCTAAGCGAAGCATGGGAACGGAACGACTCTTAGCGGACTGCGGCATGGGTAATCAGTGTCCCGTTTTTGTCGTACGAGCAGCTGCCATCGCCGTGCTGAACTGATGACCGTCCGGCCGGCCAGATGGAGAAGAGCGCGCGGTTCTGGCATTCTCCGCATGCACCAGCTTCACGCCGAAAGAGGGGTCGGGATTTATGAGCGATGACCTGATATATACTTACTTTGCCCTCTACGCTCTATCTCTAAGCTGATGTGAGGCGCTTATGAGATTCGCGGTAAAAGAGCAGCTCACTGAGGAAGAGATCCAATCAGGACTTTGCAACGTCATCAAGGACGGCCTGGCTGCGCAAACGATGGTCACGTTGACCGGAGGAGCGTTTTTAGTTGCATTCGCACTGCTCCTCGGTGCTTCTAACCTCATTATCGGGCTCGTCGCTGCGATCCCTTCGCTCGCGCAATTGATACAGATCCCCGCGATCTACCTCGTCGAGAAGTATCGGGCACGGCGTGCAATTTGCTTCTACGCGATCATAGCAAGCCGCAGTTTCTGGATACTCATCGCCGTTATACCGATCCTCTTCGGCCTTACCGGGGGCCTATCTATTCTTATCGTCGCGCTCGTGCTCTACGCGGCGTTTGGCGCGGTGAGCAGCAGCAGCTGGAACTCCTGGATGCGCGACCTCGTGCCGCAAGACCAATTGGGTGCGTTCTTCTCGAAACGCATGAGTTTAACACTCGGGTTGGGTATCCCGCTCAGCCTCGCTGCAGGCTTCTTCATCGATTACTGGACACGGCTCTTCCCCGCCCAGGCGATCTACAGTTACTCAATTCTCTTCCTGCTCGGCTTCGTCGCGGGCTTGTTCGATGCTTATTACGTCTGGACCATTCCTGAGCCGCGGATGTCGCGTCCACCCAGCCAGGCGCGGTTCTCTGTCGTGCTCTCGAGGCCTTTCAGGGACGCGAATTTCAAGAATCTCATCCTGTTTCTGTGCTCCTGGAACTTCGCCGTTAACCTGGCCGCACCCTTCTTCACCGTTTATATGCTGAAACGACTGGAATTGGAGATCTCGTTCATTATCGCCCTGCTCGTCCTGAGCCAGCTGATGAACATCGCCTTCTTACGACTCTGGGGTCGATTCTCGGATCACTACAGTAACAAATCAGTGCTCGGCGTCAGTGGTCCGCTCTTCATACTCTGCATCCTCGCCTGGACCTTCACGACCCTGCCCGAGAAGTATGTCCTCACCATACCGCTCCTCGTGACCATCCATGTCTTCATGGGCATCTCCACCGCGGGCGTGACACTGGCCTCGGGGAATATAGGGCTCAAACTGGCGCCGAAGGGAGAGGCAACCGCGTATCTGGCAGCCAATAGCTTCGTCAATTCCTTGGCTGCGGGCATCGCACCCATCCTTGGCGGGCTCTTCGCCGACTTCTTCGTCAATCGCGAGCTCTCATGGACGCTCAGATGGTTCAGTCCCGGCGGCGAACTGGTGATTCAAACGTTGAACTTCCGTGAATGGGATTTCTTCTTCTTCCTTGCATTCCTCCTCGGATTATACTCCATCCACCGTTTGGCGCTCGTTAAAGAGGTGGGTGAGGTGGAGGAGAAGATCGTTATTCGTGAATTGATTGCCGAGGTCAAAAGACCTCTTCGGAATTTCTCAACCGCTGGCGGACTGCGCCACATGCTCCAGTTCCCCTTCTCTCTCATTCGAACAACGGTAGAGAAGAAGAAACCGAAGAACCCGCAGAGGCCGTAGGATGGATGGAACAGGGTGGTAACAGCAGCGATGCGGGCCAAGGAAGAGCGCACGCACGACCGCGGATCCAATCCCGGTGGTCTACAGCCCTCCGGATTCTACCGACCATGCGGTGGGCAGACGGTGTCGCTCCGCACACATATCGTCAAAGAGGTGATAGAGTGCGGAGAATCCGAGTTTATATACTCCACTCGACTTTCTCTATCAGCTAAGACGAGGGACCATGCTATTCGCAGTTAAAGACCGATTAACGGATGAAGAGATCGAATCAGGGCTCAGAAGCGTTATCAAAGATGGGCTCACCACACAGACGATGGTGACGCTGACTGGCGGCGCCTTCCTGGTCGCTTTTGCACTGAAGCTCGGCGCCTCCAACCTGGTGATCGGGCTCCTGGCAGCGATCCCGCCGCTCGCGCAGTTGATGCAGATACCAGCGGTCTTTCTGGTGGAGCGTTATCGCGTGAGACGGGCGATTTGTGCCGCGGCCACCGCGGTGAGCAGATCGTTCTGGTTGCTCATTGCGCTCATTCCGTTCCTCTTCAATCCGCAGATCGGATTGCTCGTGCTCGTCCTTGGACTCCTGCTCTACGCCTCGTTCGGCGCGATAGGGAGCAGCAGCTGGAACTCCTGGATGCACGATCTCGTGCCACAGAACCGCCTGGGCTCTTTCTTCTCGAAACGCATGAGCCTGGCTACCGGCATAGGCATCCCGCTCAGTCTCGCCGCGGGCCTCTTCGTCGACTACGGCCGGAACGTTTTCGACCAGAACGAGTTATACAGCTATTCAACGCTCTTCTTCCTCGGATTCCTCGCCGGCATGCTCGGCGTGTACTTCATATCCACCGTACCGGAGCCGCGCATGATGAGCCCGGTGGAAGCGGCGCCCTCGTTTCTGAAGACGCTCTTGAGCCCGCTACGTGATTGTAACTTCAAAAACCTGGTATGGTTCCTGGGCTCCTGGAACTTCGCCGTTAACCTTGCTGCACCTTTTTTTACCGTTTATATGCTCAATCGCCTGGGGTTGCAGATCTCGGTCGTTATCGCGCTCTTGATCGTGAGTCAGCTCATGAATCTCGCGTTTTTACGACTCTGGGGCAACTTTGCCGACCGCTTCAGCAACAAGTCGGTGCTCGGCGTCAGTGGTCCGCTCTTTATGCTCTGCATCCTCGCCTGGACCTTCACGACCCTGCCCGAGAAGTATCTCCTGACCATGCCGCTCCTCGTGCTCATCCACATCTTCATGGGCATTTCCACCGCCGGGGTAACGCTCGCTTCAGGGAATATCGGGCTGAAGCTGGCACCAAAAGGGCAGGCGACCGCGTATCTCGCGGCCAGTACACTCGGTAACTCGCTGGCTGCCGGCATTGCCCCCATCATCGGCGGCTCCTTTGCGGACTTTTTCGTGGGACGCGAGCTCGCCTGGACCTTGACGTATATCACGCCCACGGGCAAACTGGTAATCCCTACCCTGGACTTCCAGCAGTGGGATTTCTTCTTCTTCTTCGCCTTCCTGCTCGGCTTATACTCAATCCATCGCCTCGCGCTCGTCAAAGAGGCAGGGTACGTGAAGGAGAAAATGGTGGTGCGCGAGCTGATTACGGAGGTCAAGCGGCCGTTACGGAATTTCTCCACTGCCGGTGGGCTCCGCTTTATGATTCAGTTCCCCCTCTCACTCGCCCGAACGACGGTTGAGAAAGCGATAGAGCGGAAGAATCAGCGAAATGGCAACTCGCGGACCCGGCCGTGACGGAGCGGAACAGCGGGATGAGACGAGCCCCCAGCCGTGAGCACAAGATTTTTCTCCACGTAACGGAATAGAATGGTATGGACGCACTGGCCTTCTTCATCTACGCTTTCACCTCCTTCTTCATCATCGTCAATCCCATCGGCGGGATCATCACCTTTATCTCGTTAACCGCACCAATGAGTGCGGTCGAACGCATTGCGATCGCCAAACGCGCGGTGACCGTCGCCTGTGTTCTGGCCATCGTCTTCGCACTCGCAGGTGAGTTGATCTTGCGGATCTTCGGCGTGACCGTGGATTCCTTGCGGGTGGCAGGCGGCGTCTTGCTCTTCATCGTCGCGCTCGACATGGTCCTGGCGAGAATCTCACGCGAGAGTGTGACCGAGGAGGAGATCAGGGATGCCGCGAGACGCGAGGACATCGCGGTCTTTCCGATCGCCACGCCCCTGCTCACCGGCCCGGGCGCCATAACGACCGTCATCGTCATCATACGAACCGGTCAGACGCTGGACTTGAAGCTCATCGCGATCGGTGCCATCATTCTCACCTTTGCACTCTCCTACCTCATTTTCCGGTTCGCCGGCCAGATCCATAAGCTGCTGGGCGTGACGGGCTCGCTGGTGATCACGCGGGTGATGGGCCTGTTGCTGGGCGCGATCGCGGTCAACTTTATAGCAACGGGGATCTGGAACCTCTACCAGTCGATGCTGGGTGCCGCATAGCCTCGGGTAGCGCGGCGTTGTGGAGCTCACTGGTCATTCCCCACCTGGAACTTCAGCACGCCGTCCAAATTCAGGATCAGATCACTCAGCTCTTCGAGATCCCGCATGGTGATGACCACACGAAAGATATAGGTGTACGCACGTGGGGTATGGCTGATCTCGAAGCCCTCGATCTTGGGCTTGAACTTCTCGAGGGACGCCTTTAGTTTCTCCTCCGGGCTGCTCTGGTCGAAGCTGATGGTCACCCGATGCGAGTGCCCGCCAAAGCCACGCTTCTCAAAGAGATAATCAATGAAGAAGACCATGAGACATTGAAAGGTCGTGAACGCACCAGCCACGTAATAGCCCGCGCCAAATGCAACACCCGTCGCGCCGATGAGCCAGATGGCCGACGCGGTCGTAAATCCCATGACGGACGGGCCCTCCTTGATCAGCGTACCCGCACCGAGGAAGCCGATGCCCGTGACCACGCCCGCCCGCGGCGATGGGAATACTGTAGCCGGCACCGATGAGCCCCGCGGTAACGATCATGAAGGCGCAGGCGCCTGAGGCGACGAGGGTGAACGTGCCGAAGCCGATCGGTTTCATACTACTGTATCTGCCGCTCGATGCCCACGAGCAGGCCCGCCAGGAAGGCTAGGGAGAGCTGAAGTACGAGTATGGGAACCGTCACGGAAACCATGTAACGAGCACCTTGTGCGGAGTTAACGGTGCTCGATACCGTAATACGTTACCGGTCGCTCATTCGACCCCCATTACACACCTTGCACAACCCTCGGGTCGCCCGTCACAATGGCACCCAATTCGCGTTCTTTTTGGTTATAAACCCGTTTTAAGAGTTTTTTACGGAAGGCAGGAACGGGTGTAGCAGTACTGGAGCGGGCGGCGTCGAAAAGGATATATATATCGATAACAGAAAGAATGCTATCGTATTCAACGGATATGAATAAAGGAGAAGCGGGCATAAAAGAAAAGGCGATTTCACGGCAGAGAAAAGGACGAGAAAAGAAGACACTGGGCCCCGTAGCGAATTTGGAGGAGCATGTGAGTCCTGATTGGTGGCGGCACCTCTTCAATTCGCTCTACTTGAAGACCGATGCGGACATCGTTGATGATCCACGCGTCACAGGAACGGAAGTCGAATTCGTTTCAGACCTGCTCCGGCTTGCATCTGACGAGAGGATACTGGATCTCTGCTGTGGCCAGGGCCGGCATTCATTGGAGCTGGCTCGGCGCGGCTACAGGAACGTCGAAGGACTCGATCGCTCACATTTCCTCATCCACAGAGCGCGAATGCAGGCGAGGAAGGCGGGTCTCTCATTGCGGTTCCGCGAGGGTGATGCGCGACGACTCCCGTATGCTTCGGATTCGTTTGACGCGGTGATGCTGCTGGGCAACAGTTTCGGGTACTTTGAGACGGTTCACGACGACTTACGGGTACTAAAGGAGATCTTCAGGGTATTGAAGCCCTGGGGGCGATTCCTTATTGATGCGGCGGATGGTGCGTATCTCCGTGAGCACTTCCAGCCACGGTCCTGGGAATGGATCGACAAGAACCTCTTCGTCTGTCGTGAACGCTCGCTCACACTGGATGACCAGCGCTTGATCTCACGTGAGGTGGTGACGCACGTGAACAAAGGCGTGATTGTTGACCAACTCTATGCAGAGCGGCTTTACACACGGGAGAGCCTCAATGAGCTCTTGAAGACCGCAGGCTTCAGTGATATCGGATTCCATGGTGAGTTCCGCTCCGATTCCGAGCGGAATCAGGATCTCGGGATGATGGAGCGGCGCATCATCGTTACCGCGACAGTCAGAAAGGAGTGGGCCGCGGTGAAGAAGAGAACGCGCCGTGGGATCAGGCATGTGGTAGTCGTCATGGGCGATCCCAGCAAGCCGGACTCTGTCAAGCCCTGCTGTGTCTTCGATGACGACGATCTCTACACCATCGATCAATTAAAAGGTGCCTTACGGGAATTGAAGGATTTCCGGTTCAGTTATCTCGCCAATCATAACATGCTCATCCAGGATTTGATAAAGCATGAAGCGAAGCTGGATTTCGTCCTCAATCTCTGCGACGAAGGATTTGAGAACGATGCGAAGAAGGAGCTGCACGTTCCCGCGCTCCTTGAGTTGCTCGGTATACCCTATACCGGCTCGGGGCCGCAGTGTCTCGCGTTTTGCTTTGATAAGTCGCTGGTACGCGGAATCGCGAATGAGATGGGCATCCCGGTGCCTAAAGCGCTCTTCATCAAGCCTGAGGACACGACCTTCGAGTTGCACGTCGACTTTCCCGTACTCGTCAAACCGAACTTCGGCGATTCCAGCTTTGGCATTACGCAGCGGAATGTATGCTACGATCCGGAAGAGCTGACGAATGCGATTGCCGAGATCCGCGAGCGTTTCGGCTATGAGAAGCCGATCCTCGTGGAGGAGTTTCTCACCGGACAGGACTTGAGCGTGGGTATCATCGGCAATCCGCCCGAATCGTACGCCGCGCTCCCCATCATCGAGGAGGATTACTCTTCACTCCCGGAAGGCTTGCCCCGGATCTGCGGCTACGAGGCGAAGTGGCTGCCCGAGTCGCCCTACTGGAAAATCCGCTCGATCCCCGCGGAGCTCCCGGAGGAGGTGGAGCGAGCGCTCGTGGAATGGTCCGTGAAGCTCTTTGAGCGGTTGGAATGCCGCGATTACGCTCGCTTCGACTGGCGCCTCAATGCACAGGGCAATCCCAAGCTCCTGGAAGTGAATCCCAATCCCGGCTGGTGCTGGGACGGGCATCTGGCGAAGATGAGCGCGATTGCCGGTATGAGCTATGTGGCGATGCTGGAAGCGATCCTGAAAGCAGCAGAAACGCGCATATTCCAGCATAAGGATGAGAAGGCGGTGCCGAGTGCTCCCGAGCCTCATGAGGTGGAGTGCGTCGAGGGTCTTTAGCTCGCCACATCGTCGCCCATTTACGAAACGAAGGGATTTGTGCCGCTACCTATTTAAATTGGGGGAGGATATGGTATACAACTCACATCCGGGAGGATGATTGGGTCAGATGGCGGAAGAGCTCAAGGGGAATACAAAGAAGGTATACGAAGCGATGCAGAAGCTGGGTATGAATGGCGAAGAGAAGGCGAAAGGTCTGGACGATATTGTGCGCGAGGCCAAGCTCCCGAAGGGTGCGGTTGCGAATGGCATTACCGAATTGACGCAGAAGAAGCTGGCGAAGCGGAGAGCGGGTGATAAGACCGCGAAGTATTTCCTGCTCAGATGATGATCGGGGTGCGGGGGGAGGATTACCATGGAGAAGAAGTTATACTATCTTCCCGTCTATTACGATATTGCATTTTCCTACGATATCACCGGGGAGTTGAACTTTTTTACCGCGTGCTTCGAGGCATACGCGGACATTGCGGTGAGCAGAATCCTGGAGCCGGCCTGTGGGAGTGGTCGTCTGTTACTGCCGCTGGCGGAGCGTGGCTATCATATCCTTGGCTATGATATCAGTGAGGAGATGGTCGCGTACACGCGGGATAAGATCGAGCAAGCGGGTCTCAACGGTCGCGCCGATGTGGTTCTCGGCGATATGCGAACGCGGAAATTTAAGGATACCTTCGATGCCGCACTCAATCTCCTGAATACCATCGGCTACCTCATCTCGGACGCGGACATTATGCGACATTTCAAAGCGGTCTCGCACTCGCTCCGACGCGGCGGGATCTACATCGTGGAACTCGCCTGCGCACCCGCGAATCCGAGAACGCAGGAGCAACCGGATGATACCTGGATCGCAGAACGAGACGGAGTGACGGTGCAGACAACGTGGTGCACGGAGCGCTACGATTACGTACGCAAGCGGAAATACAACATCTGTAAGATGAGCGTCGTGGACGGAACCCGGGGGAAGAAGTTCATGTTCATCGAGCCGCACATCCTGCGATTGTGGCTCGCCGAGGACGTGAAGCGCTTGAGTGCAGCAGGTGGCTTTGTCCTGAAGGCCATTTATAATCAGGGCTTTGACCGCTTACCGCTCGATGTGCCCCTTACTGGTGAGCTGGGCAATCTTTACTTCGTTTTGAAGAAGGAATGAGGGCGGGTTCAGGGTATGCTCGCACTCCTCACGCTCGGTGCAGTCTTTATCCTGATTGCGATACGGAGGATCGGCTCCTTCAGCCTGCAGATATGGCAGATTATGCTTCTGGGAGCGGTCATTGTGCTCATCACCGGGCAGATCTCACCTGCTGACGCGCTGAGGGCTATTAATCTCGAGATCATCGCGTTTTTATTCTGCGTCTTCACGATCGGCCAGGCCCTGGAGGCGAGTGGCTATCTCTCGCAGCTCGCAGCCGCACTATTCGGGCGAGCGAAATCGGTGGATCAACTCGTTCTTGCGATTCTTCTCGGGTTCGGGTTGCTCTCCACACTGCTCATGAACGATACGATGGCGATTATAGGAACCCCCGTCGTTCTGCTGCTCGCGCGGAAGCATGGACTGGCGGCGAAGCCGCTCCTCCTGACCCTCGCGTTTGCGATTACCATAGGTAGCGTAATGAGCCCAATCGGCAATCCCCAGAATCTCCTGATCGCCGTTACGCTCACCAATCCGTTCATCACCTTCTTCCGGCATCTCGCAGTCCCGACCCTCATCAACCTCTTCGTTGCGTATCTCGTCCTGAAATACGCCTTTCGTACCGAGTTAGCGGGAAGACCGCTGCTCATGGGTTCCCCGGACGTTATAAAGGACCGCAAACTCGCCCGGTTATCTCAACTCTCACTCGCGCTCATGCTGCTCCTGATCGCAGCCAAAATAGCCCTGGGGTTTACCCACCTGGCGATCGATCTCCGGCTGACCGATATCGCCCTCGTTGCTGCTGTGCCCGTGCTCCTGAGTGAGAAACGCGTGAAGCTCATCCGGGAGATCGACTGGTACACGCTCATCTTCTTCATTGCGCTGTTCATAGTGATGCAAAGTGTTTGGAACAGCGGCATCTTTCAATCGCTCCTCGCCCACCTCCAGCTCGACATCACTTCACCGCCCGTAATCATGACGATAAGCGTCCTCCTCTCACAGCTGATCTCGAACGTGCCGCTCGTTGCCCTCTATCTCCCCCTGCTGATCCACGCGGGAGCGACACCGGAAGGGCTTTTAGCACTGGCCGCGGGCAGCACCATCGCGGGTAACCTGCTCATTCTGGGTGCTGCGTCCAATATCATCATTATTCAGCATGCAGAGCGGAGCGGTGAAACGCTGTCCTTCGTCGAATTTGCAAAGGTCGGTATACCACTCGCGAGTATTAATATCCTCGTCTATGCTATGGTTCTCTTGTGATAAGAACGCTTCATGTACCATGAATAGCGGAAGGGGAGCACAATGAACAGTAGGGGGCGCGCGCTGAGAAATGAAGAGACTATACTTACTCTGCCTATCACTACTGCCCTTGATGGTCTGCTCCGGTATGATCTACTCCGTTTTTTCGTTCTATCTGTTCCAATTAGGCATACCGATCACTCAGATCGGCATCATCTATACGGCCAGCGCGGTCTCCGGGCTCGTCTTTGCACCGCTCTTCGGGAAACTCTCTGATAAGGTGGGACGAAAGCCGATTATTCTCCTTACCATAGCGTCCTTCTCATTCATCTTCCTCCTCTACTCGCTCTCCCGAACGTTCATGCACGTGCTCCCGCTACAGCTACTCGAAGGCGCGATGTGGGCCGCTTTTAGTGCCGTCACTCCCGCATTGATCGCGGACATGGCGAATCAGAATGAGCGCGGTGCGTACATGGGGACATACAACCAGGCGTGGTATACCGGCTGGGCGATCGGCCCTTTTTTGGGCGGGTTCCTGGCTGATTCCTTCGGCTTCCAGCTCTCCTTCCGCATCTGCTCTGCCCTGCTCCTCATCAGCTTCGTTCTGGCCATGAGGTTTATAGATGAGCCCTGAGTGCAACGACGTTGCCGCACCGATCCATTATGCTTTACTTGCTACCCTGCATATATCTATCTAAAAGTAGATGAAGAGGGAGAAAGATCGAGATGGCTCGCGGTAACCATTCATTATTAGAAGGATATTTCCATATCGCGTTCTTCAGCATGGAGATCGGCGTTAATCCAAAGATACCAACGTACAGCGGCGGGCTGGGTATACTGGCCGGCGACATCCTTCGATCGTGTGCCGATCTGAACGTCCCGATCGTTGCTATGACGCTCGCCAGTAACAAAGGGCATATCGCCCAGAAATTGGATGGTGAGGGCAATCAGACCGAATTCTTCAAAGCCTGGCGGATCGATGACTTTGCCACGCTCAGACCGGGGAAAATATCCGTGTCCATCGAAGGCCGGGACGTCAAGGTGCAGGCCTGGGAGTATAAGCTGACGGGCCGGGAGGGGCATCAACTCCCCGTCTACTTCCTTGATACCAATCTCTATGAGAATGAGGATGCGGACAGAGAGATCACCTCGTACCTGTACGGTGGCGATGAGCGCTACCGGCTGGCGCAGGAGATCGTGCTCGGCATCGGCGGAGTACGGATGCTCGATGCACTGGGGCAGCATACTATCCGCAAATATCACCTGAATGAAGGCCATTCAGCGCTCGTCGCTCTGGAGTTGCTGAAGAAGACGAAACAGGAGCATCCGCGGTATACGCATGAGCAGCTGCTCGAGGCCGTACGCGATAGATGCGTCTTCACAACGCACACGCCCGTGCCCGCGGGTCACGATAAGTTCGCCGCTTCGCTGGTCGAGCAACTCCTGGGCACCTATTGCGATGCTGATGAGCTGAAGCATATCTGTAAAGGGAGCCCGCTCAATATGACCTTGCTCGCGTTGGAGCACAGCGGGTATATTAACGGCGTGGCCAAGCGGCACGAGGAGATCTCACGCGATATGTTCCCGGGCTACCCTATCGATTCGATCACGAACGGTGTGCACCACGTCTTCTGGACTGCGGAGCCGTTGAGGAAGCTGTATGACAGTCACATCAGCGGATGGCGCAAGGACCCCTTCAACCTGCGATATGTGGTCCAAATCCCCCTGGATGAGATACAGGAGGCGCATCGCGCGGCAAAGAAGCGCTTGATCGATTTCGTCAACGCACGGCACGATGTGGGCCTGGCGTATGATACCTGCACCCTGGGCTTTGCGCGGCGAATGACGCGGTATAAACGCCCGCATCTCCTGTTCACCAATACCCAGCGGCTCGCTGCAATCGCGAAGCAGGTCGGCCCGATTCAGGTAATCGTGGCAGGGAAGGCGCATCCGAAGGATACGTTCGGTAAGGACTTGATACGGCAGATCTTTGCGGCGATCCAGGAATTGGCGGGCGAGGTGAAGATCGTCTTCCTGGAGGATTACGATATGGAGCTCGCGCTGCTGCTCACCTCGGGCGTCGACGTCTGGCTCAATACCCCGAAGATACCCTGCGAGGCCTCAGGCACCAGCGGTATGAAGGCGTGCCTCAACGGCATTCCGAGCCTGAGTGTGCTCGACGGATGGTGGGTTGAAGGCTGCGTCGAGGGGGTTACCGGCTGGGCGATCGAGACGAAGGTAGCGGATGTCTGCGAGCTGCAGATGGATGACACGGAAGAGGCTGCAAGCCTGTACAGGAAGCTGGAAGAGGTGGTCATACCTCTCTATTATGGACAGGAGCGCGATGGCTGGGCTCAGATCATGCGCTACGCCATCGCTTTCAACGCCTCGTTCTTCAATTCGCATCGCATGGTGCAGCAATATCTCCTCAATGCGTATTTCGCCTAGCGCAGTCTCGCGAAACGTGCAGGCTCGCCTGCCACCACCATGCTTAAAAGTATGCTCGGCCTTTAGGTAGTACACGAAGATCGCGAAGTTGGATCTTTTGATCCGATCTCTCCTTAAGGGGTGTAGCTAGCGATGGGTGAGGAAGAGCAGCAGATGCCAGCCGGGATCATCGGGTTTCAGAACGAGCTGGCGAGTATCAGAGCGGCTCTTGCTGAGTTCGAATCGGGTGAGAAATCAGACGTCGCGATCATCGCGGAGCCCTTTGCGGGTAGAACAACACTCCTCTATGCAATCGAGCAGATAACCACGCGCAAGACAGTAAAACTGTCGTTCTCAGCGCTCATCACCGATCGGGACGAGATCTCGCTTCCTCCGGGCGCTGGAGAGATTGTGCTCTGTGATAACTGCCATTTCCTCTACCAGCGCGCCATTGGCGGCTTCAAACACCTTGACGAGTTCCTTACCGCGGTCGCCGCATCTGAGCACCTGGTGATCACGACGTGGAACGTTTACTCATGGCGCTATCTCGAGGAGGTGCGCGCGATCGACAAATTCTTCCCGCTCACGATCACACTCCCGCAATTCTCTGCTGCGGAGCTCAAGGAGCTGATCCTGGCTGGCTACGCGGAGAACGAACTCGAATTCGAGGATGACAGTAGACCTGAGGAGAAGCGGATCATTACCAGGCATCCCGTTTCCTTCACTGTGCGGAACAAAACCCTGGCAATCCCATTTTTCTCTATCGACTTCGCTCGCATCAAAGTCCTGTTCTCGCGGAAAGAGGAGACGAGGAAGGCGGAAGATATCATCTTTGAGAAGATCAACCGGATCGCGAACGGAAATCCGGGTGTGGCGAAATTGTTATGGGCGAAGAGCATGCAGTACCCCACGATCAAGCCGAGCTTCGTCAAGGAGTGCGCCTTGAAGGCCGAGCTCGATTATCATGAGAGCTTCCTGCTCTCGCTCATCCTCGCTATGGAGGCGCTCACCAAGCCGGAACTGCATGAGATCAGCGATGAGCCTGAGGTGGAGACGATGCTGCACCGCTTGCTGCACCAGCGGTTGATTGTTGAGGAGCGGGGCTTTTACAAGCTCAATCCGGAAGCCTTGAGCTGCGTCGTGAGCGCGCTGAAGAAGATGGGGGTGATCTGGTGATGGTGGAGACCGACCTGGTGGATGTGCCGCTCAAGACCATTGATCTGGGCACTATTCTGAGCGTGATTCTGATCATTCTGCTCGCGTATCTCCTCACGCGGGTCATCGCGTATCTCCTCACCTGGCTCGCGGAACGTGCAGGTGGACGGCGAATAACCGTGAAGATGGTTTTACCGCTCCTGAAATTCACCATTTATGGCATTGCCACGTATTTCATCCTGGCCTCGATTCTGCAGCTCTCATCAACCCAGCTGGTAGCGTTCTCGGGACTGCTCGGCGCCGCTCTGGGCTTCGGGCTCAAGGATCTCTTCGCCGATATTATTGGCGGGCTCATCATCTCCGTTGAGAAACCCTACCAGATCGGGGACAAGGTGAGTATCGGGGGGTATTATGGCGAGGTGACGGACATCGGGATCCGTGCGACGCGCCTGATAACGCCCGACGACAATCTCGTCTCCGCTCCCAATTACCTCATCTTCACCCAGGCCGTTGCGAGCGCCAGCTCGGGGACGCCCGAGATGATGGTGGTCATCGATCTCTTCGTTGATCCCGATTCTGATGCTGTCACCGGCCTGGAGATCCTGAAGGAAGCCGTGGTCACCTCGCGGTACGTGTATATCTCCAAGAAACGCCCGTACACCGTTTTACTGGAGGATTTCCCCTACTACCGGCGGCTCCGTGCCAAGGCCTACGTCCATGATCTCCGCCATGAGTTCGAGTTCAAGTCCGAGGTAACGCGGCGTACGTGGCGTGAGTTTACGAAGCAGGGAATACAAGCGCCAAGAGCTCCGATCATGGGCGAGCAGCACACGGGATAACCCGATGATGCTGTAGGAAATAAATAACCAAAACGAACGGATGGAAAACCTATGATAAAAAAGATCGCCACGCTCGGCATGCTTCTTCTCATCACCGGCGTGCTCTGGTTCATGCAGCTCTACTATCCTTTGGTCTATCTCGAACGGGTGTTCATCAGCTTCCTTGCCGTCACCGTCACGTATTTCATCTTCAAATGGGTGATTGAAGCGACGGTCGCGCGACGAATAAAGGAAGAGAAGGCGCGCTATTCGTTCAAGAAAGCCGTGTCTATTCTCTACATGGCCGTTCTGCTCGCCATGCTGATCCGCATCTGGGTCGAGCAGACGCAGACGCTTCTGGTCTCCTACGGGCTGCTCGCCGCTGGAATCGCCATCGCGCTCCAGGACTTCTTCAGGAACTTCGTGGGCGGTGTGATCATCTTCACCACCAGCATCTATCGGGTCGGCGACCGCATTGAGATGAAGGAGAAATACGGAGACGTGATTGATATCGGGATCATGTACACCACGCTGCTGGAATTGAAAGAATGGGTCGCGGGCGATCAGGCCACCGGGCGCCTGACACTCATACCGAACGGCTATGTGCTCTCGAGCGTTATCAACAATTACACCAAGGACAACAACTTCATCTGGGACGAGCTTGAGATCCCCCTGACCTATGACAGTGATTGGCGGGAAGCCCTGATCACGATTCGCCGCATCGTTGGTGAAGAGACGCGTGCGATGGCCTCCCGGGCAGAAGACGAGATTTTAAAGCTCAAGGAGAAATATTATCTGACGATCCGGGCGGTAGAGCCGGAGATCTACCTGACGCTGACTGATAACTGGATCACGTTCCATATCCGGTACATCACGGACGTGCGGCAGAGACGGCAGGTACGGAGCACAATCGGTCAGCTACTGCTCGATGAGATCGAACGGTCCGAGAAGCTCAGGCTCGCCTCAGCCACGGTCGATATCGTGGGCTTCCCGGAGGTACGCGTGAAACAGCTCGGGTGAAATGAAGGAACCTAAAGAGGAGGAGGAGAACGAGAAAGAAATGAAGGGAACCTGGGACGAGCTCACGTTCGGAGACCGAACGTTTACCCCCGTTGTGCGAACGCTGGGAGAGATGAAGGAGGTCCTTTATGATCAGGGGTTCTTAGTGACTGCAAGCATGGACATGGTGCCGCTCTACTATATGTTCCGGGAGGTTGCGAAGAACGAGGCGGATGCGCAGCAGATAAAAGCCCTTGGGCTGCGGTACGATATTACGATCATTCCGCCGATGAAGTTGGGACTTGAATTTGTAAAGACTGCCGGCCATTACCATCCCTGCGTGCCGGGTTCAAAGCTTACCTATCCCGAGATCTACGAGGTCCTTGAGGGAGAGGCGCATTATCTTCTGCAGCAGCGTGAGGAGGCAGATACCAACGGAGCGATAACAGACGTCATTCTGATACAGGCGCACCGTGGTGATAAGGTCGTTATCCCCCCCAATTACGGACACGTGACCATTAATCCGGCTGCTGGGACTCTGAAGATGGCAAACTGGGTGGCGCGCTCGTTCTCCTCGATCTACGATCCGTACAAGGAACGCGGCGGCGCTGCTTACTTCGAGCTGACGTCCAGGAAGTTCGTAAGGAACGAGCGTTACAAGGCCGCGCCGGCGATCAGGTTTCTACGGCCTTCGGATACGTGGCTCGAGGAGGTGGGGTTGAGCACCGCGATCCCGATGTACGAGCTTCTGCAAGAGCCAGCGAAGCTGGAGTTCCTGCTCAAGCCTGAGGCGTGGTTTCGGTGAGTGAGTGGAGTGCGTGATGGAGCATACCATGCACAATCCGCGTTTCTGCGTTACACTCCCACCTGAAGAGGATCCGAACCCTGCACGTACCCGGCACGTTATACTCAAGCGACCGCAAGCCTCATGGTCGCAGTCAGTCTTCTCGGTCAACCTTAGTGACAAGATCGTACCCAATCGCGATTATCCCTATGAAGGCCTCTCCGTTTTGCTTGATGGCGAGAATTATCATTTTCTGGACGGGCTCGCCATGGGCGTCAAGCAGGGAGACGATTATCTGAAGCTCACGGCCACCCAGGTGACTGCGTCGCCCTGGCTGGCTTCATTCGCCTACAAAACCGAAGCTGGGCACCACTCTCTCAGCGCACACTACTATCTGCTGAGCGTCGGCTCAGCGCAGGACGGCATAACCGCTTGTGTTTCGGTGGAAAGCACCGCGGCGAAGGTGGTGATCGAGCCGCTGGTGGACATACGGCACATGTACGAGCCTTCGAGTCCTGAAAACCAGGTGTGTACAGCGTTATCCAACGGCTTGCTGATCGCGTGTGCCGGGAAATATGTATCTATCGCCACCCCAAACGACTGCACCGTACGGACAGGGCATCGTTCGATCGAGTGGTGGTACAAGCTCGGCTCAGGGTTCCGCGAGCGGACCGTGAGGGGCGTGACGTTCAGGGGAGAGCGGAGGGCACTCGTCTCCCCCGGTGAGCTGGAGCTTTCCATGGACGATACCGGTACCGCGTTACTTGTTATCTCCTGCAGCGACTCGGAATCGGGGCTGAGGAAACGGTATAGCGCGGGAATGGCGTGGCAGGCCGATGAGGCCACAGAGCAGCAGCGCGCAGAGCGGATCGTACGCGCGCTCGATCGTGCGGGAACTGATCCTGCCGTTAGGTTCAGAGCGCTCGCGCTCGCCAACTTCGGGATGTACGCGAATGACGCCTTCTTCTACGAGGCGGGAGACTTCTGGTTCCGGACGCCCTGGTTCCGGGACATCTTCGAGGGGATCATCAACAACATCGAGACCCTCACGCGCATCGGGCAGGCCGGAGCAATCACAACCATGATACTCCAGGCGTTTGCGTACCAGGACGATTATGGTCGAATCCCCAACCGGTTCCCGGCACAACGAGAGCAGACGGTCGACTTTAGCAGCGCGGATGCCACCTTACTCGCCTTCATCGCCGCCGGGGAGCTCCTATCACTGAGCTGGGACACCGGGTTCGCCTCGACGGTGCTACACCGGGCTGAGTTCACCATCTCCCGGTTCACAGCGAACGATCCGGGCCGATTCAACGGCCCGCCAGTGCTCCATCCAAACGGGCTTCTCTCCATCGTGCCCTGGCATTCATGGACCGATTCGAGTCGCATGGTAGCGCTCAAAGGTCGTAAACAGGCAGTCTCGGTTCGTATACCTGATTCGTGGCTTGCTGATCTGGAAGACGAAACGGCAGTGAATAGGCCGCTCTATTATCTGCCGGAGATCAACGCCCATTGGATCACGATGCTGCGTCACTGCGTGACGATAGCCCATAAGATCGGAACTGATCCAGGGGCATTGTTAGCGCACCTGGAACAAGCGAAGGCGGCCTATAAAACAGTATTCTGGGACCCTGCCGCGCATCTCCTGCACAACGTGGTCACGTTAAACGGGAAGAAGGACAAGACGCTAGGCTCGCCTGCGGTCGTTGCCATGGCGTTGCTGCTGGACGAGGCGATCTTCTCACCGCAAGAAGTAGCCCAGTTCATCGCGGTGGTGAAGGCGAACCTGCTCGTCGAGCGGCAGGGACGTCCGTTTGGCATTTTGGTGAAGCACTCGCCGAAACGGATCTACTACGGCGATGAGGAATACCACGAGGCTGTGGTCTGGCCGCGTGATACGCCGTACCTCATACGGCTGCTGCGATGGTGCGGCGAGTCGGAAAGTGAAACGGTAGCGGGGCTGCTACAGAGCAACCTGGCGCATCAAATGGATGAGGGGTTCGTCTTTTACAATAGCGAACTCTTCAGTCCCGATGACGGTGCGATGACGCCGGTGAAGAACCCGATCCAGTTCTGGTCGCAGTGGGTGGACCCGTTTCTGGAGCGATGAGTCACCGCTTTCTGCGGAAGCACGTTGATCAGAATCAGGCGCGCCCGTGCGAAGATTATATGTGCTGAGGCATCTTTATTTATTACGTGGAGTTTTTGTAGCGTAGCCATGCCACGATGTAACATGGAAGCTCTTCATCTCTATCTGATTGGAGAGATCTTTCCCCAACTCGCGCCGCCGCCCTATGGGCCTATAGAAATCCAGCGGCTCGTGAGAGAGAAGCCCGTCTACCTCTTCCACGAACGGACGCGCGGGATTCGAGTCATCGGAAAGTTCTTCGAATCCGATCATATACCCCGTCACGAGGCGTGGCAGTACGCGAAACAGAGCTATACTAACTTGAAGCACGCGCGTGAGGACTTTGGCATGAATAATGGTACGTATCGGGTTGTCGCGCCACTGGGCCTGAAGAAGGAGCTTGCGGCGCTGCTCGTGACGGAGATGGCACCGGGTAAGATCCTCGACCACTATATCGTCCGGGCCTGCTATGAGGGACAGTCCGATCGGCTCTTCGAGAAGCTGAGCTGCCTGGCCGGGTTCTTCGCGAAGCTCCACCGGGAGAGTGAGACGCACAGACACGTATCGCCAACGCTCACCCAGCATTATCTCGACAAGTTGCTGAATTCATTACAGCACGGCCCCCTCCAGCCGTCCGATGGGCACGCGATCAAGAAGTACGCAGCACGGTGGTGGGCGGCGAAAGAACTCTTCACCGATCGAGAGGTGACCGTGCATGGTGACGCAACGCCCACAAACTTCTTCTTCGACCATCAGGAGGTCGTCGGCATCGACCTGGAGAAGATGAAGCAGGCCGATCGCTGCTGGGATTTGGGGTTCATAGCGGCCGAATTGAAGCACCACTTCATGTGGCGTATCGGCGACCGCTGGGCGGCCGAGCCCTTCATCGGCCATTTCCTCTGGGCCTACGCCGTTACTCTTGGCGATCCCCGATTTTTCTACACGATCACGCGAAAGCTACCGCTTTATATGTCCCTGGGCCTATTGAGAATAGCGAGAAATACCTGGCTGGATGAGCCGTACCGCTATACGCTGATACAGGAGTCAAGACGGTGTCTAAAATACGGGCTGTGATCTTCGATTGTTACGGAACCCTCGTGGATATCAAAACAGAAGAAGATAAGGATGAGGTCTTTAAATACATCTCGCTCTACCTCCAGTATTACGGCGGAACGATCGATGCGGAGAAATTGAAGTCAACCTATGAGCTTGAGAAGGAGAAGCTCCTCAGGGACAGTGGTGAGCGCTATCCAGAAGTGGATCTCGAGCGCGTATTTGAGCATATACTGCTCAAGGAGGGCATGTACTGTCCATTCCTTGCGGAGTCCTGCTGCAAGCTCCAGCGGCTCATCAGCCGCGACCGTTTCCAGCTCTTTCCCGATACGCTGCCCGTGTTACGGGAGATGAGGCGAGCGGGCTATCCCATGGCGCTCGTCTCCGATGCCCAGCGCGTCTTCTGCAGGGAGGAAGGGCGGCTATTGGGGATCAGCCAGTTCTTTGACCACATGATCGTCTCGACCGATTTCGGCTTTAAGAAGCCTGACCTCAGGCTCTTCACTGTCACCTGCGACCTCTTGAACGTACCGACCGCAGAGGCCGTGTATGTCGGTGACAACTACGACCGTGACATCAAAGGCCCAAAGGATATCGGTATGCCGGTGATACTCGTCGACCGTAATTCCAGGGGGGACCATCAGGGCATCGAGCCGGACGTGTATGTCAAGGATCTCTGGGAAGCCTGGGACTGGATAAGGAACTCAGGATAG
>CAZFWT010000002.1:36427-55331 GCA_964522635.1 uncultured Halobacteria archaeon | reverse complement strand
TCACTCACGCATGCAGGCAAAAGCAAAGCAATATACATACGACAAACCTCCGTCGTGCTATGAAGAAGCGGTACATCGTGCTGCTCCTGGCGGCTGCGATTGCGGTACTGGCGTACTATTTCTTCCTTAGCGGCTTCTTTGCCGGGTACGGTCCCCGTCCGCCTGCGGTGAGCGATGATCCCTTACAGACCATTTCGCTGCCGGAGGGCTTCTCGCTGGAAGTCTATGCCGAGGTTCCGAACGCGCGGTCGTTGGCGCTGAGTGATTCGGGCGTGCTCTTTGTGGGCACGCGCGATTCGGACAGGGTCTATGCGGTGGTTGAGGACGAGGTGAAGGTGGTGGCCTCCGGGCTGAACATGCCGAATGGTGTCGCGCTTTGGAATGGGTCGCTATACATCGCGGAAGTCAGCAGTATCCTGAGATTTGAGGATATTGAGGCGCATCTGGAGAACGCTTCGTACACCGTGGTGCGTGACGATTTTCCCACGGAGACTCTGCATGGCTGGAAAATCATCCGGTTCGGGCCGGATGGCAAGCTCTACGTGCCCATCGGCGCGCCCTGCAACGTCTGCCTGGAAGAGGGGCATGCTACCATCATGCGGCTGAATCCTGATGGCACGGAGCTTGAAGAATACGCCGCGGGTGTAAGGAATACCGTGGGGTTCGACTGGCATCCCGAGACGGACGAGCTGTGGTTTACTGACAACGGTCGAGACTGGCTGGGTGATGATCGCCCGCCCGGTGAATTGAACCACGCGCCGGAGCAGGGCCTGCAGTTCGGCTTTCTCTACTGCCACGGCGGCACGATCCAGGACCCTGAGTTCACCGATCGGAGCTGTGCGAAATTCAAGCAGCCAGCACTGCGGTTAGGCCCGCACATTGCCGCGCTCGGGATGCGGTTCTATACCCGCGATATGTTCCCCGAGTATTACAGAGGCGGGATTTTTATTGCAGAGCACGGCAGCTGGAACCGGCGTGACCCGATAGGCTATCGGGTGACGTTTGTCCGGCTGGAGGATGGCATGCCCGTGTCGTATGAGGTCTTTGCGGAAGGCGGGCTCCAGGGCACGTTATCATGGGGTCGGCCGGTGGACGTCGAGGTGATGGAGGACGGCTCGTTGCTCATCTCCGACGATAAGGCGGGTAAGATTTATCGGGTGACTTGTGGGGCGTGAATTCCCGGATGTTGGTGTTCCTCTTTTACCTCTTCTAGAACCTTCTGTGCCAGCTCTTTACAGATCGCTTCGATCTCAGGCTCCACATACCCGCTCTTCTTCAGAAACTCGGTCAGCTTCGCCACGATCCTCGCTGTGTTCTCCCGTGCCCGTTCTTCGGTTAATGGCTTCTCACCCTGCAGCTTGATCCCGCCTTCCTTCCAGCCTTCTGCGAAGTACCAGTCCTTGTACCACCGGCAGCCGCAGCGCCATAGTAAGTATCCGATTGGTGTTGCCGGTGCCGGCACGCCCGAAATGAGCGCACGTGCCGTTATTTTATGGTCCAAATAAGCGACCGATATGTGCCCGCCAGGTGGTATGAGCTCAGCGAGCAGCTGAAAGAGCGCTTCACCGTCTGGATCGCGTTCGTCGCCCGAGATGGGCGAATACTCGAGCTCCAGCCAGGGCTTGATGTACCTGCTGCCCTCGTAAAAGAGCCCGCTCACAACCATCCGTTCCTGAACCTGCAAGTTGAAGGAGAAGACGCCCGCGAATGCGCCCGGCTGCACCTCTGTGACCTGCAGCGTGCGCGCACCCACCCGTCTGCCCTGTAACGCGTATAGCGGATTTGCGGTTCCTCCTCCTGCTTCTTCGATTATCATGATTTTCCCCCAACCTACGTGGATCGCTCAATCGCCAGGCAGCCCGAGGACGTACTCCACGTCCCATGCCGCCAGCTGATCAACAATCACCTCAGAGACGGCACGTTCTGTCATACGCATGTAGATTCGCATCGTGGATTCTTAAACGTTACGCCAATGGTAAAGCCCTGTAGCGTGCTCGTTTTCGTCTGCCAGGTTCAGCGCGGCCGCCCCACGACCGTCAGGTAAACCACGCTCTCGTTCACACCGTCAACGTCCACCAGCGTGTTCACTTCGTCATCGTAGAGCGCACCGATCTGGCAGCTCCCAAGTCCCAGCCCCACGGCCGCCAGGGCCACGTTCTGCGCTATATGGCCTGCATCTAAATAGACGTACCGATACGCACGCTGCTGGTACTTCCACTTCGACCGCGCAAAAACACCCGTCCAGATGAAGACCACGTGTGCATGGTACGCCATCTCCTGATCGAGCGCGGCCTGTGCAATCGCCATGCGGGAATCGCCCGTACGGAGCTGCTCCAGCTCATGCTGCGCCACCGCATAATGATACACCCCCTGCTCTATGTTTTCAACGGCATTCACCACCATATACGTCTCCACAGGGTACAGCGCGCCCGCTGACGGCGCGGTTCTGAACGCATAGCCCTGCTGCACCTTCGTGACGCCCTGTGTCGCCCACAGGAGTTGCGAGAGCTCAGCCTTCGTCATCGGCTCCGTGCTGAAGTGCCGCACACTCCGCCTCCCCGCTAAAACCGACCACAGCGGTGCACCTCCCGCTCGGTCCGGCACATCGAGCTCCACCCGCGGCGCCGAGGGGTACTGCTTATACGTCTCTGGTTTCCGTGTCCAATCAAGCTGCCAGGCGGGCAGGCGACCGCGTTGATACTTCAGCTCCTGCTGGAATCGATCGCCAATACCTCCACTCCTTTCTCCACTCATCATAACGCTTCTCCTTGCCTTTCCTTCCTCATACCACCTCAGTTTCCGGAAAAGAGCGTACATTTATTAGCGGTCTGCAATGTATATACTCTACGCCATGGTGACCACACTTGGGATTTATCAGGCGCTCCTGCTCACCACGCTCGCCGCGCTCGCCACGGGCATCGGCAGCCTCGTTGCCTACATCATTCCCAGGCCGGACAACCGCTATCTCTCGATCAGCCTCGGCTTTGCCACGGGCGTCATGATCTTTGTCGCTTTCGTGGACCTCTTCTGTAGCGCCAAGGAGGATATCGGGCTCTTTCGCGCCAATTTCTTCTTCTTTATTGGACTGCTCGTGATTCACGGTCTTGACCGCGTCATCCCGCACATGCACCTCGACGGGCAGGTCGACGCGCACTGCGATCGACTCTACCGTAGTGGAATCATGACCACGCTCGGTATCGGGCTGCACAACTTCCCCGAAGGCCTGACCGTCGCGCTCGTCTCCCTGGCCGACCTCAGACTGGGCATACCAATCGCGATCGCCATCGCGCTTCACAACATTCCCGAAGGCGTTGCCTGTGCCGTCCCGCTCTACTGCGCCACAGGCAATCGCGGCAAGGCCTGCCTCTACTCGTTCCTCGCCGGGCTGACAGCACCGCTCGGCGCGATTCTCGCCATCCTCATCCTGCTCCCCGTTCTCAACACCTTCGTCCTCGCCGCCGCAATCGCGCTCGTCGCTGGTATCATGGTTTTCATCTGCTTCGACGAGCTCATCCCCATCGCCAACCGCTACGGTAGCGAGCACCTCACCAACATCGGCATCATTCTCGGTATCTTCATGATGATGATCGCACTCACGCTCTTCGAATGAGCAGAGCAGATCACTGCTGGAGCGCTGCCACAATCTCATCCACCGTCGCCGCTGCCGTCGTCTCAGTCTCCACGAACGCATCGTCCAGGACGTAGAACGCGCTCTTCTCCGCCATGCTCTCCTTGCTGAGCAGCTTGTCGATCCGCTTGCTCACGAGCAGCTCCGCGGCTTTCAAGCCCTTCCGCTTCTCCAGCGTGCGGTACGGGTTCTTGAGGAATTCCATCGTCGTTAGCTCGTTGTCCGATGTTCGAATATCGAAGAGGCAGAAGTACTCCGCCTCACCGAAGTGTGCCGAGACTTTCGAGCGCAGGCCGTTATTCTCGGTGCAGGGAACGGCATAGCGGACAAACTCTTTCGCCTCGGGCTCCATGTGGATGAGCACGCGGTCCACATTCTTCATCTCCGACTTGATCTGTGCCTCGACCTGCTCACTCAGGTGATGCGCCCGCTCGAGATCCTTATAGTTCGTCTCCACCTCCAGCTCGATGAAAATAAACTTACCGGAACTCCGCGCTTTCAGTGAGTTGATCTTCCGGACGCAGCAATTGCTCGTCACGATCTCCCGTATTCGGTTCAGCGCCTCATAATCGATCGACGCGTCCAGCAGCACCCTGACCGAGTCCTTGAAGATCTCGTAGCCCGCGCGGAAGATGAGCACGGAAACCACAATACCGGCAATCGAATCAAGAGACAAGAAACCAAAGGAATAGCCCACCAACCCTAATAATACCGCTATGGACGATAAGGCATCTGATCGCGTGTGTTGCCCGTCCGCGATCAAGCTGGGCGAATTGATCGCTCGGCCGACCTTGAACTTGTAACTACTCAAAATCAGCGCGGTCACCACCGATAGCAGTGCCACCAGGATTGCCGGTCCTAGATTGGTTACGATAGCGGTTTCAAACTTCTCAACTGACGTGAGAATAATCTCATAGCCCGCATAGAAGATCGCGAGCGCAAGGAACAGGCTGGCGATATTTTCGGTCTTATAAAAGCCAAAGGGGAACTCTTCGGTGGGCTCGCGACTTGAGATCTTGAGGCCGATAAAAACGCCGATTGAACTGATAACATCGGTAAACGAGTGAATTGCATCAGCCAACAGGGCAACACTGCCCGAAAGAATGCCAACAAAGTATTTTACAACCGCCAGACAGAGCGATACAATAATAGAAAGTAAAGCAGCTTTCTTATCGCGCTCCAACGGGATCATCGTGTACAATCCCTAGGCCATTACTGCTTAAATAAGCGCCTGCCGGCTTCGAGTAGCTGTTAGGTTTGAGGGATGGCGGTGCGTTCGTCATCACCGATACAAAAGCGTGTATAGAGTGGAGACAGCAAACGTGAGCCAAGCCGACCCTTAGACCGTAAAAAAGAGCGGGGAATGGGCGTTCGTTTAAGTTGTATGCTCTCACATGGAGCATACCAGGCGCCTTTTACGTTCCACCAGCCAGCAAAAGCAGCTAAGCTACATCTCGGGCGTTATCAGCTCGCTCTTCACGAAATCCTCGTACGCCTCTGGACTCATGCCCTGGCCGCATTTCGGGCACCAGTAAGCGCCCGATTTACCTAAATAATCGCCCCTGCTATCCTTCGTCTTGAACGAAAATCCTAAGCTCTTCTCGCCACACTTCTCGCAAAAACCCATCGTCTCCGTCGCGATTATCTCAAATTGGCCAAGCTTCTTGCGATATTCAAGCTTCTCACCAAGTATCTGCTTCCAACCAGGAGGAAATTTACCCTGCTCTGCCACCATCTTACCTGCACCTCATCTCCTAGATTGGCTCACGGAGCATATAAAAGGATAGCATTATCGCCGAAGATTTTTCTGCAAAAAAGAGCTCACTCAAGCATGGTCTCCCTGATGGACGCAGACGAGCCTGAAGAGCGGTATCAATGTGCAGAAGCGATTGTTGAGATCGCAGGCGATCTCGTGTACAAACGTCGCATCGAGAAACGGTACCGGGTGCCGAACTTGGATGAACGGCTGCGGCGAGAGCGGACGAAGAGCGAAGCAAAGCTCATCTCAGAGGCGCGACGGAACGGTGTGCCCACGCCCATCGTCTTCGACGTCAACGACTACATACTGGTCATGGAGCGAATAGCGGGTACACTGGCCAGGGACCTGATCACGGAGCAGATCAGCGAGCGCATCGGCGAGCACGTCGGAACACTGCACAGAAGCAGCATCATTCATGGCGATCTCACCACCTCCAATATCATCGTGGAGCACTCTTCCGGCCGTATTTACCTCATCGATTTCGGCCTGGCCTTCGTTGATGCGAGCACTGAAGCACGCGGCGTTGACGTCCACGTCTTCTTCCAGAGTCTGAAGGGCACGCACGAAGCCTACGAGCGTTTGCGAGCGGCGTTCATTAACGGCTACACACGCACCGCGCCACAGGCCGCTCAGGTGCTCAACCGCGTAGTGGAGATCGAGCGCCGTGGTCGCTATGTGGCGCGATCGTGAGGATGATACCGCTAAAAAAGGCGCCATTGGCCTTGATGAGCACGGTAAGGATTACGACTCCTACTGCATTCGCTGCCTGATCGGGTCCAGCACCTCGTTGAGCGATCGCACCGCGTTCGCCTTCAAATCCGACGGATGGAGCGTCCCAGCGACATAATCGCGTTCCAGCGCCTCGTAACGCTCGTAGCCGACGTTGCCGCCGTATTTCTCTGGCCGCTCGATCGTCACCTCGCCTTTCCGGTCCGGGCTCGGGAAGATCGTATGCTTATATATCTGCAGCACAGGATTCCCATCCGCAACGTTCGGTGGGCAGAACGCGCTCTTCAGCTTCTGTGCCACACTCTCCTCCAGCTCGTCGATCGCGATGAAATTCTGCTTGGATGAGGACATCTTCTCGCCGTCGAGCCCGATCAAGAGGGGCGTATGGATGCAGACCGGTGCCGTGAAGCCCAGTTTCGGGAGATTGTCCCGTGCGAGCATGTGAATCTTCCGCTGGTCGATCCCGCCGATCGCAATGTCAATATTGAGATAGGAGATATCCATCGCTTGCATCAGTGGGTAAATCGTTTGCGAGACCTTCCGGTCCTCCTTGCTCCGCGAGACCTCGTCCATGCTCCGTCGCGCGCGCTTCTCCGTCGTGATCGTGGCCAGATGCAAGACATTGAGCATATACTCCTCTTCCAGCTGGTAATCACTGCCATACACGAATTCCGTCTCCTCAGTCAAGCCCGAGGCGGCGAAACAGCGCCTATTGTACTCCGCCGTCTCACGGATCTGCTCGAATTCGCCTTTCTCGTTCAGATACGCATGGAGATCGGCGAGCAGAACGACGATATGAACTCCATTCCGCTGCAGTACGCGCAAGGTGTTCAAGAACGGCAGATGCCCGAGGTGCACGTTGCCACTTGGCTCAATACCCACGTATGCACGCGGCTGCCGCTCTGATTTCCCCGCCAGGAGCGCTTCTAATTCCTCGCGGGTGATGATCTCCTCCACGTTCAGCTCCAGGCTCCGCAGGGTGTCGCGCTCTTTCATGCTTCTCCTTTCCTTTCCGTCTTCCCTCTTACTTTCGCTTATAATCCCCGAGATAAAAAATGCACCCGCATGCACGTGCCCTTTGGACCGGAGCAGGGAGGAAAGAGGAGTATAAAACTAGTACGAGCACTGTGCGGCCCTATAGACCGCAAGCGTTTGCGCGGCTATCTGGTCCCACGTGTAATCACGTTCCACCATGTGCCGCGATTCCTCGCCCATTCGCTCCACATCCGCGCCCAGTATCTCGCCGATCGCCGCTCGTATCTCCGGCACCGAGGTCCCGCAGAGGAGCCCGTTCTTCCTCACAAAGTACTTGTTGTCGCCCACGTTGCTCGCGATTACCGGGAGGCCGGAAGCCATGGCTTCGAGGAGCGCGATTGGCTGCGCTTCCAGCTTCGACGGCAATAAAAACACATCTACGCCGCGATAGAAGGCGGGCGCATCCTCGACATAGCCCAGAACCTCGATGCGGTCGTCTTCCAGCCGTTTCACTTTACTGTACAGCGGGCCTGTGCCGGCGATTTTAAGCCGGACATTCTCGCGCTCCAGCGTTTTCACCGCCTTTATCAGATTGATCACGTTCTTCTCAGGCGACAGACGGCCGAGATAACCTAAACAGAGATCCTCGCCACCTCGAGCGGCTCGGTCCTCAGGGTCCGCGGGATAAAAGCGATGGATATCTACGCCGTTGGGAATGACCACGAGCTCGGTACCGTTGCCCGTGCCGCTGAAGTTGTACACGAAGCAGTTCTGGCGGATGTAGTCCGCGATCTCAGCACTCACCGAGATGAATTTCTTTGAGTGCCCGAAATACAGTGTCACGAGCATCGAGATGATCGCCCTGGCTACCTCGCCACTGAGGCTGTTGCCTGCCTGAATATGAAATGTATTGACCACGTTGACGTCAGAACAGATGGAGGAGAAGGGCAGGAAATATTCCGAGAAGGTCGCGGCATGATGGATATGAAGAATATCGCAGTCCGCAATCTCGCGCTTGATCTTCCGGAGCGCGAAGTCGAACCCATAGGAAATCCCACCCGTCGAATTGCCCAGCATCCGGGAGCCGAGTGAGAACTGGTCGATTCGCTTCACTTCGTGCCCCTGCTTCTCGAATTCGCGCGTGAGCGCTTCCACGTGCGTCTTGATGCCCCCACTGACCGTGCGATGATAAAATGCTATTCTCATGCTCGTTCGTACGTGTGCGGATAAGAGCTAGTATATTATACAAGGCTATAGTTTTCTCCGTCTATATATAAGACCACCCAAATTGTTCTTTGTGGTATGCACATGCAGAAGCTAGCGGGATTCGAGTCGCGGGAAGCTGCAGTGGTCATCGCACTGATGGTCATATTCCTCAGCGGCGCGCTCGTCAACATGGGCGCCCTGGCTATTCCCACGTCCTCATTATGGCCGGCAAGCACCGAGGCGGTCTTTGATCTAGGCGAGGTACAGCAGGTCAAAGAGCTCTACGTCTTCCTGAACGACGCGCAGCGAACACAGTTTACGGTGTATTACGGCGTACCGCCCAATGACTGGCGGACACTCGCCTCCTTCGACAGAGATCCTGCGAACCACGTCCATTTCAGCTCCTGGGAGCGGCTTTCACTGCCCACGACGAGCACCAGGTACCTGAGATTCGTATTCACAGATGCTTCGAATGGTGAGATCGGCGAGATTCTGGTGCTTTCAGCGGCGAATGAGAAGCTCGTGCCAGTCGCGGTTACCGGAGACGGCGCCGCGCAACGATTGGCCGACGAGCACGAGCTCATTACGCTCCCGATCACGCAGAAATACGGGGCTTACTTCGACGAGATGTACTTCGTCCGTACTGCGGAAGAGCACCTCCATCTCGAAGAGCCCTATGAATGGACGCATCCGCCACTGGGGAAGCTCATCATCGCCGCAGGTATTGCGAGCTTCGGCATGAGCCCCTTCGGCTGGCGGATACTCGGCGTCATTGCCGCCACCGCGATGATCCCCCTCATCTTCGTCTTCGGTAAGCGGCTCTTCAAAAGCGCCCTGGCTGGCTTCTTCGCCGCTTTCCTCATCACCTTCGATTTCCTCCACTTCACACTGGCGCGCCTGGCCATTGGAGAGATCTACCTCTTGCTCTTCTCCATCTTGATGTTCTATTTCGCCTTTGATTATTTCGAGAAGCGTGAGGCTGAACTCGCGACGACAAAGAGCGTGCAAAACGGCCGCGCAGCGCACTCCCTCTTCCTCGCCATAATCTGCTTCGGGCTCGGCTTCGCCGTGAAGTGGATCGCGATCTTCGGTTTGGTGGCGGTGCTCATCCTCCTGCTTATCACCAATCGGAGATTGAAGCAGCCGTTACTGCGTGACGCGCGAGTCGTTCTGGCAGGGCTGTTCGCAGCCGCGGCAATTTACATCGCGACCTATATCCCCTACATGCTCTCTGGCGGGGGCCACGGGCTCATCGATCTTCACCATTTACCGGTGTACCTCGACTACCTCACCGAATACCTTACACAGGGCACGATCACCGTTCTCCCTACGGATTCCTGGACCGTCTTCGATCTCCAGCTGCGCATGTTCGGCTATCACGCGGGTATTGAGGCGACGCATCCATACTCCTCACCCTGGTGGTCCTGGCCACTGCTGCTCAAGCCGCTCTGGCTCTATGCAAATTCGCTCGACGGCATGGTCTCAACCATAGTTTTGCTGGGTAATCCGGTGCTCTGGTGGTGCAGTATCCCCGCGCTGATGGCGCTGGGCGCCCTCCTTATACGAACCGCAGTCAAACGAAGAGCAGATGAGCGGACCTTTCTCTTCCTCTTCATTCTCATCCCCTTCCTCATCCAGTGGCTCGCCTTCATCTCCATTCCACGCATTCTGTTCATCTACCATTTCACGGCGAATCTGCCCTTTCTGATCTTTGCCGTTACCTATTGGCTCCAGCTTCCATTCGCGCGTGAATGGCACACGAAGAGATCGAAGCGCATCGCCACCTGCCTGGTCGTCCTCTTCCTTGTGCTTGTTGCTGTTCTCTTCTTCCTCTTCTATCCCGTCATCTCTGGATACCCGGTCTCCTACGAGTACAAGGAGAGCTTACGCTGGCTCAGTGGCTGGGTATTTTAATCAGCAGCAGCGCTCTGCGAACGAACCGCAGTATCGTTTAGTTAGGCACTTCTCCCATCCACCGCTCGCTTTTAAAGTGGTGAACACATTATACCATCAAACGAAAGGAGCGAGCGCTGCTGGGCTGAGCACGCCAATGGCAGTGCAAGAGCAGAGAGCACATGAAGCTGGGTGTTATCTCAGATACACATGACAATCTCGCGGCGATCTCCACGGTGGTGGAGGTGTTCAATCGCGAGGGTATCGATCTCCTGGTTCACGCGGGCGATTATGTCTCTCCCTTTACTTCAAAGCCCTTTCAGCAGCTGAACGCTCAGTTCCTCGGGATATTCGGCAATAATGACGGCGATAAGCTGCTGTTAAAGCGGTATTACCGGGAGAACGGCGTAGGTGAGCTGTATGAAGATCCCTATGAGTTCGAACTCGGTTCCTGGAGGATTATGGTGACGCACAAACCCGAACTCGTGAAGCCTCTGGCCGCCTCCGGCCTGTATGACCTCGTTATTTATGGGCATACCCATCAGGCGGTCATCGACGCGCAGGACGATCGGACCTGGATTATCAATCCCGGGGAGTGCTGTGGCTATCTCACAGGTCGGAAGACGGTGGCGCTGCTGGATCTCGAGCGAGGCGTGGCGCGGCTGCTGGCGCTTTAGTGCAACAACCGCGTTGTTGTATAATCACGAAAAACCGTAACATTTTTAAGGGGCTAGTTAAGAGAATCGAGTACAACAAGAAGAGGTAGACTATAAAGAGCTAGGAGGAAAACTCAAATGGCAACCTTGAAGGAGGAACTAATTGAATGGGGCGGCGGCGTTTTCGGCGATGAGCACATGGAGACGCTGCTGAGCTGTGTGCAATGCGGTAAGTGTACCGGTGGCTGCCCCTCAGGTCGGATCACCGCGCTCCGGACTCGAAAGCTTTTCCGGATGGCGCAGGAGGACATGCGTGATGAGATCTTTAACGCGCCTGAGCTGTGGTACTGCACCACCTGCTACACCTGCTACGAGCGATGTCCCAAGGGCGTGAAGTGTACCGACATCATTCGGGCGATCCGCAACCTGGCGGCGAAGGAAGGGCATATGTCCGTGCCGCACCGTAAGATCGGCGTTTATACCTTGAAGACCGGCCATGGTGTGCCCATCGGGCCCGACCAGATGAAGATACGCGAGGCGGTCGGACTCGAGTCGCAGCCACCGACGACGCAGAAGTACAAGGAGCAGCTGGAGCAGGTCCAGATCATCTTCAAAGAGACGGGGTTCGATAAGCTGATCGACTTTGACTGGGAGAAGATGGATTTGAAAGAAGCGGAGGCGAAGAAATGAGTGAAGAAGGACCGAAAGAGTATGCCTATTTCCTCGGCTGTATCACCCCCAACCGGTATCCTGGGATAGAGGCGGCGACGAAGAAGATCTTCAAAGAATTCGGGATCGAGACGAAGGAGATGATCGGCGCGTCCTGCTGCCCCGCACCAGGTGTTTTCGGGTCATTCGATCTGTACACGTGGCTCCCCATTGCGGCACGCAATCTCGCGATCGCTGAGGAGATGGGGCTTGAGATCTACGTGACCTGCAACGGCTGCTACGGCTCGCTCCAGGAGGCAGACCATTTGCTCAAAGGGAATCCGAAGTTGAAGGCGAAGGTCAATGAGATCCTGGGCAAAGCAGGCAGAGAGTTCAAAGGCACCACGAAAGTGCACCATTCCATCTCGGTTATGCACGATCAGATCGGTCTGGATGCGCTCAAGGAGAAGGTAACGAAGCCGATGAAGGATGTGAATGTAGCGATCCATTACGGCTGCCACTTCCTCAAGCCGAGCGAGGTGCGCGGGCATGGCTCGTCCGAGACGCCGTACATCCTGGAAGACATCGTGAAGGCGATCGGAGCGAAAGAAGCGGTATACAAGGATAAATTGATGTGCTGCGGCGCGGGCGGCGGTGTGCGAACCGCGGATACCCCGACGTCCCTGGAGTGGACACGCCAGAAGTTGGTGAACATGATCGAGATGGGCGCGGACTGCGTGATTCATCCCTGCGCGTTCTGTCACCTGCAGCTCGACCGAGGGCAGTATGAGATCAACAAGGCGTTCGGTACCAATTTCAATATGCCGGTCCTCTTTGCCTTGCAGCTCGTCGGGCTCGCCATGGGCATGAGCGTAAAAGAACTCGGCCTGGATCAGCAGACGACCACCATGTCAGAGAAACTGCTCAAGTGAGCACTAACCTAAACTAACCTAACGTAAAGAAACAAGCGAATAATTTACTGAACGCAAATAAAGGAAGAAAGAAGGATAAAACCCTTTCTTCTCTCCTCTTTTTATTTTTCGTTTTTTTTTTTTGTTGTTGGGAAGTTCAGGAGCACCGGTAGCAAACGCAGCCTTACGTTACTTGGGATCACCAGAGCTTGGTCTTTCCGGCCTGTACCGCCTTGAACTGGCCCTTCTTCTGCCGCGCGGCGCGAAGGTCTTTCTCCTTCTCGCTGATCTTATTGATCAACTCAACCTTCTGCGCATCGTCCGCAGCGGCCTGGAATTCGTTCGCTAAATCGCCAATCTCCTTGACCAGTGCCCCAATTTCAGCATCCTTTTTCGCTATTTCCTCATCAGGTACCAAACCCATTCTAAATCACCTCGTTCTTTCAGGATATAAGTAATGGTATAGGATACCGGCCCGGGGGTATTTATAGTTTTCTATATTTCGCGGGCGGTACCCTTATCCCTTCAGCACAATCTCTATGTGCACGTCTTTGGGAATAGGTATGCGCATCAGTTGCCGTAGCGCTCGTTCGTCCGCTTCAAGGTCGATCAAGCGTTTATGGATACGCATCTCCCAGTGGTCCCAGGTCGGCGAGCCTTCACCGTCCGGGCTCTTCCTGCAGGGCACGACGAGTTTCTTGGTAGGGAGCGGAATGGGCCCGGACATCCGGACGCCAGTCGTCTCGACTATCCGCTTTACCTGCTGACAGATTTCGTCCAGTTTCTTGTGATCAATGCTCGATAGCTTTATCCGTGCTTTTTGGTTCATATCTTTCCGCTCTATTCCTCCTGATGACGCGCTTTGAGTGACGAGTGCCCGTCGGGAGGCTATTTCACCGTAATGTCTATGACCATGCCTGCGGCCACGGTCTGCCCCATGTCCCGGACCGCGAACCGACCGAGCTGCGGGATCTCCTTCACCTTCTCGATCACCAGCGGTCGTGTTGGCTTTACTTTGACGACCGCGGCATCGCCCGTCTTGATAAAGTCGGGATGTTCTTCCTTTGTGGCACCGGTTCGTGGATCTAACTTCTTGCTGATCTCCGTGATGGTGCAGGCAATTTGTGCGGTGTGGCAATGGAAGACGGGTGTATACCCAATGGTAATCGCGCTGGGATGCTGCAGCACAATGAGCTGTGCGGTGAACTCGTCGGCAATGGTCGGTGGTGAGTCAATATGACCGCAGACGTCGCCCCTCCTGATATCTGTTCGCCCGACGCCACGGACGTTCCAGCCGATGTTATCTCCCGGAAATGCTTCGGGTATCTCCTCATGGTGCATCTCAATGGATTTCACCTCGCCGGTCTTCGCTGCCGGGTTGAAGATCACCTTATCGCCTTTCTTGAGCTTCCCGGTCTCAACACGACCCACAGGCACCGTGCCTGCACCCGTAATGGTGTACACGTCCTGCACGGGAATGCGCAGCGGAAGGTTGATCGGCTTATCCGGCACTTTCATGAGATCCAGTGTCTGCAGGAACGTCGGCCCGTCGAACCAGGCCATCTTATCGCTCTTCTTCGTGATGTTCTGGCCCTCAAACGCTGATACGGGGACGAAAACGACCTGCTCCGCCTTGTAGCCCACCATCTTCAGCAGACTCATAACCTCTTTCTTCAGCTCCTCGTAGCGCCCCTGCTCATAGTTCGCCCGGTCCATCTTATTGATCGCGATAATGAGCTGCGAGACGCCCAGCGTGCGCGCCAGAAAGACATGCTCCTTCGTCTGCGCCATGATCCCGTCCTTGGCATCCACCACCAAGACAGCCGCATCCGCCTGAGACGTGCCGGTGATCATGTTCTTGACGAAGTCCCGGTGACCCGGGCAATCGACGATGGTATAATAAAACTTTTCAGTATCAAATCTCTGATGAGCGACGTCAATGGTAATCCCCCGCTCTCGTTCATCCTTCAAACTATCCATCACCCAAGCAAACTCGAATGAGCCTTTCCCGATCGCCTCTGCCTTCTTCCTGTACTCGTCGATCACGTGTGGGTCGATCACCCCCGCGTCCATGAGCAGCCGACCCAGCAGCGTTGACTTGCCGTGGTCAATGTGGCCGATTATCGCCAAATTCATATGCTCTTTCACTGCCATCTTTTCTTTCCTCCTTTTTCTTCTACTTATGCTTCCACGAGCCTATAAACTTTAGCTCTACATCCTATATAATTTTATCCTTTTTAATCTATGCTCGGGACGCATCATCCCGTCTCCGGGTGCTCTGAACGCTGCTGTGCCATGAAGATCAAACCAGAATGTCTCGCCTGTCTGATGGATCGCGCGCAATTTGAATGTGATCGTCTCTTCAGGGAGGAGAGCGAGAAATTCGGCGCGCTCGTAGAGGTCATCAGGTTCCTCAGCACCCATCTTGAGGCGGACAAGTTGCATTCACCCCCGTTTTACGGCACCGAGCGCGAACGGATATTACAGCGGCGGAGCGGCGTACGCGATCCACATGCGGAGGCGAAACGACTGAATAACGCTCTCGCGCGGAGTCTGCTGCCTGCGGCGGAGCGCTTCTTCGAGGCTGCGACTGACAAGCTTGAGGCCGTGATCAGGATCGCGGCTGCGGCGAACTCGATGGAGTACGGGGTGAAAGGGTATGAGTACAGCGAAGCGCGTTTTGCGCAGATCTTCGATCGCACGCTCCACGAGCAGCTCGTGTGGAATCGTGCGGAGATCCTCGCGGCGATCCGGGCGCACGAGCAGATAGTATACCTAACGGATAATGCGGGCGAGATCGTTTTTGACGTCTTTGTGGTGCGGAAGCTGGCGAACCTGGGCAAGGAGGTCGTGATCTCGCCGAAGAGCGCGCCCGTCCTGAACGATGCGACGATCGAGGATCTGAAGGAAGCAGGTATCTCAGGCTCAGAGGAGGGGATCAGGATCGTTCCGAGCGGTGCGTACATTGGGCTCTCGCTGAAGGAAGCGACGGAGGCGTTCCTGGACGTGTTCCGAGACGAGCGGTATCTGGTGATGGCGAAGGGTATGGGTAACTATGAGGCGATCTCGGAGTTTGAGACGCGAGCGGACCTCGGACTGAAGGGGCGACTGCTCTACATCCTGCGAGCCAAATGTGAGCCGGTAGCGCGGAGCCTGGGCGTGAACCGGGGCGATTTGGTCGCGCGTCTGATCACGTAACCTGCTGTACTGCAGGGTGCGCGCGGGGTCGAGAAATTGACGAGCACGGATCGAACGAACAGCGAAGAGATACTTATGGATATGTGAGAGAATAGAAGTGGAACGAACGATGGTGGAAATCAGACCATTCGCGGCGACGATCTTGAATCCCGAGCTGGAGAACAGGACGGAGCTGGTATGCCCGGTATACGATACTATTGATGCGCGGCAATATGAGCGGTATGCAGCGTCGGAGAACAACGTTATTCACTTTACCACACGGAAAGACGGTATTGCGGAAGATGAGTTCGTTGCGTCTGCGACGCGAAGCCTGTCGCGTTTTTTCCGTGAACGACTCTTAACGGAGCGTGAGCGACCTTCTTTTTACCTCTACGGGGTGCGCTATACCGTATCCGAGGGCATTGCAGCCCAACTCCCGGCCGAGAAGCGAACCGAGGTCTATTTCAACTTTGGCCTCGTCGCGCTCGTGAAAGTGGGGCAGCTCAAAGATTCTACGATCGTGGGACACGAGCGCACGTTTGAGGCGAAGACGCAGGAACGCGTCCATCTGATGCGGGCCTGCGGTATGAACTTCTCGCCGATCGTCGCGGAGTACTCGATGCCCGCGCATGAACTCAATCACCTCTTTGAGGTCTATCTGGGCTTTAGCAGGCCTGATTTGAAGCTCACCGAGCAGCGGAAACCACTGGTGGACGTTGAGGTGAACGGTGCTCGTCATCTGCTCTGGGAGATTTCTGATGAGTCAATCATCGAGCGGATTCAGGCGCTCATGCGCGAGAAGGAGCTCATGATCCTCGATGGGCATCATCGCTACACGGCTGCGTACCAGCTGAGCCAGGATGTGGCGGAAGGGACGGCGTATACGCTTATGATGCTCGTTGAGGGTGGTGATCGTGCGCTGCTGCTCTTACCGTGGCATCGCTGCGTGAGAAAGTGCCGTATGACTGAGCTGTGGCAGCGAATAACTGAATATTTCACGGTAGAACCACTGGAACGGGATGCAGGGAACGCAGAGCTCTATAAGAAGCTCAACGAATCTCACGGTGAGCTCGATGTCCGTTTCATCATGTATGACGGAGACCGTTTTTATCTGTTGCGCGCTGATGAACAGCGCGTGCGGCAGCTGGCGAACGAGCGCGGTGAACGCGTGGGGCTGGACGTTATCAGCCTGCACGAGTGGCTGATCGGCCCAACGCTGATCGGCAAACCGGAGGATCTTGTTTTTACTGCGAGCCCGCGTGAGGCGGTGGAGAACGTGGATAAGGACGGCTTCCAGGTTGCTTTTATGCTCAGGCCGCTACAGATCGCCGAGGTGGAGTACAAGGCGCACATTGAGCGTAAGCCCTTCCCTCAGAAGTCCACGCTCTTCATGCCGAAGGTCGCGGAAGGCGTGGTGATGCGGCGGTGGAAATGAGTACGTGTCCGTTGCCAGATCGTTACCGAAAGTACAAATCCGCATGCAAAAAGGGGATCAGCGCAACGGTTAGCCCTGCCACGTAATACTCTTTCCGGCTCATAACGCCCCGGGTGAAGAAGCCCACCGCGCCCTGTTTCTGTTTCGTGTTCTCCTCACCGGTCACCCGATCCATCACATCCCCGAGCTCGACATCTGTCCCCTTCACGAGCTCAGCACTGACGGAGTTTGGCAGCTCGAAGAACGGTGTGGTACCATACCCTCTTCGTCCGCGGGCGTCGAGTATGCACGTGGCGCCAAAGGCGAACCAGCGCTGCCTGAGCTTCTTGATTCCGCCTTCAATGCCAACAAAGAACTGCGCATGCAGGTTCTGCTCGTCGTTCAGTGCTTTCAGCCGTTCAGCGCGATGCTCAGCACCTTCGAAGGTCTCGTCCTCGACAGGCTGAGCGGAGACGCCACTGCTTACCTCGAATGCAATGACCTCGACCGCGTCGAAGAACTGCGCAAACGCTACCTTTGTCGCATCCACCTTTACGGGATTCCGAGAGCCGACCAGGACTTTCATGATCAATCAGTTGCTGAAGAGAAAGCGTGGCTATAGAAATATGTTCCACTCCGCTCCTCGACGGTGCGAACCAACGAACAGTTAAATAGCGCGGGAAAAAGTTATAACTACACATGCGTGCTGATCTTTCTCACCGACCTACCACAATTGTCATCATTGCTGCGCTCTGTGTTTTCAGCACGCAATTCGGCGTTACGGTGATCGCACCGCTGCTCGGCGTATGGGTAGCGGCCTCAGAGGCGCCCTTTCTCGTTGCTGCGCTGATTTTTTCAGCTTTCACCATAGTAAGCACACCGCTCAATATCCCTGGCGGTATGCTCTCAGATCGATGGGGGAGGAAGCCGTTGATCGTTGCGGGTCTCTTACTCTACGCGCTCGCGTCGGCACTCTTCCCGTTCTCCACGGAGCCCTACGATTGGATCTTTGTTCGCGCGGTTCAGGGCGCCGGTGCGGGCTTGTTCTTCCCGGCGATTACCGCGTTACTGTCCGAGGTGGCGAGTTCAGAGGAACGCGGGCATGCGCTGGGCGTATACAATATCGGCCTGGGTCTCGGGTTGGCGGTCGGTCCCGCATCGGGCGGCATCCTCTTTGATTTTTATGGCCTCTACACGCCATTCTTCGTCTGTGTTGTTTTTGCGCTCCTCAGTGTCGTTCTGGTGGTTCTTTTTGTTGAGGAGCCTGGAGAGCGGGTGATACGACGCGGCAGACAACCCGCATTACGCGAGTATGAACGTCGGCAGCTCCTGCTGGCCGGTCTGGTTATCTTCTTCGGGATCGGTGTGGCCGCGATAATGGGCGCTCTCTTCTCACCCTATGCCCTCGCGCTCGAGCATCTCAAGCTCTCAGCGGGCTTTATTGGCATTATTCTTTCGATCATGTTTATGGTGTTTGCGGTTTTGCAGCTTGGCTTGACGAGGTTGATGCAGCGGCTGGGCGAGCTCGAGCTCGCGCTTGCGGGCTTGCTTTTGTGTGCCGGTGGTCTGCTCATCCTCTATCAGGCCAGCAGCATTCTCGAGCTCGTGCTCATGAGCGTGCTTCTCGGGGCGGGCCTGGGCGCGGTCTCGCTGGGTACGTTGACGCTGGCCACGAACGTAGCAGGAGCGGGAGAGAGCGAGCAGGAACGTCGGGGGAAAGTGATGGGCATCTATTACACGGTATTTTATGCGGGCCTGGGTGGCATACCGCTCGTTTGCGGCGCGCTTTCCGAGCTCTTCGGTGCGCGGATGCTCTTCCTGGGGTATGCGGCGCTGCTGCTCGGGGTCATTGGTGTGGTTTGGCGGCTGGGGTTGAGTAAGGGGCGCTTCCTGGGTGAACTGGCGTGA
>CAZFWT010000002.1:0-36327 GCA_964522635.1 uncultured Halobacteria archaeon | reverse complement strand
TGTGGTTTGGCGGCTGGGGTTGAGTAAGGGGCGCTTCCTGGGTGAACTGGCGTGATTCGCGCATCCCGAGATCAGATATCCTCAGGCGCCTGTGCGATCTTTATCAGCGCCTCCCGCTCCAGGAAATGGAGCTCACCGGGTACAACGAGCAGAATCTTTATACTGTATTGATTTGAAACAGTATGTATGGTTGCCACGAAGCGGATTCCTGTCTCTCAGGAGATTTGGGAGGAATTGAATCGGCTGAAAGAACCGGGGCAGACGTTTGATGATTTACTCGAAGAGTTGCTGGAGCGGGAGAAAAAGCTCAAACTCATCAAAGATATGAAACGAATTGAAGAGACCGCGGAATTCGTGGAGCTCTAGCATGTATCGCGTGCTCATAAATAGAGATACTTTAAACTACCTTGCTACACTGACCGAAAAGAGTAAACGGCTGATTAATCGAAGACTTGAGGTGCTGAAAGAGGACCCTTATCCTGGAAGAGCGGACAAGAAAAAGCTGCATCTTCCGGGTTACGACCTTTTTCGAATGCATGTCAGCCGGAGTTATACCATCTTCTACCGGATTGAGGAGCAGGAAAAGACCGTCAAGATATTGGACATCATGACCCTCGAGGAGGCGCATAAGCGATACGGGAGACTATAACGAACGCGCATCAGATATCCTCAGGCGCCTGTGCGATCTTGATCAGTGCCTCCCGCTCCAGGAAATGGAGCTCACCGGGTACAACGAGCACATGCGGGAGTGCACCGAAGTCGTAGCGCTTCAAGGCTGCTAGATAATCGGCCTTCACAACCGGCTCCGCAGAGCCTGCGCGCGCGATACCAACGCATAAAGACGTCTTCAGCAGTGCTCCACCTTGCGCGTCCTCAACGGCTTCCAGCAGTCCCAGTGCATCGGCTATGCGCATTGTGAGGTCGAGATAGAGCAGCGTATGCAATCCGCGGTCCTTATTAGCCTGAATCGTGTTGTACGGCACCTCCGATATGATGTCTTTATAGGGCGGCGTGACCGTTGCGGATTTCCCGAACTTGTAGTTCTGGAGCCCGCAGAGCCCTGCAACCGCTGAGGCAATGGACGGCGCGTGGATCACTCGCGTCTCGATCCCCTTATCGATCGCACGCAATCGCAGATCCACGTGCGTGGTCGCAATCATGGCATCACCGCCGCTGAGCAAGACCACATCATGATCTCGCGCTTGCTTCAAGATCCGCTCATCGGCGTGCTCTTCAAGGTCGCTCCGCTCAAGCAGGACAATGGGTTTACTGTACAGCGCTTCCAGCTTCGCGATCGTTTTGCCGCCCAGCGGCGCGGTGTAAAACTCAGCGAAGACCGTATCGGCCGCCTGTATCGCATCCAGGCCCTTCAGGGTGATGTCCCGCTCATCGTAGAGGCCGAGGCCGACAAAGGTGAGCATAGTGACGTGTAGTGTGTCTGAGAATAAAAGGGTTCAAAGCACGGCGCAGCGTCCTAACAGCCGTTCTAACATGTTCAAAGCTTTAAAACCGACCGACCTCTACTACTACCACGAGTCATGTTTCTCCAGTTCAAAGAAGAAGCGCGAAAACTGCTCAGGGACGCATTAGCAGCAGCTTCGTATGATCGTGGTGAGCTTGCGGTGGATCTTGAGGAAAGCGAGCATGCAGATCTCGCATCACGTATCGCATTCGCACTGGCGCAGTCATATAAGAAGAAGCCGCCGGCAGCGATTGCTGCGGATATCGTTGCGCACGCCACTATCTCTCCGTCTTCGCTCCTTAAGGAGGTCGTTGCCGTTGGACCGTATATCAACTTCTTCGTGAATGAGTCGTTCCTGGCAGCGACGTTGCAGACGGTGCAGGAGGGCAGGGTCCCGGCGGACAGGAACGAGAAGATCATCCTCGAGCACACCTCGGCGAACCCCGATGGGCCCCTGCATATCGGCCATCTCAGAAATGCGGTCATCGGCGACACGCTGGTGCGTGTGCTGCGTCATGCAGGCTATGAGGTGGAGCCGCAGTACTATCTGAACGATATGGGACGGCAGATCGCGGTCGTTGTCTGGGGCGCTGAACAGATGCGATATGACGAGACGAAGAAAGCCGACCATGCCGTTGCTGATGTTTATATCGCGGCGAACCGGATGCTGGCGGAGCGGAGTGAGTACCAGGAAGAGGTAGGCGAGCTCATGCGGCGTTACGAGGCGGGCGACGAGGCGGTCATGCGCAAATACGATGCCGCGGTGCAGAAGTGCCTTGCGGGCATTCAAGCATCGTTTTCGCGATTGAACATCCAGCCAGTGACGTACAAGTACGAGAGCGATTTTGTGCGAAGTGGCGCGGTACGAGCGGTGATCGAGGAGTTGAAGCAGAAAGGCGAGATCAAACGTGAAGGTGAGGCGGTCTTGCTCCAACTGGCGGGTATTGAAAAAGCTCTGGTGATACAGAGATCGGACGGGACATCGTTGTATACCACCAGGGATCTGGCGTACCACCGCTGGAAGGGCGAGCACGGTGACCGGGTGATCGATGTCTTTGGTAAGGATCACGAGCTGGTCTCACAGCAGTTGCGGAAGGCGCTGGAGCTTTTGGGCGTGAAGGCACCGGAGTTCGTCATCTTCGCCTTCGTCTCGCTCCCATCTGGCTCGCTCTCCACACGTGCGGGGCGCTACATAGCAGCCGACGATCTCATGGAGCAGATCGAGGAACGGTCCCACGAAGCGGTATCGAAACGGCGGACCGACCTGAGTGATCAGCGAAAACGCGAGATCGCACGCATGGTAGGTATCGGCGCCTTGCGGTACGACATTGTGAAAGTCTCGCCTGATAAACACATCGTCTTCGATCTCGACGAGGCGCTGGACATCGAGAAGAAGGGCGCACCGTTCATTCAGTATGCGCATACCCGCGCGTGCAGCATCTTACGTACTGCGGAGGAACAAGGATGTGCGGTACCAGAGGACTACAACGTTGCGCTCCTGCAGGAGCCGAATGAGATCGCGTTGATCAAGAAGCTGGCGAAGTTCGGTTATGTGGTCGAAGCGGCTGCCACTGATTTGAAGGTGCATCAGGTGGCCAAATACGCACGTGAGCTCGCTGAGCAGTTCAATCTGTTCTATAAGGATTGTCCGGTGCTCACCGCAGCGGACGAACTTCGGAACGCGCGATTGGTACTTGTGGACTGCGCACGGATCGTGCTACGGGACGTGCTGGAAGTGCTGGGGATCGAAGCACCGGCGGAGATGTAACCGCGCACACACCGGTGAAAACTCGGGTTACTCCCGATACTTCCCGATCCGGTACTCCGCCTTGTAAGGATCATTGATCGTGTTATTCCAGTAATCGACCGAGAGTGTGATGGCCCAGTAGCCATACCGTCCATCATCGAGCAGTATGTGTATCGAGTTCGTTTCGTGCATGCCCGTTGCGGCCAAAAACTGACTATCATACAGGTCCCAGTAGGGGTCGATGATATCCCAATTTGAGAGTGAGCGCCAATCACCGCCCGTGTAGATCATGCCGTACGCGTGCACGTCAGATGAGCCCCATGCGATCGTCTTCGGGCCCAGATATTTGTAGGCCAGGCGGCACAGATCACGGGTGTAATGGACACAGACCGCGTCGTCGTTCTTCGGTGGTTCGAGGCTCGTGTAATGCTTTATCCAGGTCATTGTGCGATTGAGATTCTGCGGGTGCACAACTTCGTCGAGGATCATGGTCGCGTTTTTACTCTGATCGATCGTGTAATTGGTCATGTTCCAGACCGAGATGTTCACGGCGACCTCGTATTTGTAGTTCAGCGGGACGCGGGCGGCGAAATAGTCGAAGTCCTGTTTATCGCAGCGCAGGTCTGCGTTCAAATCCCAGGGGACATACCGGGTATAGCGATCGTTGAAGTGGTATTTCAAGATGAGCAGGTCGATCTGGTTGATGTACCCGTCATTGTTGAAATCGAGATCAGTGATGGCGATAACCGGCTTCTGCTGGGGCTCTTCCTGCGGCTGCCCCTGCGCTTCCACGGCCCCGCACCCGCAGAGTGCCGCGCTGAGGAGGAGCAGAATCATACCACACACTTCGTAGCGTACAAAATCACTGCGCATATCCACGCTTTAACTAACCTCCTCACCCGGCTACGTCTCGATCCCCACACACATGTTTTCAATGCGCGCGCGGCTTTATAATTCTTCGACGGCGTTCCTTTCCCCGTGGGACAACCACCGCCGAACCGTGCTGGAATCGGCGTGCGGGTCTAGGGGTTCTGCGCGCAACAGTGCATCGCAAGCTTAAGGAGCATCTAAGTTACTCTTTCCAACCGATAGCAAGCACGCGCTATCGCATCTCCGTCCAGCCGCCCACCAGCTGGTCGAGCGCAATACGGCAAAGCGAGGGATGCCCGCACCGTAGCAAGCGCAGCGCAGCGCAGCGCAGCGTAGCGCAGCGCGTAGCGAAAAAGGGGACTCCATTCATGCACTCCTCTATTTCTTCTTTTTCAACTTCTTATAAAGTTCATCTCCGACACACTCTCTGGCATATTTGCACCACTGTACGCAGGACTCTCTATCATTGTAAACGGTAAACCCACAATTATCACATGTTACTTGCATCTCGTCAGAGAATAGTTCTACCTCTTCGCCACAGTTTGGGCACTTCTTTAGTATGATTGTGGGACTACGTATATTTGCTGCTCCCGGGCATTTATCAAACAGTGTCATGGTATATCTTCATTAAAAGTTGCTCCGTGTCAGGACCAAATCATTGTCAGAATCATCTTGAATCTCGTTACTGCGTTTAACGCATGTGGCTGATTGGCGGGCATTATAACCATCTAAATCACCCTCATTTTTCTTGATAATCCACCAGATCAGGTAATCGTATCGCTTGCGCCACAAGTCTCGTCATGCCCGTATGATCATTATTCCGCTCTACCCACGTAACTCCTTTTTATTTTCATCACTACTTCATGCGAAAAGTAATGAAATGACTTCTTCAGGACAAACATCATTGCATCTCGTTAGCGCACAGATAAAATCCCGGGTCTCAATCATTTTACCTGGCTCATTGGTAGGGCACATTTTACACGCCCCTGGGCCACGCACGTTTAGCCGCTGCACCGTTCCGCCTTCCGCGCGCTGGTTCCCGTTACTGACCGAAAAGCTTTTATATACACGCTTATTACTCGGTTATGGTGATAAAAATGGTTGTATTACCAAAAGCACCTGTTACTAAGATCATTCGGAACGCGGGAGCCGAGCGAGTGAGCGAAGATGCCACGGAAAAACTGGCGAAGCTGCTTGAGTCGTACGGCGCCAAGGTCGCGAAGAAAGCGGTGAGCCTCGCGAAGCATGCTGGCCGGAAGACGGTGAAGGCAGAGGACATCCTGAGCGCAGTAGAGTAAGCTAAATAAACGCGAAGCGTAGAAAGAGGGAAGTGTGGAATCGGCTAATTCCCTCTTCTTTTTTTCCCCCCTCTTTACGTACGGAAGCACTCACCCTGTTTTTAGCCGTACGACTTTCGCTGCGAAGGTCGCAGCGCCGACGCCGTTATCGATATTGACGACCGCCAATCCGGGTGCACAGCTCTGGAGCATCGCGAGCAGCGCGGCAACGCCCTCACCACCCATACCGTAGCCCACAGACGTCGGCACGCCGATCACCGGCACGTCCACGAGACCCGCAACGACTGAGGGCAGCGCACCCTCCATGCCCGCAATGACGATGAGTGCCGAGACATTTTCGTTCAAGAGGTGCACAAGCGGCTCTGCCAGCCGGTGAATGCCCGCGATGCCGACATCGTAGGCTGTGAGTACCTCGCAGCCGCAGACAGAGGCAACGATCCGCGCCTCTTCCGCCACCGGCCGGTCTGCGGTACCAGCAGCAATGAGCCCGATCTTCCCCCGGTGCTCGAATTCATGTCCCTGCAGTTTTACGAGGATTGTCCGCGCGATGGGGTTATAATCGAGCTCAAATTCCTCGTTCTTCGCGGCTTCTAAACGCTTCTTGAGCTCGTCGACGTCTTCAGCGCGGGCTCGCGTGATTAGCGCAAAGCCATGGGCTGAGGCGTGCGCCAGCGCAATCTCCGCAACCTCAGCGCTGCGTTTACCCAGGGCGAAGATGATCTCCGGTATGCCTGTTCGATCTCCTCTGCCCAGGTCGAGGCGTGCGAAATCTTTTAACACCTGTATGCACTCGGATTTTAACGCCTTGCTCGCGGCCTCACTGCTGAGCTCCCCGCGCGCCACTTTTCGTAAGATCTCGTCCATAGCACTTCCTCTTCTCTTACCATAAGAAAGAAAAGCTGTAGACAAGAACTTAGATAGATAGATAGATAAACACATACTCGTGCGTGATGAAACTGGAAGAACTGGGCGAACGGGGTTTAATAGCGCGGATCGTGCGGTCGTTTCAGGTTGATCCCGCGCTCGTACCGGAGGGCGCGGGCGAGGACGATTGCGCCGTAATCGATCTGGCTAGCGTAAAAAACGGCTACCGGTATCTTCTCGTGACCACGGACACGTTACAGGAATCGACGCACTTCCCGCGCGGTATGACACCGTTCCAGAAGGGCTGGAGCGCCGTGGCCGTAAATCTGAGCGATATTGCCGCGATGGGTGGGTCCCCATTCGCCTTCCTCATCGCGCTGGGCATTCCTGCGGAGACCGAGGCGTCCTTTATCGACGACCTCGTCGCGGGAATTGAGGCCTGCGCTTCCACTTTTCAGACAGCAGTCGTTGGCGGGGACATCACGCGGAGCACCGAACTTATCTTAACGGGCACGTGCCTCGGCCTGACCAGCAATCCGCTCAAGCGATCCGGCGCCCGGGTTGGGGATGTGGTATGCGTCACCGGCTCGCTGGGGAACGCGGCGCTTGCCTTGAAGCTGCTCAATGACGAATTGCACGTATCAGAACAGCTTGAAGCAGTAGCGAAAGCGGCGCTCTTCCAACCGCAGCCGCGCATCCGCGAGGGATTTACAATCGCGCACTCAGGCGTGGCCACTTCTATGATCGACATCAGCGACGGGCTCGCACTCTCAATCGCGGAGATCGCGAAGGGGAGTAGCGTCGGTGTCGAGCTCTTTGAAGAGACGATACCGGTTTTGAGCGAGGAGCTACGCTATGACGAGCAGCTCAAACTATCGCCACAGGAACGCACAGAGCTTGCGCTGTACTACGGCGGCGATTACGAATTACTCTTCACGCTTGACAGGCGTGTGCTGGAAGATGCTGCAATGATGAGCAAGCTGAAACAGGAAGTGCACATGAGCGTTATCGGCACGATTGTGCCGTCAGAAGAAGGGATCTCGCTCAGAACGGGCGAAGAGAAAGAAAGGCTGGAGCTAAGGGGCTATCAGCACTTTTAAACCTTATGAAGAGAGCTTTACCAAAGAACGCTTCGCGGTTTTTACAACAACGTTCTATGAATAGACCAGTTCCTGCTGCCAAGCGCACACTAAAACAGTTCCGCAAGCTCATTCACGATCTCTTCGGCGATAATCCGTTTCTTTCCGTTGACGTGCTTGACGGTGCTCGCGCCCTTTCGGAGGATGAAGACCTCGTTATCGTCCGCGCCGATCCCACCCTTGCCAATATCGTTCGCCACGACCATCTGGAGGTTGTGCGCTTCCAGCTTTGTCCGCGCTCGCTGTACCAGCTCGTCCTCTGAGACGTTCGTCTCGGCCTTGAAGCCCACGATCACGAGCTCGGGCAATTCCTTTCGCGCCTCGGCGATCAATTTCCTAGTCGGCGTGAAGTGCAGGTGCAGATCGCCACCCGAGGAGATCTTCACCGCTGCGGGGTCGACGGTGAAATCGGCGATCGCGGCCGAGGAGATGAGTACGTCATAGCCCGTTCGCAGCTCGTTCAGGCAGGTATCGATCATCTCGTTCGCGGTCTCGACGCGCAGCTCGTTGATGCCCATCATGTTCAGCGCTTTACTGTGCACGAGCGTGACCTCGGCACCCTGTTTGAAGGCCGCCTTTGCCAGCTCCATACCCGTTCGGCCCGAGCTCCGGTTGGTCAGGATTCGAACAGGGTCGATGGGCTCGGCGGTGGGGCCGCCGGTAACCAGCACGCGCTTGCCAGCGAGCTTCTTGGGTGAGAGCATATGCTCAGTGGCGAGCACAATCTCCGCGATAGAGACGATCTTGGCGAGCCCTTCCTGGATCTTCGGGCCCAGCACCGTGACCCCGAGCTGGCGTAACTTCTCCAGGTTCTCGGTGATTACCGGGCTGTTGAACATTGACTCGTGCATCGCGGGCACGATGATCATGGGAATGCCGGATCCGAAGGCGGTGGTGGCGAAGACGGTCACGGGCGTGTCGGAGACGCCGGTCGCGATCTTGTTGAGCGTATTGGCGGTGCAGGGCGCGATGAGGAAGAGATCGGCCGAGCCCTCCATGCCGAGGAACTCCACGTGCTCGATATCGCCCATCAGCTTCGTGATCGCCTCGTGCCCGGTGGCGTAATGGAGCGTGTAGGGATGGATGATCTCGGTTGCGGCCCTGCTCATCACGCTGTACACATCGGCACCGTGCCGTATCAGTTCGCGGGCGAGCTCGAACGCCCGTACCGCAGCGACCGATCCGGTAACGCCGAGAACGATCTTCTTGCCCAGTAGCGAATGACTCTTCGTCCCCTTGATCCTGAGTGTGGGGTGGGGCCCGCGTTCTTTCTCAGCCATTTTTACTGTTGATGAGGGATGGATGATGGACCGGTCGGGATTTGAACCCGAGGCCTCTCACACGCCAAGCGAGTGATCTTCCACCTGATCTACCGGCCCGTTTTTTCGTTCTTTCGGCTGTTTCTTTATTTATTTATTTACTCAGTCCTCACGCGTTCGTTGCGTAAAGGTGAGCTCTCCGTCGCTCCTCCTGCCCCATCGGATCAGAGATATCGGGAGACGTCTTCGATCATCCGTTCGCAGTAGATGCACCGGAATCTGAGTGGCTGCTCGCTGATCGTGATGAACCGTGAGACCACCGGCTCGCGTTCCACATTGGAGATGCAGTTTGGGTTCGCACAGCGAATGATCCCCTCGATCGACTGTGGCAGGAAGACCTTGTGCTTCTCCACCACTTCCGAATCACGGATGATGTTGATCGTAGCGTTGGGCGCGATCAGGGCGATCTTATCAACCTCCTCGGGCTTCAGCTCACGATCCTCGACCTTCACAATGTCCTTTCTACCCATCTGCTTGCTCCGCACGTTCATGGCCACACTGAGCGCGGCGTCGGTGCCCGCATGGATCCCGAGGATCTTGAGCACGTTCAGCGCCTGCCCGGCCGTGATATGATCGATCACCGTACCGTTGCTGATGGGCACAACCTTGAGCTCTTTCTTCATACGCGTCGAGTTGCCAGTCTGGTAATAAGAATAAGATGTGGGAGCTATTTAACTTTCGCGCTCCGTTCTGGCTCGCGGCTCGGGCAAACCTCTAACGCAGAGAATAACGCTCGTCTCGTAACTTCTAGTGGACTAGTTGATGAGAGAGAAGGGGCTCTGGAGTGAGACTGAGATGCTGAACCTGCAGATGGTCGTGGGGGCACGTGGATCACGGCAAGTCGGCGCTGACCTGGCGAGTGCTGTAGGACAGCGAGAGATGAACGAGTGGCGGAGATCCTGAAGGTTAGCGAACGAGTACAAGCGCAGATTCGTTTGAGGACGAGCTGAGGAGAGAGGAGCGGACGATCGGTGTGGTGTGCGTTTGAGGTTCAGTTCATAAGCACCAGGGGCAATTACACGATCACCGATGTCCTGGGTCACAGGGAGTTTATCAAAAGAGCATGCACACCAGCGCGTTGCACACCTCATATAAAACGTCCGCTTTTTAATGACTCCAACCGCTGCAGTAAATGGGACCGCCGCGATTTGAACGCGGGACAACTCGGTCTTCAGCCGAGCGCTCTCCCAGTCTGAGCTACGGTCCCTTTTTCTTTGCTCTCTCTGCTATCTCTTTCTTATTTATCGCTCCGAAGTTATAAATATTGGCGTGCTCAAAACAAGAGTAATGGAAGCGGCGATCCGACGAGCACTTGACTTTGTAACTTCGCAGCACGCAACGTACGCAGATATTCGGCTGGAACGCGGACACGCAACGACGCTCGATTTCCGGGACGGAGTCTTCCGGGAGCTGAGCTACGGGATCGACGAGGGCATGGGTGTCCGTGTGCTTTTCAAAGATTCCTGGGGCTTCGCCTCTTCTAACGATCAGGCGCAACCTGCGGTACAGGCGACCTTCGAGAACGCGCTGAGCGCTGCACGTGCGCTCTCATTCTCCAAGTCAGGCAAGCAGACGGCGGCCATCAGGCTCGCCGATGCGCCCGTGACGGCCGAGGAGTTCACGCTTAAGCCGCGAATCAATCCCGAGGACGTCAGTATTGAGACGAAGAAACGCATGGTCAAGGACGCGTACGACGCGGCGAAGGCGCATTCCGCGCTCGTAACGAGCGTATCAGTCGTCTATCTGGACGGTTACGAGGAGCAGATCATTGCTACTACCGAGGGGAGTTATATCGTGCTGCAGCAGCCGGCCGTCTTCCTGCGTGCCAGTGTGGTGGCGAAACGGGGTACTTTGCTCCAGGAAGGTCGCGAGAGTGTCGGTGCTGTTGCGGGCTTCGAGTTCATCGAGGCTGAGGACCCGACGATGATCGCCGTGAAGGCTGCGGACAAGGCGGTGCGACTCCTTGATGCGGAGCTCCCGCCGGCCGGCGAGCTGCCGGTGATCATGGACAACCGGCTCACGGGCGTCTTCATGCACGAGGCGCTCGGGCATGCTGCGGAGGCTGACCATGTGCTCTACGGTGAATCGATCCTGAAAGGGAAGGTGGGCACGGCGATTGCTTATGAAAGGCTGACGGTCGCTGACGATCCGACCATCGAGGCGTCCCATGGCTACTATCTGTACGATGACGAGGGTCTGCGCTCGCGCCGGACAGAGCTCATCAAAGACGGCGTGCTCGTCTCTTATCTCCACAGTCGTGAGACTGCCGGTCGGTTGGACGCGGCACCAACGGCGAACGCGCGAGCTGCGGACTATTCCGAGCTGCCGATCGTGCGGATGAGCAACACGGTAATTGAGGCTGGCGGGTGGCAGTTCGATGAGATGCGTGCGGATATCGCGTTCGGCATTTACGCGAAGGGCATGCGCGGCGGGCAGGTGGACACGGTCAAGGGCGAATTCCAGTTCAGCGCTGAGGAAGCCTTTCTGATCGAGAACGGGACGCTCACCAAGCGGTTGAAGAACGTCGCGCTCTCCGGGCGGACTCTGGACGTGCTGAAGAACATCGATGCGATCGGCACCGAAAAGAAGCGCGGGACGATCGGGTTCTGCGGTAAAGATGGCCAGGATGTGCCTGTATCGGAATACGCGCCCCATGTTCGCGTCACAAAGATACTGGTCGGGGGCTCGTCGTCCGGGTGAACCGGGACGTAATTACAAGCGCCGGGCAGCACGGCAGGAACAAGCGCATAAATGCCGTTTTTAGCTGTGCTCGCAAGCTTTTTCTACCTGCTCGGGTGAATCTTCTGCGAGTCAGCGTTGCGCAGCCGGATCAGCGGTTTCGCGATATGCCGCCGTGCTGCGGGCGGAACTTCGTATAAGCCCTCTTCCAGCTCGCGCTCGACGGTCTCGAGTTCCTGCGAACTGCGATACGTCCCGCAGCGCTTGCAGCGGTAGCCCTGCGCTCGTCCCGCGGATTTCATGCGCTTGCCGCAGTGCTCGCAGCGTGGATTCCGCTTCGCTTTCATATTCAATGCGCGTACCGCGATCTTCTCCAGATTCAGTGTCCCGATCTTAAAAGAACCATAAGCCGTTATCTCATCCCCCACCCGCAAGCTACGGACAATTTCGCGGAACTGCTTCGTCGGCTCGTACGCGATACAGTCGATGCGCTCTTCCCTGGGGCTGGGGCGAGCGATCGCGAGCTGGAAGACGACGTGACCGCCTTCGATCGTTCGCGGTTCGGACACCACGGTGCCCTCGATGCGGTACGAGTGGTAATCAGAGAGCGTGCCCTGCATTTCTTCTCCCGGGATCAAATGCGAATCCGTGCCCTGATTCGTGATAAAGAGCGCCTCCCGCTCCACCGGCTCTGCATTGATGAGCTCGTATGCTCGCACGATGGCGTCAACACGGTCGCCGCGTACGCCAAAGAGGACAGGACAGGGTGAGTGCGGGGCCAACACCAGGTTCTTATTCGCATAATCCACGGTATCCCAGGTCAGCGGATACGTAGCGGCATCTGCTTTCCACACGCTTGCTGCGTCGATTACCCGGGGCGTGCCCCAGCGCTCCCGTTTCCGGTAGGCGATCAGCTCGTACGTGAGCTCGTACTGCGCCGGGTAGCGTTGCTGGAGCATGAAGAATGCAGCGGCAGCTAACGCCCCGATGACGCCCCGTTTCTGCTTCAAACCATAGTGCTCGATCTGCAATTCAGCCAGGAGCGCAAACGCGTGTTCAATCGTGACCACCTCTTTCACGGTCCGCTCGTAAAACTGCTGCAATTTCCGCAGGTGCTCGGAGGGCATGCATAGGACACTCTCATCGCGAATGAACACCACGCCGGGGTTTGTCTCCTCCGCGTGAACCTCTGCAAGCTCACCAACCCGGGCTTTGATCAGCTCCTTGACCGTATCCTCATAACTCGCCTTATGAAGGTGGATCTCAAAGGCGACGGCGCCATTGCCGCGTGTCTTATACGGGATGCAGGGATTCAATCGCACCAATCGCGGAATCGAAACCCTCCCGTAACCCGTGAGCTCGTCCACTAAGACGGCACAAAGATACGTGGTGCACATGCCCGTTCTCGAGTCGGTATCATCGATTCCAACGATCATAAGCCATCTTTTTTATAGAGCCGTGGTCAGAAATAGGTTTCACGACACGAGGAAGCACTCTGCGAAGGGACATGAAATTGAGCGATCTCACCCCCCGTTCCAACTTATTTATGGCTCACTATCCAAGTAAGGTACGTAGGAAGCGAACATGAACCCGTATTTCTGGATGCTGCTGGTGAATCTCTTCCTCCTTTACTGGCTCATCGTGATTTTGCTCGATAGGAAGGGCATTTTGGAGCGGTATAACATCTCCACAGCCGGTCCCGTGCTTATGATCAGAACGAAGCGTGGTGAGCATTTATTGGAGCGGCTGTCACGAGGGACGCGGAGGGAGCGTTTCTGGCGCGTTTATGCCACTATCGGCACCGGTTTGGTGCTCATTGCCATGATCTTCATGTTCATTCTCGTCATTTATGGCGCGTACAGTACCTTCATTCTGCAGCCCGAGCCCACGACGATCAATGAGCCGAGAAACTGGCTGCTCATACCCGGGTTGAACGAATTCATACCGATGTGCGCATGGGTGGGTTTTGTCATCGCGCTGGTGGTCCATGAGCTCTCGCACGCCGTCTTGAGCACGGTCGAGAAGATCAAGGTGAAGTCGATGGGGCTTCTCATGCTCATCGTGCCGATCGGCGCATTTGCGGAGCCAGACAGTGAGCAACTGTTCGGCGAGAGTGAGCGTAAAGAGCGGAAGAAGGGGAAAGTGGTTATTGAGGCTGAGTCCGAGTCCGAGTCCAGAGAACCTGAGAAACCATCCAAGAAAGTGGCCAGCTCACGAGAGCGCACACGCATCCTCTCAGCCGGCGTGACAAGCAATTTCTGCGTGGCTGTGCTCGCATTTACGCTCTTCTTTGCCATTCTCTTCTCGATCCAACCAGTGGACGAGAACGTGCTGTACGTCTATCAGGTCGCAAAGGGCAGTCCCGCGGAGCTGGCTGGAATTACGCCCGAGGTGTTCATCACCCGAGTTGACGGCACATCGATGACGACCGTAGAGGCGCTTACCGCGGCATTGAGCACAGAGGTGGAGCATACCGTTGTGGTACTGGAGAAAAACGGCGAGGAACGTGCATTCGCAGTGCCTGGTGGAACCACCAGCAGCACCGGGTTGTTCATTTTCGATGTCGTGGCTGGCTTGCCTGCCGACCAGGCGGGTCTCACCCAGAGCATGCGCATAACGAGTATTGATGATGTGAGCATAACGGGCTACACGGACTTCAGCGTCTTCATGAATACCACCGTACCGGGGCAGGTGATCGAGGTGCAAACCGACGCGACGACGGTTACGGTAATGCTGGCCGAATCGCCGTCCGGAGAGGAAACGGGCTACATGGGGGTGATCGTCGCCGGTACGACCACGTCGAGCCCGCGGGGGATGCTGGTCTTCGGATTCCCGACACGGGAGTACCTCAACGGCCTGCGCGGCATTCCCGCGTCGTTTCTGACGCTCTCACCACGTCAGTGGCTGGCAAGCTGGTTGTGGTTGACCATTATGCCGATCGCCCCGCTGCCGACGGGCTTCGGGGGCTTTACCCCGCTCCTCGCACAGCTCTTCGAGCCTGTGGGCACCGTTGCTGTGATGGGGGGCGCAGTCTTCTGGATTGCCGATATTCTCTTCTGGATCGGCTGGATCAATTTCTACGTGGGGCTGTTCAACTGCCTGCCCGCCATTCCACTCGACGGCGGCTATGTCTTTCGGGAGATGCTCTATCCTGTCGTGCACCTGGGGATAAAGGAAGAGCAGCGCAAGGAAAAGGTTGCTAGGGGCATTGCCGCCTTATTCGCGCTCTTTATCTTCTCCGCCATTGTTATCATGCTCGCCGGCCCGTACCTCCTTTAAAATTCTGCGGTTTCGGCTTCGTTAGAAATCGGGTGCTACTAACTGATCGCCGATCAGCAGGTTAGATGTAACGCCGCGATCGTCCGTTTCTTCTGCGCGATCTGGTTGTAGAGCTTGCAGGCCTGCTCCGTCGGCTCGGTGAGCACTTCAATGCCCTTTGATTCGATATAGCGCCGCGTTTGCTCGGGCACTTTCATAACGCCGTATTTGCCCGTGCCGACGATCAGCACTTCAGGCTGCTCTTTCACGATCGACTTCACGTCGGTTTGCGAGAGAACGTGCCCGTCTTTGCGCCACCAGTGATCTTGAATTCGGTCGGGATAGATGATCACATCGCTCGTGAACGTCGTGCCGTCGATGACAATCCGCCCGAAGTCATAGGCATCGATCATTAGCCCTGCCTCCACCACCATAGACAAGCGAGCTCGTGCCGATTTCCTCACTCGCGGTTCTGCTCAGCTCTCCGGCGCTTGATCTTCGTGAGCCGCTCGATTTCCTTAAGCTTTACGTCTTCGGTTACTTCTACGTACCCCTTTGCACGAGCACCCTGGAGCAGTTGCTCGCCAAGCTCAGTGCGCGTCAGCACCGTGGACCATCCGGGCTCCGAGCCCACGGATCCGACGGAGATATCAGCCAGTTCCGCGGTATAATCGGGGCAGGCGAAGCAGCCAGCGTTGGCGAAACCCTCGACCGCATCAAAGGGCACGACGTGCAAGATTCCCGTCGTGTCGTAGACGTGGAATTCCTTACCTTTAATGTCCAGCTTCTTCACCTGCTCTACCGGGAGCACGTTGTCCTGAATGTACGCCATCAGCTCCTGCGTGAACGTCTCCATGCAGAACAATCCGACCAGCAGTTTGATGCGCTCCTTCTCAATACTGTATGGCTGATCAGAGGTGGTGACGCGCCGTATCCCGCCGATCTGACAGGGCGTGCCCACGAACCCGATGTGGTTGCAGCCATCGATAGCGGCGTCAACGACCCCGATGCCGGAGGGATAATGGGTGTATTTCGTGCCCGCACCTTCCTTGAGCTCACGATAACTCCGCACGATCTTCGTGCTCGGCTCCCAGGTACGATCTGCAACAGTGATGGCTGCGCAATCGATGAGCCCTTCCTCGAGCGCATAACCAAGCAGCGCGGTCACCGCCCCGCCGTCCTGCGCCCGCTGCAGGGTTGTCTCATCCGTTGCCCGTACCGCATAGCTCGCGCTATAAATCCCCAGGAACTCGTCGTCTGTTCGATGCCGCCCAAAGGTCCGTTCCTCAACAGCGGGGTACGGGAACGTGCTCCGTATGTGCTTATACACGTCTTCGAGCTTGATGGTGCCCGTGGGGCAGACGTACGCGCACGCGCCGCACCCGATACAGACATCAGAGAGACCGATCTCAAGCGAATCGTCGAGCGGGCCGTCAATCTGCCGGTTCACGCCGCGATTGATGAAATTGATCGCGCTCACGCCCACACGCTCCTCACAGACACGGGTGCAGAGGCCGCAGAGGATGCACGTATCATCCCCCTGAGGGAAGCGCGGTGTACTGACATTGTATTCCCGCGCCAGCTCCTGGAGCACCGGCACCTCAGGGCACCGAGCGAGCAGCAACTCGATGAGGAGTTTCCGAATCGCGATGATCTCCGGTGTGCTTGTCTCCACGACCAGGCCGTCTTCAACCGGATAATTACAGGCGGTAACGATCTTGCTGCGCCCGCGTCTGGTTATTTTCACGGAGCAGAGCCGGCACGCGCCAAACGGCTCTACGAGCGGATGATAGCAGAGCGTGGGGATCGCAATTCCGAGCTCGCGCGCAGCTTCCAGTATCGTCGTGTCAGCCGGAACCGTGACCTCCTGCCCGTCGATCTTCAAGCTCACCTCGCTCATTCTCCTCCGCCCCCCTCTTTCACCGCAGTCTTTCTGGGCAGCCGCCGCTCAGATTCTGGCAGCGGGGGCGGGACCGGTTCGCCCGAGATCTTCAGTATGGCGCCGAATTTCGGCGGGCACTGGTAGAAACAGGAGCCACATTTCGTGCATTTCGCCTGGTCGATCACATGGATCACTCTCTTATCGCCCTCTATCGCGTCCACGGGGCAGACCTTGAGGCACAGCAAGCACGCCCTGCACCTGCTGGGCTCGATATAATAACTGACGAGTCCCTTGCAGACGAGCGCAGGGCAGCGCTTATCCCTGATGTGCGCCTCATATTCGTCCCGGAAGTAGCGGAGCGTGGTCAGCACGGGATTCGCAGCTGTCGTTCCGAGCGCGCACAACGATGCATTCTTCATCACCCCGCTGATCTCTTCCAGCAGCTCGATATCGCCCTCCGTCCCTTCACCGGCCACGACACGGTTCAGGATCTCGCGCAGCTGCTTCAGCCCCTCACGACAGGGTACGCACTTGCCGCAGGATTCGTCGCAGAGGAAGTCTACGAAGTACCGCGCGAGATCGACCATGCAGGTGTCCTCGTCCATCACGATCATGCCGCCGGAGCCCATCATCGAGCCGAGCTTGGTGAGCTCGTCGAAGTCCACGGGCGTATCGAGATATGCCTCGGGGATACAGCCGCCGGAAGGCCCGCCGGTCTGCACGGCCTTAAACGCTTTGTTGCCCGGTATGCCGCCGCCGATCTTGAAGATGATGTCCCGGAGCGTGGTGCCCATGGGGACCTCAACCAGGCCGGTATTGTTCACCTTCCCGACGAGCGAGAAGATCTTCGTCCCTTTGCTCTCAGCCGTGCCGATCGATGCGAACCAGTCAGCGCCCTTATTAATGATGAGCGGCACGTTCGCCCAGGTCTCCACGTTGTTGAGATCGCTGGGTTTGTCCCATAGCCCGCTCTCTGAGGTGTGCACGTATTTTGGTCGCGGCTCTCCCACTCGCCCCTCGATCGCGTTCATCAACGCGCTCGACTCGCCGGAGACGAAGGCGCCCGCGCCTTTATGAATGGTCACAGTGAAATCGAAGCCCGAGCCGAGGATGTTCTTCCCGAGGAGCCCCAGCTCATCCGCCTGCTTGATCGCGATCTTCGCATTCGTCACCGCAAGCGGATATTCCTGGCGGATATAGAGGAAGCCCTCGTTCGCGCCGATCGCATAAGCGCCGATGATCAGACCCTCGAGGATACTGTGCGGATTACCCTCCATGAGCGCGCGATCCATGAACGCACCGGGGTCGCCCTCGTCGCAGTTCACAATCACGTATTTTGGCTCGCCTGCCGCCTTTCGCGTCGATTCCCACTTCACTCCAGTCGGGAATCCGCCGCCGCCACGCCCGCGCAGTTTCGAGCGCTTGATCGCTTCAATCACCTGCTCGGGCGTGTACTCGACCAGCACCTTACTGAGTGCCTGATACCCGCCGATGGCAAGGTAGTCCTCGATGCGTTTGGGGTCGATCGTGATATTATCGCCGATGATCAGCCGTTTCTGGTACTTGTAGAACGGGATCTCAGATTCATGGACCGCCTTCTCGCCGGTCTCTGGATCGGTATAGACCAATCGATCCACGACCTTCTCCCCCTTGATCGTTTCGGTAATAATCTCAGGGACGTCTTCAGGCTGTACCTGGAGATAGCAAATCTCTTCGGGATAGATGACGACGATCGGCCCCCTTTCGCAGAAACCAGGACAGCCGGTCTCACGCACGTCCACCTTGTCGGCCAGACCCCGCTCCTTCAAGCCCTCTTTGAATGCAGTGATCACCTTCTTCACACCGAGCGCGAGGCAGCCCGTGCCCGCACAGATCGCGATACAGGGCTTCTTCGGATCTCGTTGTGCCTGTATCTCGGTCCTCAGTTTCTCTAATTCCGCAGGGGATTTCAGTCGTGCCATAAAAAATTCTCCTCTCTTCTCCCCCCTCTCTCTATTCGTAACGTGCCAGGATGTCTTGCACATCCCCGGGGTTTAACTTACCATGGTAATCCTCATCAACTACCATTACCGGCCCGAGCGCGCAGCAGCCGATGCAATTCACCCGCTTGACCGTGAATTTCATATCCGAGGTCGTCCCGTCCGCTTTCACGCCGAGAATATCCTCGACCTTCTCCAGGATTCGGGGGCCGCCGCGCACATGACAGGCCGTGCCCAGACAGACCTGGATCACGTGCTGGCCGATCGGCTCCAGGCTCAGCACCTTATAGAAACTAGCGATGCGATAAATGCGGCTCAGGGGAATTTGAAGCCTAGTGCTTATTCGCTGGATTGCTTCTCTGGGGATCCAGTTGAGCTCATTTTGAATCTCCAAAAGCAGCTGAATTAAAACACCCTCCTTTCCCTCGTAGCGATCAATAATCTCATCTATCCGCTCCTCAGCTACCATTTCTCTCACGTCTCGACCTCCGTCCGCGCACGGACCGTTGTGGCCGAAGCAGCCCATTCACATTCCTTAATCGGGTTCAGGCAAATAAATATCAATTGCTTTTTTCTGAGCTCCACCACGCCGCCGCGCGACCCGGTGGTTGGTTGTTCTCGCACGATCTCGAGCCCAACGAAGAAAACATTGTCCACTATTTCACTTCTCGATCAGGGCGTGGTCACCATCACGGACGACTCACCCACGGACGTTCGCACGCGGCGATGAGTGAAGAAGAATTGGCAGGTGATCCAACCTATTTGCAGCTCAATGCTATGCGATGCCGTCTAGAAAGAACGGGAAAATGCCCGGAACGAGTTATTAAATCAGGCAATCAGCGCGTATCTCAAGCTCAAGAAGAATCTGCAGCGCTCACGGGGCGAGGCTTTCAATCCTAAACCAGATGTGGGTAGAACCCGTCATTCATCCTACTCCAGTCCAACCCAAATGCTGCCCTCCTCCACCCGCGTCGGGTAAACCGGCAGGGCCGTTTTCCGCGAGATGATACCCAGGACTTTGCCCACGACGGGCGGCCACGGGCTCCATTCCTTGACGTCTCCGGTGCGTAGGTCAAAGGCGCTGTGGTGCCAGGGACAAATGATTGCCCCATCGGGGCTGATTCTGCCTTTGACCAGGTGGGCGCCCATGTGAGGGCATTTGCTGTTCATGGCGTACACTTCGCCCTCGTGGTGGAGGAGCAGGATCGACTTGCCCTCCACTTCGACCACCTTACGTTCGCCCTCGGGGAATTCCCGCTCTGACAGAACACGTATCCAGTTCATATCTTTCCTCCATTATGCTAGGCGCGCAGGCCGACCTGCACTTATGTCTACTCTACTAGCTGCTTGAAACGCAGGCCTATTTCTCACCTCAATTATGAAGTATATGCAGTTGTTTCATTTCTGTATTGAGAAACGACGCCCAGGTTAACTTTTAGGCAAGCGGGTTAGTATAATGCCGCCAGAGCATGAGCTGCTGTATAAACGCTCCCAGCGCCACAGACATATTGGACGACTCTCAAAGTTTCTGTGATCTCTTCTTTAGTAGCGCCGGCTTGTATAGCTGCCTGAGCTAATGCTTTTACGCCTTTGGTGGCTCCGTTTGAAGCATCTAAAGCCATAGCGATAAGGAGCTTAAACTTCTTAGGGAGAGCGCCGTCAGCAAGAGCGAAATCACGTGTTTCAGCAACGAGCTCGAGAAGCTCGGGATCAAGTTTCTCAAATATCTCCAAGGGATGTTCAGCCATCTACTACCACCTCCTGTGTAGTGGTTAGATACTGATGTAGAGTAGAAAAACGAATTCTCTTGCACCATCTGTCCGCCTCTTCTGCCAGTCTGGCGCCCGCAGTATGTGCCTCCTTTCCGCGCCGAGAAGCTCGCTTCCTTCCACCCGCGCGTACGTATGCGCTCTTCACTGGCCTGCTGCTGCGTCCATTGCGAGGCTCGTGAAGATAAAGACGGCTCCCCCCAGCCGCTGAATCGCGCGCATACGTTGCAGTGCCAATCACCATTAGAAAGAGCGCATCGTTTTCAAAGCGTTTTCGATTTTTCGGCTTTCTTAAGCACGCTGCCGCTTTCCATCCTTGCCCGTCACGTTTACGAACGTCGATGTATGTGATCGTGTTCCCGCACGGCTACAAATCAGAGTTTCCGCATCATTGCTGGTCGTATTTCTGCTTCAGAATCATGTATGAGAGCCCAAAACCAATGAAGAACCCGAGGAGTGAGAGCACGGAGGCGAGTGCAAAGCCTGCAATATTACCGCCCCAGCTTTTGCCGAGTGTAAAACCGCCGAATAAGCCGATGATGGTGAGAGCAGCGATAAGCAGTGCAAAGGGAAGGGCTCGGAAAAAAATATTGCCCTTGATCTTCTCTTTTAGGTTTAACCAACCGTGCATTTTACACGTGCTTGACTTAGCTTGACTTAGCTTAGCTTAGCTTAGCTTTCTACGGCGCAGTCTGGCATTCAGCGAACAAAGCGGCTATATCTTTGTCCAGAGCATGAACGCGATCAAAAGCCCGTAGATAGCGATAGCTTCTGCAAGAGCGACGAAGATCAATACTCTTCCAGAGACTTCAGGCTTCTCTGCGGTCGCGCCCGCGGCTGCGACGCCCGTGGTTGCAATGGCCCAACCTGCAGCGAAAGCCGAGCCGATCATGGTGGCAGCGGTTGCCAGTGCGATCCAGGCGCCCTCAGTCATGCCACCGCCTTGGGGGACTGCTTCCTGCGCCCCTGCCAGGCCCACGCCCAATCCGGTGAGGAGCAAGAGCAAGCAAAGCGTAAATGCAAACTGGTGTCTCATTTTTAGGTCCATCTCTCTCTTTCACCTCTTTATATCTCGAGTTTAGGTATCTGAAGGAGACATACTTGCCACGGCTATATAAAGGAATTGGTTTTTGGATGAAACCGGTTGGGAAACCAGGCTATCGGAAGACCCGAACAGGAGCGGGCCATCTGCCGGTATCTACGAGTCTCCATGGCATTCAGGGCTGGCTGTGCGCTCGCTCACCACACCTGCCAGGCTACCGCACGTTCTTGGGCTGCGATTGTGGCTGTAGCACTATGAGCAGCGTTTGGTACGTCTTGTCGTACACACCATCGTGCATCGTCAACGTACCCTCACCGATTCGGCCGCCATCGTAGTTCCTCGTCATCACGATCAGCTCGCCGACCGTCGTGAGCGTCTCGCCCGTCACGGGATCCAGCGCGGGATACATGACAGAGGCCGAGATGTTAGTTTGTTCCTCATCCGTTTCAGTCGCATTCACGCTGATATTCTCGAGTCGGTAATTGTGGTTATCGATTCGCAGATGGCCCTTATAGAGCTGCTCGCCCTCCTGCGCCATGAGCTCTGCTTTTATCTCCGTGACATTCTTCTCTGACTCGAGCAGCTCGCGCACCTCTGCCGGCTGCATGCTTCTCACCTGCACGATCTGCACCCTGAGCAAATGGAACTCACCGCTCGTCCTGTTCAGGGCGAATCCGGTTCCCTGGTGAAAGAGTGCAATCGGCGCCTTGAGTGCGGCATCCGGTGCCACGTCTGCTGCGTCACTGGTCGCTACTTTCAGATGCTGCGCCTGCAGCGGTATCGCGCCGCAGGTACCCAGGAGCCCGAGCGAGAGCACGAGCACGAGCAACGCTGCGACGGCCGCATAGATTATCTTCCGCTTTCCGCTTCTCAATTCTCATTACCTCCATTATTCTTTACTATTGAACGATTTAAAAAACACACAGCGTACGAATCGTTCAAAAAACCGTTCATTACGTTCATTCACCTCCATTTTGCGATAAGAACCATTCAGTGAGTTTGATAACGTTCGTCCGCCCCCATGCTTTCTTCTTGACGATCTGTCGGCGTTCAAGCGTGCGGAGGATACCGGTGAGCGAAGATTTCGGGATCTCCGTATCGTATCTGAGATCCGCCTGCGTCATCTCGCCGTTATGCTTCAGCAACGCGTTCACAATGGCGCGCTCGCGATCCGTGAGCGTCTCCATGATGCGCGCCATCCCCGGCGTTCGCTCGATCTCCTTTCTTGGGACTCCTTGCGGCTTGTCCACCTGGCCGGGCTCGCCTCCCAACCGCACCATCAGAACGCCGACGCTCAGCATGATGGAAACGATGGCGAGCAGCACGATGATAATAACGTAGCCCGGGTCGAAGGCGATGACACCCGTCGCTCCGGTGGGCGTTGTCAGCGGCTGCTGGTACGCAATCCTCACGTATGGGCCCTGGACTTCGTAGCCGTGGAATTCCACCACGAGTGACTCGTTCGCGGTCGACACGAGATATTCGAGCTGATCAGAGCAGCTAATTCTGCCCAAACTGACCTCCGGGGGCAGATAGAAGACGACCTGATAGGTGGTATAATTAGCCGTGGTGGTGAAGGTGAGCGTCCATCGGTCCCCGGACTTCTCGGTGAGCGCATGCGTGAGGGCGTACAGCTGCTGTGTCTCATTCTCGTAGATATAGTCCGCGGTCTCGAGGAACGGGAGACTCTCAGGATCATTGATATAGCCGATCACGAGCGCTTTACCGATTTCGTCCACATAAATATCAAGAATGAGCTGGCTGGAGTAGCCTTCAGTATCGTTGAAGGCGTACGAATACTCGTCACTGGCAAGACCCGCGACCGGCGTCGCTGTGGCTATGACCAGGAGAATTAGGGACAGTATTCCTGCCGTCTTCATGTTGTCCTCTTACCGGCTAGCTGCCTTGCACCCGCAGGTCTGAAGTTAGATTAGTGTGGGAAGTACGTAAACTTTTCCCTTGACCGGTAACTCATTCATTCATTTATTCGTATCGCAGCGCATCAACCGGCTTGAGCTTCGAGGCGCGATGGGCTGGAACGACTCCTGCGGCTACGCCAATGCCGACGGCAAGGAGAACCGCATAAATTAGAAGCATAGGTGTGACCACCGTCGTCACTTCTCCTCCCATTCCCATTATCCGCATGCCCAGCATCGGCAGTAACGAAGATATAGCGGTACCAAGGCAGACCCCTATGATGCCCCCAATGAGGCCAACTATTGCCGCATTTAAGAGGAAGATCATCATGATGTCGCCGTTCTTCGCACCGATGGATTTCATGATCCCAATCTCCTTCGTCTTCTCCAGCACGGACGTGAACATAGTGTTTGCAATACCCACGGACCCGACCAGCAAAGAAACCGCGGCAATGGCTTCTAAAAACAAGCTCATTGTTTGCGTGACATCGCTCATGGTCTCCTGCATAGCTTTTGCTGACGTTATCCTGAAATCCTGGTTATCCTCAGTCAGGTGCCGAAAGATCAGTAACTTTTCCGCTGCTTCTTCCATGATCTGCTCGACATCATCCGTGTTTGCGGCCTTGATTGTAATAGTATCAAATTCATCGTCGCCAACGTCCTCCAGGGTGTCTCGTGCAGCGTCAATGGGCATGATTATAGTACGATCCGCCCCACCAAAACTGCCACTTTCTTCTAAGATGCCCACGATCTTGAATGATTTGCCTTCGATAGTGAGTACTCTGTTCACGGTAAGTGGTTGTTTGAAGGTATCTTCGGCTATGCTGCTGCCAAGGACAACGGCGTTATAGTCCGACGATCCGAGGACTCGTCCTGATGCCAGTTCAGATGTGGTGATCGCTTTCCAGACCAGCGGGTCAACGCCCTCGATCGAGATGGTTGCTTTTTCACCGAGGTAATACACCTCCCCCGTGCCGGAAACGGTGCCTTGAATGGCGGCAATGCCATCTATAGTCCGGAGTACCTGAACGTCTTTTTTGGTCAGGTCTTCGGCCTCCGTAGCAGTAGCGGTTTCACCGCCTCCCGGCCTGCCAGGTAGGCCACGGAACCCTGCAGAAGCACGCCCGCCGCCGGGTGAGATGGTGATGAGCTCAGCCCCGAGCCCGCCAAGGTGACTCTCGACACCCGCCTGCATGCCCTCACCGATGGAAACGATGGCGACGACGGCTGCGATCCCAATGACGATCCCGATAATGGTCAGCCAGCTGCGCAGCTTACTGTGGACGATGATATTGAGGGCTAGTTTGAGTGACTTGCGCGGTTTCATCGTTTTCACTCGTTCTTCTCGCGTGCAGATCCGGTCAGCACCGCGTTCTTCGCTTTTCGTTTTTTGTACCGGTAAAAGAGCACGCCGGCACTGATGATCGCAACGAGCGCGAGTAGTGCACCGATCACCGTAGTGGTGTTCAAGGCACTTTGTTGCCGCCCTGGCGTGTACCTGCCGCCGGGACCCGCAGCCGTAGCGGTCGTAGTTGAACTCGCCGCCTGGAGCTGAACCGGCACGGCCTTCTCGACCGTTTGCCGCACGCCGGTCGCGTCGGTGTACTCGATTGCGACCAGAAGGTTTTGGTTCATCGAGCTGTTCCGCGGCGAGGACTCAGTTCTCAGTCTCTCCCGGTCTTCCCATGAGAATTCCGCCATTTGCCCCTCTTCTCCGGGACCCGGGACTCCGAACGCGGATGGGCCTGCGGACGTCACCTCGAATGAGACGATGGTATAGTCTCCCTTGTCGAGATTGCCGACGATCGAGGCGGCGCTACCCTGAGCCGTGAACTGGTCTTGCTCAGGAATTCTAACGGTCACGGAATACGCGGGATTATTGCCCGTGTTTGCGACATAAAGCGAGACCTGGCTATCTGAGCTCTCGGAGAGGGTGACATCAAAATTGGTCCCGCCGCCGATGACGATGCCCGCAGTCGTGTTCATCGATCTCGAGCCACCGCGCTCATCCTCGAACTCCAGGGTCAGGTCTAACTGGTACAGGCCGGCATCGGCACCCACATCGACCGCAACCAGGTACTCCACCACGATTGATTCGCCGACTCCGATGTGACTGATGTGCTTCGCGTTGTCGGAATTGACCGGGAGTATAACGCCGTTTGCTTCTGTCCACGAGAAGACCATATCCTCCAGGGGATAGGAGCCGATATTAGCGATGGTAAACTGCAGCGCTGTCAGCTCACCGGGCTTCAGCTCTGTCGGGGTGATGTCAGCGATATCGATGATCGCGCCCTGCGTTATTGTGAGCACGATCGAATAGGTGACTTCGGGCATGGCCTCGGTAACCGCTTCTCCACCCGCGCTATAATATTGATCAAACGTGCAGGAGACCGGAATGGCATAGGACCCACTTGGCGCGCCCTTCGCGATATGAACCGTGACGGTCACGTCTTTGGAGCCCCACCCGTTTATCGAGCCGGCATAGACGCTTGACGAGCCAACCACCGAGATATACTGACTTTCCTGGAAATTAAGCGTTACGTGCTTTGCATCGTAGGATCCTCCATTCTGAAGGGTAACGGTCAGCGTTTTCGTCTCTCCGGGCAGGACTTTCGTAGGCTTTACATTTGCTATAACGACGTTTGCATCGGTGCCCGCGCTTATGGGAGCAACGAGACACGCGAGCACTGCTACTATACTGCACAAAGCCAGTACAATTGTCATGTTGTTTCTACATACTAGTTTCTTTATCATTTTATTTTACCTCCCTTTGTAATACTAACTCAGCTAATTCTTCTGGTGTTCTGCCAGATACTTTTCTTATTGTATAGTCCGCTAATTTCAACCCATCGTTTTTTTCGATATCAGGATAATACAGCACCCGTATAGCTTCTCTTATATTATCCGCTGCGTTATGCATTTTATCACTCCCATTTGTTTTGTTTTTGGGGATGTGCATATCGTAGCAGTGCGCTTTGTTTCCACAAAGTTCACACAAGCCATAACGTATCGGATAGCTACTAACCGGGCACCCCAGGAAATAATTAACACATTCTTCACAAATCAGCATGTTCGTCACCTCAGTTGTTATGGTTGTGCTCTATGCGCTCGATTAGTCCGTCTTTGAGGTACACCACCCGTTCCGCTCGCGTCACCAGGTAGAAATCGTGCGTGACCAGAATGATCGTTTTGCTATCTTTTTGGTGGATATCGGCCAGCAAATTCATGATGAATTCGCCGGTCTTGCTGTCCAGATTCCCGGTTGGCTCGTCGGCGAGGATGATGTCAGGGTCAACGGCCAGTGCGCGCGAGATGGCCACGCGCTGCTGCTGCCCGCCCGAGAGTTGAGACGGCAGGTGGTGCACGCGATCGCCCAGCCCAACCAGCTCGAGCAGCTCGAGCGCGGTCTCCCTTGCCTGTGCGGAGTCGACATCCTGGAATTCCAGGGGCAGCATCACATTCTCGAGCGCGGTCAACGTCGGTAGCAGGTTGAACTGCTGAAATACGAACCCGATCTTCTTACCGCGTATCTGCGCCAATTGCGACTCGTGGAACCCTGCGATATCGGCACCGTCCAGCCGTATTTTTCCCTTGCTCGGCAGATCCAGACAGCCAATGAGGTTCATCATCGTGCTCTTGCCGCTGCCACTGGCACCTGCGATCGCGATGAATTCGCCGCGCTCTATCGTCAGATCAATGCCCCGGAGCGCCTGCACCTGAACGTCACCCATCTGATAGATTTTCCAGACTGCTTCTAGCTGGATGACCGCATCTGTACCCGAGGGGCTCATAGCATACCCCCGAGCGGAGCCCGCACTCCGCGTTGACTATGAGCCCCTCGACAGGACGTGGGGAAATGCTGTGCTACTTCCATTGCTCTTTCAACAGTTGCTGCGTTCGCTTTCATCTTCTCTTCACTTCACGTTATTTTTCCGTTTCATCTAAGGTGCTGTTTCCCACAGGGGGGTTAGAAATAACATCACATAAGTCTTCCTTTTTTACCAATTTCCACCCAAATCTGTACCAAATTCGTTTGGAACCCTTCTAATGAGCTGTTAGCGCTTATCATAGCGGGGCTACTCGGGTTTCAGGCTGATATACAGCAGTATCGCCAGTGCCGCAAATTCAAACCATTCAGACACGAGCTTGAGCAAGCCCAGGGCACTGAGACGGTGAAAGCCCCACACAAGATGGATAAACGGGTTCGAGGTGATCGCCTGCACCAGCAGGAGAATAACAAAGGCGATCAAGCCGAGCGCGAACTTCGATTTGATCTGCTCGTAGTTCTTGATATAGAGAGCGAGCAGACAGAGTAAGAGTATAACGTTTCCGAGCGTAATCAGCGCGTGAAAATTGGTGAGCCATGTTTCTGGTGGTGGCATAGGAATTGGTGGCATTGTTATCTCCTGGTATCCTCTCCTTGCGCGTTTGGTCTGCGTGTATTTATTGCTGGCAGCATACTTAAAATACTCTTCCAACCTCTGGTTCCTATCCTCGTCGTGCTAACACCACCGTAAAGCGAAAAAAGGTGCGTGGGAGAAGAGAAGAACCCACGCACCACACACTCGTTTTCTATCTCATTCATGGCGGCTGTACTGTCTTGGTTCAGCTATTCCTCCAGATCTGGAGGAGTAGGCGGGCATTCACCGAATCCCGGTCCGTGTTGGAATCCCTGCATCTCTCGGCCCATAGGTCCGCGCGGACCGAAGCCCCCTTCACCCGCGAATTGCGGGCCTGCTGGACATGAGATACCGTACTGCTCAGCTAGTTCCTGCCGGAACTGCTGCATTTTTTGCTGCATTTCTTCTCGCTCCGCGTCCGTCAAGTCGACGCCGTACTGCTCAGCTAGCTCCTGCCGGAACTGCTCCATTTCCTGTTGTTGCTCCTGTTGCTTCTCCTGGAATCGGTTCTGCATTTCCTCTCTTTCTTCGTCTGTCAAGTCGATGCCGTACTGCTCAGCGAGTGTCTGCCGGAACTGCTGCATTTGTTGTTGCATCTCTTGCCTCTCATCGTCCGTCAACTGCCCCAGTCCACCGTGAGCACCGAACCATCCACCTTGTCCCCGTGGTGCGGCATCATCGCTGGTGATCTGTGCGGACACCACGGCGAAGGCTGTCGCGATGAGTGCCAGCGCCAGTATACCAGCAATCAGTTTTCGTTTCATCTTCGTGCTCTGCACCTCCTATTTTTTTCTTTACTCGATGTGTTGCCACGGTTAATAGTTCCAAATAACTAGACATAAGCATTTGTTTTTTACCAAATTCCGCCCGAATCATACCCAAATTCGGCCAGATAGTCGCGTCGCCAGGCCTGCTAGTCGGGTCTGAGGCTGATGTACAGCAGTATCGCCAGGGCCACGAATTCGAAGAGAACGGGCACGATGATGAGTAGCCCCAGCGCGTGGATATGGCGGAAGCCCCACACGGCGCGCAGGAAGGGATTAGAGGTGAATGCCTGCACGATGAGCAGGACGATAAAGGCGATCAAGCCGAGCGCGAACTTCGATTTGATCTGCTCGTAGTTCTTCGCGTAGATGATCAGCAATGCGAGCAGGAGGAGCACGTTGCCCAGCGCGATCAGCGCCTGGAGATTCATGAGCCACAGTTGTGGCACCGGTTCTGGTGGCATCCTCTTCCCTTCACCTCTTACTCCTTCTCTCCCCCGCGCTTAAATTTGTTCCATACCTTGTCCAGATACTCTTTAAAGACCTCATACTCGCTCTCCATGCCGTCTGACAAGAAATATGCCGTGCCATATCCGCTTCCTGCTTCGGCGATCACTTTGTTCTCCAGCAGGACTTTGAGATGGTGGCGCACCGTTTTGTAATCCAATTCCAGGACATCGGACAGCTGATTGGCGTTGTATGGTCGTTCCTTTAAGGCGCGTAGTATCCGTGCACGATTCACCCCGCCTTTCGTACCAACGATCAGCCACCAGATTACCCGTCGCATCGTCCAAAGGTAGTATAAGATAAGCATTAAGCGCCGCGCATAATAAGAGTCCCGAACGTTATTCGTCGCGAACAAAGGCCGATGCTCGGGAGTTCGTTACAGGGCGCGCTATGTATGCGCGTTTCCAAACCGCTTCGTCAGGTACTTTTCGAGCTCGATGATGAAGAAGATGGGGAGCGCGATCGCGATCATGGTAAGCCAGTATTTGGCGGGTAGCGGTGCGGTGCTCAAGGGATTGATGCCGATGACCGGTGGGGCATAGATGATTGTGAACTGCAGACCGAGCGTGAGTGCCACGCCGATGAGCACCCACTTGTTCGAGAAGGGGCTGAACGAGAATGCGGATTCGGTGATCGAGCGTGCGGTGAAGAGATAACAGATGTGGACGAGCATGACCGTGGTGAAGGCTGCGGTCTGGGCCTTCATCAGCACATTGGAATCATTCGCCCAGCTATTTGTGGCGAGATAAAACATGAGGAAACCGGTAAGGGCCATGACGAGCGAGACGACCCCGACTTTCCGGAGGAACGGCGGATCAGTGATCCGCTCTTCGGGGTCGCGGGGTGGCCGCTGGAGCAAACCTTTCTCCTTTGGCTCCCTGATAAGCGGGAGTGCGAGCGCGACGGCATCGAGGAGATTGATCCAGAGGATCTGAACGGGCGCGATCGGGAGATTCCCGCCGAGGTGCGGATTGAAGATGGCGAGGAAGGGTGCGAGTAGAATGGCACCCAGAATCAGGAGCGTCTGGCCTCCGTTGGTGGGCAGCGTGTACAGAATGACCTTACGGATGTTGTCATAGACATAGCGGCCCTCTTCAACGGCGGCAACGATGCTCGCGAAGTTATCGTCGGTGAGAATGATGTCCGAAGCCTCCTTACTCACTTCGGTGCCGCTGATTCCCATGGCAATCCCGATGTCCGCGGCTTTGAGCGCGGGCGCGTCGTTGACGCCATCGCCCGTGACGGCGGTGATATGCCCCAGCCGCTGCAACTGCCGGGTGATCCGGAACTTGTGCTCGGGAGCGGCCCGGGCATAGACGGAGACGGATCCCACAAGCGCGAAGAGCTCATCATCGCTCATCCGCTCGAGCTCTGCGCCGTTCAAGACGCGATCTGATTCGGCGGCGATGCCTATCTGCTGTGCAATCGCTTTCGCGGTCTGCGCATGGTCACCGGTGATCATGACGACGCGAATGCCCGCGCGCTTGCATTTGGAAACGGCATCGATGACCTCATCCCGGGGTGGATCACTCATTCCCTGGAGTCCGAGGAAGGTCAGTCCCGTTACGTCCTCGGGCTCGAGCTCCTTCTTCTCACGCGGCACACGCTTATACGCCATGCCCAAAACGCGCAAGGCGTTGCCCGCGAACTCGCCGGCCGCACTCGCTATTTCATCACGGCGCAGCGGCCTCACCCTGTCCTCGATCAACTGGTTTTCGCAGACTGCGAGGATCCGTTCCGGCGCGCCTTTGACGTACATGAGGTTGCCGTCGGTGCCTTCATGCAGCGTGGCCATGTACTGCTGCTCGGAGACGAAGGGTATCTCGTCCAGTTTCGCACGCTCATCGGAGATTCCGGCTTTCCGCGCTGAGACGACCAGGGCACCTTCGGTGGGATCGCCGATGATGCTGTACCGCTCGGTTTCTCGGTCATACTCGAGCTCGGCATTATTGCAGAGATAGCCTGCTCTCAGAGTCTCGATGAACTCTTCATGCTCCTTTGCGGGCTCGATGGTGCGGTCTCCGCGCATAAAAGCGCCTTCTGGCTCGTAGCCGCCACCCGTTACTGTGTACCGCGTTCCCCCGGCGTAGATGCAGGAGACCGTCATCTCGTTCCGGGTGAGTGTGCCGGTCTTATCAGAGCAGATAACGGTGGTAACGCCGAGTGTCTCGGCTGCGGGGAGGTTCTTGACGAGCGCGTTCCGCCGCGCCATGACCATGGCACCGAAGGCCAGGGTTATGGTGAGAATCGCGGGCAGCCCTTCGGGAATGGCGGCGACCGCGAGCGATACGGAGGCGAGGAAGGAATAGACGGGGGGAAAGCCAAAGATGACGGCCAGCATGAAGTTGAGCAAGGCAATGGCGAGAATGGCGATGACCAGCAAGCGGGTGAAGTCGGCCATCTTACGGGTGAGCGGCGTTGCAATCTCCTCGGTCTCCTGCATCAGTTCCGCGATCCGGCCGATCTCGGCATCCTTACCGGTGCCCACGACAATGCCCCTTCCCGAGCCCCGGGTGATGAACGTGCTGCTGAAAGCCATGCAGCGCTGATCGGCGGGTGGCAGATCAGACCTGGGGATGGGTTTTGTATTTTTTGAGACTGGAACGGACTCGCCGGTGAGCGTCGCTTCGTCTGCATGGAGGTTTTTGGAGTAGAAGAGCCGCAGATCTGCGGGTACCTTGTCACCATCGTCCAGCAGAACGATGTCGCCCGGCACCAACTCGCGTGCAGGGATGATCTCCTCCCGGCTACCTCTGATCACGGTGCACTCGAGCGACATCAACTTCTTGAGTGCTTCTGAGGCTGCTTCCGCTTTCCCTTCCTGAATGAAGCCAATGATGGTATTGGCGAAGACGACCGCAAGGATGACCGCGGTGTCCATCCACATATTGAGAAAGCCCGTGACGAGTGCAGCAGCGAGCAGGACGTAGATGAGCGAGCTGTGAAACTGCATAATGAACCGGACGAGCGGGCTGCGTTTCTTGAATTTCAATTCGTTATAGCCGTACCGCGCGAGCCGTGCCTGAGCCTCCGCGGCTGTAAGCCCTTCAGGATTCGATGCTAGTGTCTCAAAAACCTGCTCTATTGTCTGCTGATACCAGCTCTTATCGTGCGGCAATGGGGCTCTCACCACTAGTATTATCGCTGGGTGTTGTTAAATATCGCACTTACGGGCTCGACCGCCTTCTTAGTGTATCCCGAAATCCGGCTTAGCTTACTTAACCGTGTCGTGGGCGGCCTCGAGAAACGAGGCAATGGTATGGTAAAAGGCCGCGGGGTTATCGTGAAACGGGAAGTGATTGCTTGCGGGGATTTCCACGAGCGCGCAGCCACGCTCAGTTAATTGGGGTAGGTAGGATAACGCTCGATTCTCAGCGCCGTACATAAAGAGCTTCGGAATAGCCAGTGCGAGGTACCGTTCCAGAAGATTACCGGTATCTGAATACTCGACGAGGGAGGGACTGTAATCATAGTACGCCTTTTTATTGGCTTTTTCCAGGTTCGCGGCGTACTCACGGAAGCCTCTGTTCGCGGCGTGCTTCAAGCGGTTTTGGAGTTCCGGGAATAGGGTTGTGGTAAAGTCTGAAAAGGCAGATTGTGCGACGGCACGAGAGAAGAAGCAATCTTCAGAGGATAGATTACCCTCGACGTTGATGAAGCCCCGCACGCTGGTGTGGTAGCGTTCTGCATATAGAAGCGCAACCAGCCCGCCCATACTGTGGCCGATGAGGATGATATCTTTTACGTGTAACGCTGAGAGAACCCGGTGCGTGATCTCGACCAGGTAGTCGATGTTCAGTGTCAGGTTTTCCGGATAGGGTGAATCGCCGCATCCGGGGAAATCGAAGGTGAGGAGCGTGTAATCCGCTAACTCAGGATAACCAAAGGCATCCTGGAAGTCGCGCTTCGAGCAGCCCAGGCCGTGAAGGAATACCACTGCCATTTCTGGCGTACGACGGAGCAGATAGGCGATGCGGAATTTACAGTTTTTGTACGTCAGCTCTACTACTTCAGGCTGCATCAAACGGCTTATCCTCGTTCCATCTACCATAGTCCAGGCACCAGCCGGTATTGTACTTTATGGGCATACTCAGCATAGCCCGGCAGTTCGTTTTGAAGCGTGCGGTCTTCCAGGAAGGTGCGGATAATGAGCAACAGGACGACGAGGCCGGCGGGAATCAGGGCCCATAGTGAGCCCAGCGCCACTGCGGTACTCAGTGCCATCAAGATACCGGCAGTGTAGCCAGGATGCCGAAGGTACCGATAGGGGCCATCCTGTACCACCTGCTGGTCTCGATCAGTTTGGATGCGTACCGTGCTGGAGAACCAGGGGTTCACCCACATCGCCCAGGAATAGAGGTAAATCGAGTAGATGTAGGCAAGGTAACTCGTTATATAAACAGCCACGGGTAATTCAGGTGACCATCGAAACCGTCCGGCATCCAGGCAGGCGAGGATAACGATAGCGAAGAAGAGCGGCGCGTATAGAGCCCAGAAGAGTTTGTCCCACCATTTCGTGCCGGGGCCGGGTTTGAACCGTTCCCGGGCAAGGTCGGTTTTACCGGCAAACAGGAGCAGTTGAACCACCACGAGCAGTACGGTCACGATGCTGAAGACCCAGCCCTGCCAGTAGGTGAGCCGGCCAGCTAAGATAAAGATAAACACTATCGTGATCAGGAGCGCGAAGAAGCCCTTAACGACTATTCTGAGATATTCAAAGGGCTCCCTATTTGCGCCATCGTTGGTTGGCATGGTTACCACTTTACTATAACTACTACAAGCGGCTCACTGATTAATCTCGCCCCGATTCGGTGCGGCTATCGTGTGGAGCGAGGGGTGGTACGTACGGGCTTTAGCCCTTATCAGGCGCTGTGTGGCGTAGCTGTCTGTTACTGTCATCATGTTATAGAACCCTGCCGGAATAGGGGATTCTTCGTACAACAAAATGGCTAAGCGAGAAGCAGAGGCTCACTGCCAGGAACGACACAAGAGCAAATTTCAGCAGCGGAAAGATATGCACGTTTCTCATGGCGTACGATACGGCGACAATGACCGGGGCATGAATTATGAAGACTGTATATGCGTTATCCGATAGGTTCTTCGTAAATTGCGTTTGTGCATTATACTTTGTACGAAAAACGACAAATATACCTGCTATCAGACCAGTGCCCACAAAAGCTTCCCAGGTAGCATAAAACAGCGATTGCCAATGAATACCGCCAATAAACGGTGTTATGTCTTCAAGTGCACCGCCCATAATACCAATTACAGGGAACAGAAGAATAGCAGGTACTGAAATTTTAAGCCATCGCATGCCAACTGAATCACTGAACGTATCAAACCATTTATTGTTATAAGCTATAATCCCAACGATAAAAAGGCTGATATAGCCGGGGAAGAAGCCAAATTGCAGGTTGGAGAAGCTCTCGCCAATCGGCCACCAGATTCGTGCACTAAAATTAGCCAGTGAGAGCATAAGAACGAAGCCGAGGAGCTCCCTGCTTTTCGGCGGCTGCTTTACTTCATGCGCTTGTCCCGGGAAGAACAGCTTCCACAGGGTATACCCACAGCAAAAGATCAGTAAGGTCTGCACAAACCAGAGCGGACCGGATCCGAAGAAATCCAGGAAGTGTACCGAGTACCCCCTCGACCTAACATAGAGCGCGTACAAGATGAGCGGATTGATCACGAAGAAATAGATCACCAGCGGGATGCCTAACCGGACAAATCGGTCCTTCAGATACGTTTTCGCGCCCTTTCTGGTGAAGGATCCGGGCGTGAAGTAGCCGGAAATCATAAAGAAGAATCCCAGTACAAAGGCCTGCACCACGCTATTGAAGAGCGTGAGCAGAACTATAGAGAGCACATCACCGGTGTGCTCATAGTAATACCAACTGCCACTAGCGCCATAGGTAATGGCGATATGGAGCATGAGGATGAGCGTAATCAGCAGTGTTCTCAGGTTATTGATGTACAGTATTTGTTCTCTGCTCTTTTGCGCCATCGTTTAACGTAACGCCTCCTCCCGGATCGTGTCATACCCCGCCAAACCGCGTCCCATAGACCTTCCGGGGGAAGTCGCCCTGCGCATACTCGACTGTTCGTTCTCTATGCACCACCGCGTCCTCTGCATACGCTTCGAGCACTTCACCGACGAACAGGTTCTTATCCCCGGTTTCTACCTCCTGCTGAACGGTGCATTCCATCCACGCGACGCACTCAGCGATGATGGGCGCTTTTACCTGCCGTGCGGGAAGGGGGGTCAAGCCGGTCGCTTTGAATTTATCGACGTGAGCGCCGGAATGATACCCGCAGTAGTAGACCTTTGGCTCAAGCTCTCTGGACGGCACATTCACGGTGAATTCCTGGGTGCGTTCGATGAGTTCACAGGAATAGGCGCTGCGGCCGATAGCGCAGGCGATGAGCGGCGGTGTTTTGGAGACGGGCATGCAAAAGCTGACCGCGATGATGTTCGCTGTTCCTGCGAGAAGGTCACCGCAGGTGATCAGATAGTGCCGCATCGGCCACAGGAACTCCAGGTATTCGACATCAATCTTCATATTCGAGTCTTTCATGCTGGCACTCCTTCCCGGTGCACGTTGATGAATAGCGGGGCTGTAATGGTATACTATTCGTCCTTACGCCCATTCATTCTTCTGCCTCAGCTGCCATGAGTGAAATCAGTTTCTTGAGTTCAGGAATCTTGGTTATCACAATATCCCAAACGATTTCGACATCAATACCAAAATAAGCGTGAATAAGTATATCTCGCAGGCCTGCTATCTTCTGCCACTCGATTTCCGGTTTCTTATTCCTGGTTTCAATAGGGATATTTTTTGCGGCCTCACCAATAATTTCTAAATTCCTCACTACAGCATCCTGTATCAGCCCCTCCTCAGCAAAATCATCAAAAGAGATCGTATTAGTGTACCGCTCGATCCTGTTGATCGCGTCCACAATATCATTAAGGTATGCTTTATACTCCCGCGGCATACTTCACACTCTCCAGAATCGACTCTTTCAAAGCTGGTTTTATCGCTTCCTTGACCACAAGATCGACATTACAGGCGAATAGTTCTTCCAGGAAGATTTTCAGATCCATATAATTATCAAAAGTCTTCTTGCCTCGCTCAAATTCAACCAGTATATCGAGGTCGCTCTTCGGCGTTTGCTCACCTCGTGTCAGGGAGCCGAAGAGCCCTATTCGCTTCACGCCGTACGACTTCAGTTTATTTTTATGCGTATCGAGCTTTTCCAGAACGTTCTCAGTGGTCAGCATATTAGTCCACCGCCTGCTGAATCGAGCATGCGGGTAGCTGTTATGTTCTCCACACGTAATTCACTGTATACACTCATCCGGGATAAACGTTATGGTAGTGCTCTTCAGTAACTGGTGCATGCATATCGCGAAAGCGCGTCGGAACGTGGAAGA
>CAZFWT010000001.1:58090-62585 GCA_964522635.1 uncultured Halobacteria archaeon | reverse complement strand
CAGCGCACGATCAAGCACTCTGTCATCTCGGTTTGAACCGGGAGGAGAACGGCGTTGGGATCTCTGCAGGCGCTTATCTCGCGGGTGGCAAGCCGCTCATGATCATCCAGAGCACCGGTCTGGGTACGTTACTCAATGCCCTCATGTCGCTTACCGTCACGTACAGGCTGCCGTTGCCGATACTGGCGAGCTGGCGTGGTGTGTACGATGAGCGCATCGAGGCGCAGGTTCCACTGGGGAAGGCGCTGCCGAAATTATTGGATGCGCTGGATCTGAAACACACGATCATAGAGGATGTATCACAGCTAGGATCAGTAGAGGACATCATTCAAGACGCTTTCGACAATGAACGCCCGCATATCGCGCTCATCTCGCCGCGGGCCTGGGACCGTGATGAATGGATACCAGCGATTACAGTTCCGCAGTACGAGACGATGCGTGTCCTTAATTACACCTGCGACCGTAGAAAGCCCGAGCTGAGCAGATACGATGCGATACGGATAATCGCCGAGTATCTGCGCGAAGAAGCTGTAATCGCCAACATAGGCGTGCCGAGCAAGGAGCTGTATGCCGCTAAAGATCGCGAGTTGAATTTTTACATGCTCGGCAGTTTGGGCCAAGTCACTCCGATCGGGCTGGGTGTCTCGTTGAAGACACGACGAGAGACGCTGGTGCTGGATGGCGATGGCAGTCTACAGATGAGCAACATTTTACCGCTCGTCGCCGAGATGCGGCCGGAGAATCTGAGCGTTGTTTGTTTGGATAATGGCACCTGGGGCAGCACCGGCGACCAACCGGCACCGTACATGGATGTGGAACTGATGGCATTCAGTGCGGGCATCGAGACCGTCCTGAGGGCTACTACAGAAGCTGAATTGCGAACCATTTTGGAACGGTTATACGAAATGCGAGGTCCGCGATTTCTCCACGTTACGGTTAAACCAGGCAATGCCGACGTCGGGAACATCCCCGTACGGGCCGCGGCGCTGAAGCGGCGCTTCAGAGTGGCGCTCAGTCGTGCCGTTTAGGGTAATTTCCACCGTTTAATATATAAATCCTTGCCAGCTGAATTATACAATCGGGTAAATTCATACCCAGAATAGTAATCCTTTTATTACCCTATCTTCCAGATATCAAGCAATAACAAGAACGTATCGAGACATAAATAAAAAAGGTTAGGAGTGAAGTAATGTGGAACGAAGAATTGTTATAGGCTTATTGGCTATGGGAGCGGTTGTAATGGCGGTGATGGCGCTCGGATGTCTGGAGGACCAGACGTCTGGAGAGATCACGACCATCACTATCGGCTATCAGCCGAGCACGCATCAGCTCGCCGCGATGGTTGCGGCTGAGCAGGGCTGGTGGGAAGAGGACCTGGCTCAGTTTGGTGTCACCGAGGTTGTCATGAAGGAGTTCCCATCGGGACCTCCGGAGATGCACGCTATGCTCTCTGGCGAGCTCGAGGCTGCCTATGTGGGGGCCGCACCGCCGATCGCGGCGATGTACGAAGGCCTGGATGCGAAGATCATCGCCGGCGTTCAAACCCAGGGCTCCGCACTGGTACTCCGTCCGGAGCTCGCGGACAGTTACACGGGCCCCGAATCGCTGCGGGGACTGGCAATTGGGACCTTCCCGCCCGGCTCGATTCAGTATACCGTGCTCTCGAAATGGCTCATGGATAACGGGATAGATCCCGAGACGGAAGTGGATCTGAAGGCAATGGGGCCGAGCGACGCGGCCACGGCGATCGGGGCCAAAACGGTCGATGCAGTATTCCTGCCGAGTCCGACGCCGACGATCATCGAGACCGAAGGTAACGGCGTAATCGTCGAGTGGTCCGGCACGATGTGGCCAGATCACGCCTGCTGCTGTCTGGTCGCGAGCGGGGATATGATACGCGAGCATCCCGATATCGTCTCGCAGATCATTAAGACGCATATACGGGCGACGGACTACGAGCTCGCGCATCCCGACGAGGCTGCGGAGATTTACGCGAAGTTGCAGGGAGCGGACGTGGCGACGATCAAACGCTCGTTGAACGTCAGTGACATGCACTGGACTGACGACCCGCACCTCGAGGTGGAGTCAGCACTCGCATATGCGAGCGTCATCTATGACATGGACAGGGAGCGCTACGAGGGCCAGGGAATCGCGGTGCTCGGAGAGACAGAGATCTTCGATACCAGCTTGTACGACGAACTAACCCGTTAGAAGGAGCATGAAGCCAACGGCAGTGATACGCGAGAACGGACTCTCGCTGCTACCACTCATCCTGGTTCTCCTCCTCTGGGAGGTAACCGCAGGGTACCTTATCAAGAATCCGTTTTTCTTACCGCGCTTCTCTGTCGTTATTATTTCCATTTATAAACTCCGGAATCTCTTAATCCCAGATTTGCTCACCAGCCTCTACCATTTTGGTATCGGGCTGACGCTGGCGTTTGCAGTGGCGCTGCCACTGGCGGTCGTTATGGGCTGGTTTCGGCCGGTATTCAAGGCCGTTGACCCTATTATCGAGATTTTGCGGCCCATCCCCCCGCTCGCATGGATACCGCTGGCCATTGTGTGGATTGGGCTGAACGATTATGCGGCGGGTTTTATCATCTTCATCGGCGCCTTCTTCCCTATACTCATTGACAGCTACACGGGCTTCCGGGACGTGCCCCGCGTCCTCGTGGAGACTGGCATGGTCCTGGGCTGTATCGGGGACAGGAAGCTGATACGCCATGTCGCCTTGCCCTACGCGCTTCCCGCGATCGCCACCGGCACCCGTGTGGGTATGGGTGTGGGCTGGATGTGCGTGGTCGCGGCAGAGATGTTCGGTGTGGGGAATAGCGGGCTGGGGTACCGGCTGTTCCAGAAGTTTTATTTCCTCCACCAGATGGATTATGTGATCGCATACATGCTCGTGCTGGGGCTCCTGGCCCTGGTTTTAGACCGCATGTTCAGGTATTTCGTGGAGGATCGACTCTTCAGATGGAAGAAGGGGATTGTGAAGTAAGTGATGTAAGATGGATCATCAGCTCATACTGCGCAACGTAACGCGGACGTTTGACGCGGAGAACGGATCGCGCGAGGCACTGGAGAACATCAATCTAGAAGTGAAGCCGAGCGAATTCCTCTGCATCGTCGGGCCCTCGGGCTGCGGGAAAACCACCTTGCTGCGCATGATCGCGGGTCTGGACTATCCGACGAGCGGCGAGATCATTCTGGATGGAACTCCGGTGCAGGGCCCTTCTCCTGATAGAGGAATGGTGTTTCAGGAGTTTTCGCTCTTTCCCTGGCGCACGGTATTGAAGAATGTGGAATTCGGGCTGAGGATACAGGGCAAACGCGACATAAAGAGGACTGCAGAGCGCTACATCGAGCTCGTAGGGCTCAAGGGCTTCGAGCACAGCTTCCCCTTTCAGCTCTCCGGCGGCATGAAGCAGCGTGTCGCGATCGCGCGCGCATTAGCGACCGAGCCCGCGATCTTACTGATGGACGAGCCCTTTGGCTCCGTGGACGCACAGACCCGGAACGTGCTCCAGGAAGAGCTGCTCGAGATCTGGAAACGGACGAGGAAGACGATACTGTTCGTGACCCACAGCGTTGACGAAGCAGTCTATCTCGCGGATCGCGTGGTCGTGATGTCCTTACGGCCGGGCCGCATCCTCGAGGTTCTCTCTGTTGATATCGAGCGCCCGCGAAAGCGAACGAGCGGGCAGGTGAATGCGTTACGGGAGCAGCTCCTCATGCTCCTCGGATCGCATCAGTAAAACGATGAGAAGTTGAATAGCGCTCTGCGCGGACGAGCACTGGCGCGCTGAGCGTGAAATCGCGGAGAAGACAGCCGATGTTGAACGGGTAACGTACTATCTGTTCTGCTGCGGCTTATTCGAGCGGAATCGGCGTCTTCTTCTTCTCATCACTACGCTTCTCTATCCGGACGCTGAGCACCCCGTTCCTATAGGTCGCCGTGGCTGTCTCCGGCTTGACGCAGGTCTCGAAGGGTACTTCCTTATAGAATTTCACCTCGCCCTCTGTTCGGATCTCAAGCGCGTCCTCGGTGGCGTTTAACTTGATTGCCCCCTTCTCAACACCGGGTAATTCCGCCACGATTTCGTACGCATCAGTATCCTCAAGGACGTCCACCAGCGGCTCGCGCTCACCATTCAGAGCGGGCTCCAAGCGTCCGTTGGATGATTTAATGTTCCCGAATTCCTTGAAGTCCGGCTCCTTTCCCGGCTCCTGGGTGTAGGAGAACCCGTAAATGAAGGGCCCATGTCGTTTGTGCACCTCCTCAGGCAGCTCCGTATCCAGCTCCCGCAGCATCTCCTCGAATGGGTCGCGGAACCACTCGTCAAGCTCATGTGGGCCCCGACTCATCATGCGCGCGAACTCCTCTTCGGTGGGCGCGGGCAGCTTGCTCATCTCCTCAAGCACGCGTTCCATGTACCGCTCGACCAGGTCGAAGATCGAGGGGCGCTTCCGCTTCTCCATAGGTTAAGGTATAAAA
>CAZFWT010000001.1:15779-57990 GCA_964522635.1 uncultured Halobacteria archaeon | reverse complement strand
GACCAGGTCGAAGATCGAGGGGCGCTTCCGCTTCTCCATAGGTTAAGGTATAAAAATTGCGCTTATAAGATTGCTCCGCTCAACCGCTACAGACAGTCCGTGCTCACCACCCGAACCGGTGCCTCCCCCTTGAGTTGACGCACGAGCGTCATCACCTCGTCCAGTGTCTCGGGATTACCTTCGCAGCAGATAACGACGGAGCCTTCGCCACCGTTGATGCCACCGGCACCGATGGGAAAGGCATCGTCCGCACCCAGGATCTTCAAGGCATCCAGCTCGGTGATCACCCGGCCGTGCACGGGCATCAAGCCCACCGGCCAGCCCATTGTTCTCGCGCAGCGGTCGATCCCGACACGCTTCGCTGCGTCGGCAATGGAATAGGGGATCGTCTTCTCGAGCCCTACCGGAATGATAAATTGCACGCCGCGCGCCATCACGGATCCGAGCGTCGCGCCGATTGTGCCACCTAACCGATTGGTCATGAGTATGCCCGCCGTTCCCGTCGCGTCCAGCGCATTTGCGCCCTTGATGAACACGTCGTCTGCGGTTAGCGTCTCGATCGCGTCGCCAATGCGCTCCTCGCTTACCGTGCCGTTCCGCAGGATAATCTCGTTAATTCGCGCTTCTTTCGGTACGACGCACAAGCCCTCAGCCGTGATCACACCGGCCGCATAGCGCTGCTTCTCAAGCACCTTCTCTGCTCCTGACGCGTATCGCAAAAGCTCTTCGGCGACGTACGCATTGGTTGTTCCCAGTCCGATAACGATCGTGCCGTGCTTCAGTGCACGCTGCACCACTTCCAGATTCGCAACCCCCTTCGCAATAAGCCGCCGCGACGCCGACGGGGTGAGGGAAATCACTATGCAGCCCTTCGCGTTTACCATTGCGCTCTCAATACCTCCTCGTTACTTCTCAACTGAACGATACTAAAACGTGCTTGACGGACGCGGGCGGGAAGCGGGATGTGAGCCCACCCGCTATCTACCGGTAGATGCTGATGATATCGGCAAGAATGGCGCTCGCCGCTTCTATCGGGCCCGCGCCTTTGCCAATGACCGTGATATCGCCTGCAAGATCCGTCTTGATCGTAGCCACGTTGAGCGTGCCACGGACATTGAGCGGATCGCCCTTGGGCACCAGCCGCGGCCGCACTTTCAAGCAGCCTTCATGCCCCACCTCGCCGATCAGTTTAATCACATAGCCCGCATCATCCGCGAGCTTCAAGGCGTCGGGTGTGACTGCCGTGATCCCCGTCACCTCCACGTCCTTATAGGTCGCATTCATGCCAAAGACGGAATTGGCGAGGATGACGAGCTTAACCGCCGTATCGACCCCTTTAACGTCGCTCGACGGGTCGGCTTCAGCGTAGCCAAGCTCCTGCGCCTCTTTGAGTACGTGCTCGTACGGCAACCACTCCTCGGCCATCCGGGTGAGGATATAGTTGCACGTGCCGTTCAGAATGCCCTGGATCGAGAGCACGCCGTTTCCCGCAAGATTATCCCGTATCAGCGAGATAAGCGGCATCGCGCCGCCGACCGTCGCTTCATATTTGAGTGCGCGGCCCTGCTCTGCCGCAAGATCGGTGAGGCGTGAGTATTCCAACGCGAGCGGCCCCTTATTCGAGGTGACCACGTGCCTGCCTGACTCCAATGCGGTACTGATATGCGCCAATCCTGGCTGGCCGGTTTCAACGTTCGTGTACGTAGTCTCGACCATCACATCGTGATCCAGCTCTTTGATGAGATCGAGCGTCGTCATCCCCTCCGGGCGCTCCCAGTCCTTCGCTCCGGTTCGCAGTTTCAGGAGTTCCGACTCATCAAGGCCGTGCTCATCGATAAAAATGCCGTTCAAATCCGCAATCCCGACAATCCGTACATCCAGACCGTAGATACTCGCCAGCTCCGCTCGCTTTCGCCGAATCACCTCCGCTAACCCGGCACCGACGTAGCCAAAGCCGATGATCGAAATTCGTACCGTTTTCGCGTTCCTCTGCATGCTCATAGCATCATTCACCTCATCTCACCACGCACGCACCTTAAATAGGCGCGATAACCATGATCGCTTTTTTCTTCGCTGTCTGCTCCAAAATATGCAGCGCCTCCCTCAGCTCCTGCTCACCGATTGCGCTGATCGTCACGGACGCGGACGATTCCTCATCCACACTCGGCATAGAGAGCGAGAGCGCTACCACCTCGGCAAAGCCCGTGCAATCGATACTGTCGATCGTCTCCCGAAGGTCAGAATGAACAATATGCCCGATGAGGAGCACAACCATCGACTCCTTCAACCGCTCCTCACCGGTGCGTACGACGGTCACGCCACGGTCCACCAACGCAGTTACCAGCCGCTCTAATCTCTGCTCGTCCAGCTCAACAACGAGCTGCACCGGTATGCGTCCGGAGGGAGTCATTTTATCATGGTGATGCACAATGCTGACGATATTCCCACCGGAGTCCGAAATGGGCTGTAAGGCACGGACTAACTGGCCCGGAATATCCTGTAATTCAATATCCATGGAGATTTTCATGACCGTGCACCTCTACCGCGGATACTGATTGATAAGGTCGGCGACTAATAAAAGGCTAGCAATCCGCTCGTGAAGTGGTACTCGACGGGGAGCGAGAGCTGCTCGCCGTTAGCAAATTCCCGGCAACGCAAGGAACGCTTACGAGATTCGGGCCCAAAAAGTATACCCGCCAATAAGATCAGCGTTCGTTACAGTTCCACCTTCTCGAACAATATCCTCGGCTTCGCCACCTGCTTCCCGCTCTCCACGGGCACGACCAATTCATCCAGCTGCACCGAATGCAGATCACTTGACATGCCGAGCTGCTGCCACACCTCTGTCATCTTCACCGGCATCACCGGCTCCAGTAAGATGCAGATCGCTTTAACGAGCTGCAACACGTTCTTGATGATCTCGCCCACACGCGCCCTACCCTGATCGTCAGTTTTGATCAAGTGCCAGGGCTCCTCGCGCTGGAAATAGCTGTTCCCAAAGTCTGCGAGCTTCATTACCGCGTCTACGAGCTTCTTGAACTCGTACTCCTCCAGCGCACTCAGCACTTCCAGCTTCGTCTTCTCGATCTCCGCGATCACCTCCTCCTGGATGGCGCCCTCGGGTATGACGCCGAAGTTCCTGTGCGTAAATGAGATAACGCGGTTCACAAGATTACCGAGGATCGCTACCAGCTCCTTGTTCACGCGCAGGGCGAAGGACTCCCAGGAGAAATTCAGCTCCTTTGTGTGGCTCGACTGCGCCACCAGAAAGTACCGCAGCGTGTCAGGATGGAACCGTTCCAGGAACTCAGACACCCAGACGACATTCCCGCGCGTCTTCGAGAACGCCTTGCCGTTGATCGTCACCATGCCCGAGGCGACGACCGCAGCGGGCAGGGAATAGCCCGCGCCTTTGAGCATCGCCGGCCAGAAGATGCAGTGATGATACACGATGTCCGTGCCGATAAAATGCACGATCCTCGCGTCATGCTCCTTCCAGTACCGTTCCCATGCGTGCTCGCCCTTCTCACGCGCCTTCAGCAGCTCTTCCGTGAATGCGATATAGCCGATCGGCGCGTCAACCCAGACGTAAACGACGAGATCGTCACGGCCCGGGAACTTCACGCCCCATTCCAGGTTCCGCGTGATGCACCAATCCGCCAGCTCCTTCTTCACCCACTCACGCGCATAGTTCCGCGCGTTCAGCGTGCCATCCAGGTTTTCCAGGTAGGCGAGGAGAAAATCCCTGAAGGAAGAGAGCTTGAAGTAGTAATGCTCCTGATCCTTGAAATCCGCTGCACAGCCGCAGATCTTGCAACGCGGCTCTAAGATCTCACCAGGCTCCAGATGCTTGCCACAGCCCTGGTCACACTCGTCGCCGCGTGCACTCTCGCCGCAGTACGGGCACGTTCCTTCCACATAACGATCGGGCAAGAATCGCTCGCAGCTACTGCAATACGCCTGCTTGATCGTTTCCAGGTACACGTACCCGTTATCGATCAACCGCGTGACGATGGCCAGGGTGCGTCGATGGTTCGTGGCCGAATCCGTCTGCCCGTAATAGTCGAAGCCAATATGGAGTTCATTGAAGACCGACCGGAAATGCTCATGATACTTCGCAACGACCTCCTCGGGTGTGATGCCCTGCGCCTCTGCACTCAGAACGATGGGCGTGCCGTGGGTATCAGACCCACTGATAAACGTTACGTCTGCCCCCAACTTCCTGAGCATTCGCACATAGATGTCCGCAGGGACATAGGTCCTGAGATGCCCGATGTGACAGTATCCGTTAACATAGGGCAATGCGGACGTTACCAGGACCGGTTTCTCTAGAGAGATCTTCATACTGGACTCCCGAATGGTATTGCACAAGCTTCCATATCAAGAAAGAAGAGTGGAATAATAATACTTTTGATCCTCGCCTTCGGCAGTAACGGTAGGAAGTGCGAGGATAAAAAGGGAAAGAGAAAGAAAAGAAAAAGGTGAAAACAAACAAAAGAGAGAGAGAAGCAGTGGCTACGCTCTCCGTCTCACCAGGGCAAAAATTGCCAGCAGTCCGATAACCGCAGCAACCATCTCGAATCCCGGTGTCTCACCCTCTTCGCCCGTTTCCGCAGGTCCTGTCGTCTCAGCCGGGCTGGTTGGCCGCGCAGTGACGGTCGATGGTGCCGCGCCTCCGTCTCCGCCGAGATCAGCAATGCCGTCAAAATCGATCGCATCGGCAAAGTCGTAGAGCGCGTCACGGTCGCTGTTCGTGTTGATAAAGACCACGAACCGGTCGTTGATGCCAACGTACAGCACATACTGATTATCGTCCTTCGTGTAGGCCTCCCACGCGGGGTAGCGGTCTACGGTCACGGTCTTTGCATAGCCATCAGTTGATTCGTAGGAGTAGAAGCCCTGCCAGGCAGCCCACCAGCCGACCTGCTGGTACGCCGAATCCATGATGCCCACATCGGCAGTTAGCTCCTCGTTGCCCGACTTCGTGTACGACTCCATTGCCATGCTCCATGTCCCTTCACCCGAAGTAAACGTCTGCCCAAATGGTTCTTCACCGTCCCAGCCGCGAGGCGCTTCCGGCAGAAACTCGATCAGCGCGTTGTAATGCACCACCTCTGCGGACCTCTCCTGTGCACTCGCAATTGCCGGGCCCATGATACCCAGACCAACGACACAAACGAGCAGTATCCCCACCAGAACTGTCCTTCCACTTCGTGTCATTTTCATCTTTCGTTCGTTCACCTCCTAGTCATACATACATACATACATACAGCAAGCTCACTACTGCACATCCCTTGGTCCCCGCCGTATATAAAATAAACTTTTCACCGTTCCGTTGCACACGGCCAAGAAATACCCTGGCCCGTGAGGCGAATATGCTACTCCCGTTCGTGGCCACCGTTAATCAGATTTGATTTGCTTCTCTGCGAAATCGCCAACGATTGGTAACTTGTACAGCTCTCCTTGATAGGCCTTAATCATCAAGACCAGCCACAGTATCAGTGTCAGGATCCAGATAAGGGTCAGGATCGCCCAACCGACGACGGGAACCCAGAAGAAGAGCCCCTGTATGATCCAGATGATGATGGTCAGCGGTAGAAACGTCACAATCGATTGCATCGCGTGAAATCGCACGAATCGGTTCTCTTTCTCCAGCAGGAAGAAGACAATACCGGTGATCCAGCCCAGGATATAGCAGAGCGCGCCCGCGACATTCTCTTCCAGCCCCATGGATGTTTTCGTCATTTTTTACACCTCCGTATACGTACCTCATGCCGAGGGGCTTTATATAACCCGTGCCTTCTCTCTCCAAAGGCGGGGAAGTCGTTTCTACATGCCAAGCACCGTGCTGAGCACGCACCCACTCAAGCTCCGCAGACGGTAGAGCATCCGCGGTCAGTCACGTTATATTATTAATACTCCTGCGCACCTTTTTCTACCTGCCGTTCCATGCGGTACAACGACAGATATTTATGGTAACCCTTTTTGTTGAGGAGAGCGGAAGTAGTGTAGTGTAGCGCAGTAAAGGAGAAGGAGAAGATGGACGAAGAGGGAGTGATCGACCGTATTGCGGGTCCGTTGGTTATTGGTGACAGGATGCGCGGCTGCGAGATGTACGAAGTGATCAAGGTGGGCGAGGAAGGCCTAATGGGTGAGACGATTCGATTGGATGGCGCCCGTGCATATATTCAAGTTTATGAGGATACAACGGGTTTGAAGCCCGGTGAGCCGGTTATCAGGACTAAGTCACCGTTATCTGTTGAACTTGGTCCCGGGATTTTGAAGAATTTTTATGATGGCGTGCAGCGTCCGTTGGAGGAAATAGCGAAGAAGGTGGGCGATTACATCACGCGTGGCATCACGGTTGATTCGCTCGATCGCGAGCGAAAGTGGCAGTTCACACCGACCATGGAGGAAGGCGCAGAGATCGTTGGTGGCGATATCCTGGGCGTGGTGCCGGAGACGAAGGTCATCACGCATAAGATACTCGTGCCGCCTCGCGTGAAGGGCAAATTAGTGGAGCTGAAGGCTGGTGAGTTCACGGTTGATCACGTGATTGCGCGTGTCCAGACCGAGGGCGAGGACGTGGAGTTGACCATGATGCAGAAGTGGCCGGTACGAAAGGGGCGACCGTATAAGGAGAAGCTGGACCCTGAAGTGCCCTTATTGACCGGGCAGCGGATCAATGATACCTTCTTCCCGATCGCGAAGGGCGGCACGGGTGCGATTCCCGGCGGGTTCGGGACTGGCAAGACGGTCATGCAGCACCAGCTGGCTCGCTGGGCGGACGCGCAAGTGATTGTGTATATCGGCTGCGGCGAGCGCGGGAACGAGATGACCGAGGTACTCGAGGACTTCCCGAAGCTCATCGATCCTTACAGCGGTGAGAAGCTGATGGAACGGTCAACGCTCATTGCGAACACCTCGAACATGCCGGTGGCTGCGCGCGAGGCGTCGATTTATACCGGTATTACGCTCGCCGAGTACTATCGCGATATGGGCTATGATGCTGCGATCCAGGCAGATTCGACTTCACGCTGGGCAGAGGCCTTGCGCGAGATCTCGGGCCGGTTGGAGGAGATGCCGGGTGAAGAAGGGTATCCTGCGTATCTGGCGACACGTTTGGCCGATTTCTATGAGCGCGCAGGCCGCGTCAAGACGCTGTGCTCGAGTGCTGAGAACCGTATTGGCTCTGTTACCGTTGTCGGTGCGGTCTCGCCACCGGGTGGTGACTTCTCGGAGCCGGTGACGCAGAACACGCTGCGGGTAGTTGGCGTCTTCTGGGCGCTTGATTCCACGCTGGCAGATCGGCGGCACTTCCCGGCGATCAGCTGGCTCAGGAGCTATTCACTGTATCTCAATGAATTGCGCGGCTGGTACAACAAACCGGAGACACCCGATTTCATGGAGCAGCAGGAGGAGATGATGGCACTGTTGCAGAAGGAATCGGAGCTGCAAGAGATCGTGCAGCTCGTCGGTGCGGACGCGTTACCGCCCCGCGAGCGGGGGACGATGGAGGTTGCCCGAATGATCCGTGAGGATTTCCTGCAGCAGAATGCGTACCACGATATCGATTCGTTCTGCTCCCTTGAGAAGCAGTATTTGATGGCCAAGATCGTTCTGCAGTGGTACGACTTCGCGAACGAGCTGATCGAGGTGGGTATCGGGATCGAGAAGATCGAGGGGATGAAGATCAAGGGCGCAATAGCGCGCATGAAATACATCCCGAGTGACCAGTTCCGGGCGACCTACGATACGCTCATGCGCGATATGAAGGATGAATTTGAAGCGGTAAAGAAGAGGGAGGCTGAGGCTGCGTGAGGCGGCCAGAAGCCTTATACTTATATAAGGAGGAGATAACATGGCGGTAGATACCTCTGCACGAGAATACACAACGATACGAGAAGCGGCAGGGCCGTTGATTGTGGTCGAGAATGTTGAGGGCGTTTCCTACGGCGAGGTCGTGAGGATCGTTACGCCCTCCGGTGAAGAGAAGATGGGACAGGTCCTGGAATCGAGCACGGGGCTCGCCGTGGTGCAGGTCTTCGAAGGCACATCGGGGATCGACACCGCAAAGACGCGGGTGCGATTCACCGGAGACATCATGCGGGTGAGCGTCTCCCAAGACATGGTGGGTCGTTTCTTTGATGGGCTGGGCCGGCCACGGGATGGCGGACCGGAGGTCATTCCAGAAGAACGGCTCTCGGTCATTGGCGCTTCCATCAACCCCACGACCCGTGATTACCCGCGTGAGTTCATCCAGACAGGGATCTCGACGATCGACGGGATGAACACGCTCGTGCGCGGGCAGAAGCTGCCGATCTTCTCCGGCGCTGGCATGCCGCATAATGCGCTGGCTGCGCAGATCGCGCGTCAGGCGAAGGTGCTCACGACGAGCGAGCCGTTCTCCGTGGTTTTCGCCGCAATGGGTATCACGCACGAGGAGGCCTCGTTCTTCATGCATGATTTCGAGCGCACGGGTGCGATCGAGCGAATCGTGGCGTTCCTCAACCTCGCAGACGATCCGGCAATCGAGCGGACGATCACGCCGCGTATGGCTCTGACCACGGCAGAGTTCCTCGCTTATGAGTACGACATGCACATACTCGTTATTCTCACGGACATGACGAACTACTGTGAGGCGCTGCGCGAGATCTCCGCGGCACGCGAGGAGGTGCCGGGCCGACGCGGGTATCCGGGCTACATGTACACCGACCTCTCAACGAACTACGAGCGCGCGGGGCGAATTAGAGGTCGCAAGGGCTCGATCACGCAGATTCCGATCCTGAGCATGCCGGATGACGATATCACGCATCCGATCCCCGATCTGACAGGGTATATTACTGAGGGTCAGTTCGTGCTCTCACGCAACCTCCACCGACGCGGTATTTATCCGCCAGTGGATGTGCTGCCCTCGCTCTCGAGGCTGATGAACGAGGGGATCGGCGAGGGGCGAACGCGTGAGGATCACTCGGGCGTGTCTAACCAGCTCTACGCGGGCTATGCAGAAGGGCGAGACATGCGAGATCTCGTTGCGGTCGTCGGCGAGGAAGCGTTGACGACGCGCGATCGGCGGTTCCTGGAGTTCGCAGACAAATTTGAGAAGCGTTTCGTGACACAGAGCAGGAACGAGGATCGGAGCATCGACGAGACGCTGGACCTTGGCTGGGATTTGCTTTCCGCACTACCCGAAGGCGAGCTGAAGCGAATCGACGAGCACATCATCAAGAAGTACCATCCGAACTACCGGGCGAAAGCTTAGCTCGATGGATAGAATACCAGGCAGGGAAAGGGGCAAAAAGGTTATAACGCCTTCTTGAATTCCTCTACGGATAGCCTTGCCTGCTGTATAATTTTTCGCAAAGTCCCTTTTTTAAGCGTCTTATGGAGAGGAACGGAGAAAACGCGTTGATCCTTCTGAAGCACTATGTGATCTCCTTTTCATAATCTCGCGGCGAAGCCCAATTTCACCAGTGCTTTGACCGTTTCTTCGCCAGAAACTGAAGATGGCAGTTTCTTAAGCACTTATTTCCACCGTAGAAATTTCCGCAACCGCACCCAGCACTTTTGCTTCCTGGGTAAGCACCTCTAACACTGCCTCAATCGCTTCTGTTATGTTCCGCAATGCTTCCTCCTTGGTCTCGCCCTGGCTGATAGCGCCTGGTAATTCGAGGCACTGCGCCGAATATCCGCCTTCCTCTTCCTTTTCAAGGATTACGGTATACTTCATCGTTACATTATACAGCAGGATCAATGGATAAAAATTGTTAACTAACCCCACTCATAGATACGTTGCCAGCACGGTAAAATCAGCTCTTAGCGTTGCAAGCATGCCTGCATTGTAGGTCGCGACCGCAGGATGGTAGAGGGGCACGATCCGCTTAACGCCGGCGATAGTGCTTACCGTGAAGACCGTTCCGTGGATCTTTCCTATGCGCTCCTTCGGCAAGCCGAACTTGTCGAAGATATACGCCAGCGAGAAATTGCCGAGTGTCGCGATAATCGGTGGATTGACGAGCTCAAGCTGCGCATCAAGATAAGGTGTGCAGGCCCGTATCTCCTCTGGCTGCGGGTTCCGGTTCTGCGGCGGGCGGCATTTCAGGATGTTCGCGATGTACACGTCGTCGCGTGTGAGACCAATCGAGTCCAGGAGCTCGTCGAGCACCCGCCCGGCCTTGCCGACGAACGGCCTGCCCTGCTGATCTTCATAGTAACCGGGGGCCTCACCGACGAGCATAATTCGCGCGAAGAGCGAGCCCTCACCGACCACCGGATTGGTACGTGTTCGCCACAGCTCGCAGCGGTTACAGTTCAGGACGCGCTCCGCGATACGAGCTAATTCCGCTTCTCTACCCATTATCACCACTCTTTTTTAGCTGCTCTCTTTGTAATACTAAAGACCGTGAGAAGAAGCGTCATGATTTCGCTAGAAGAAGCTCAGGAGTTACTGGAACAGGAAGTGGAGACCGATGCGTTACGGAAGCATATGCTCGCCGTTGCTGCGATCATGTCGGCGCTCGCCGCAAAGCTGGGCGTCACCGAGGCGGAGAAGGAGCAATGGACGCTTGTTGGCTTGCTACACGATCTGGATTACGAGCGCACGAAAGACGATTTCGAGCAGCATGGGCTCATGACGGCCGAGATGCTCACCGGCAAACTGCCTGAGGAGTGCCTGGACGCGATCAAGGCGCACAATAAGATGACGGGCTATAAACCGCAGAGCGAGATGGCGAAGGCCCTGGTTGCTGCGGACGCCGTCTCAGGACTCATTGTGCCAACCGCGTTAATGATGCCCTCTCGCAAATTGGCGGACGTGCGCCCGAAATCGCTGACGAAGAAGTTCAAGGATAAATCGTTCGCACGCACGGTGAGCAGGGAGCATATAATGATCTGTCAAGAGCTGGGCCTTGAGCGGAACGACTTCTTCGCGCTCGCACTCGACGCCATGATCCCGCTCAGTGACGAATTGGGCGTGTAGCGCGCTCGTGCGGTTATTGATCCGCAAGCTCGTCCATCTCCGATAAGAAAACGCTGGCGCGCGCGCTCAATTGCTGCGCCTGCTCGCTCATCCTGCTGAGCGTGTTCACAGAGCCCGCAACGAGGAACCGCAACAGCTGGTAGTTCTCGTGCCATGACAGCAACTGCGCCAACTCGCGCTCGCCAATCTCGTGATACCACTCGTCGTGCCGCCAGATCAGAAGCGCGCCCAAGATACTCACGGCCTCATCGGGCTTCAAGTCCTCCAGATTCGCGAGCGTAAAGGGCAAGCCGCCAATGAGAAACCCCAGCGGGTTCTTCACCGCCGGGAGATCATCCAATGAAATCTGCACGTGTTTCATGATCTCAGGTAGTGCCAAAAAGAGCTCTGCGGTTGCTACCCGGCCGCTGAAGTATGCGATGAGCGTGCCTTTCGGCGTTGCCACGTAGATCTCCGCGCCGCGCTTCCCCACCCCGATCTTCAGGATGAGATGCGCACGCTCCATCACGGGAAGTTTGCGCAGCACGGTGGGATAGGGGATAGCAGTCTCTTTTGCGATCCCGTACTTGCTGGCTGAGCCGTTTTTGATGAGGAATTCGAGGATGCGTTCGTATTCAAGCTTGGGGGGTTTCATGACCTCTTAACTATATTCAGTAATGGATATGAATAAAAAAGGATATGTTTATATAGCCGCAGAAGAAAGGCCGAAACATGCCAGTAAATAGAGGGACGTTGATACTGATCGCTGTCGTGCTCCTCGCTGGTGCTGGGTCTCTTGGCTGCCTCGAGCAACCAGATGAGGGCACGGGTGAAGAACTGCTAGTCATGAAGGTGGGTGCAATGCCGGACGAAGCAACGCTGCCCTATTACGTCGCGGAGCAGGAAGGGATTTTTCTGAACCACGGCCTGGATGTTGAAGTTGTACCGTTCCAGAGCGCGCTGGAGCGTGACAGTGCACTCATCGCCGGAGAAATCGACGCGGGAGAGAACGATCCTGTGGGTGTGCTCGTGCTGCGGAACGCGGGCTATGACGCCCGGATCGTCAGTCGCGAGCTCCACGAGACACCGGAGAAGATGCGGTTCGCTATCCTCGCCAGCCCGGACTCGGAGATACGATCGGTAGAAGATTTAGCAGGGAAGCAGGTTGCCATTTCCAGCAATACCGTTATTGAATGGATAACTGATAATTTGCTCGGTGATGTCCAGACGCTCAAGATCGAAGAGAAGAAAGTGCCGATCAGAATGCAGCTGCTGCTCGATGGTAAGCATGAAGCGGCGACCCTGGCAGAACCGCTGGCAAGCTATGCCATTTACCAGGGTGCACACCTGGTCATCGCGGACTCGATGATCGACCAAACGATCGGATACACGGTGATCGTGTTCAGGGGCGAATTCATCGACGAGCACCCAGAGAGCGTCGCGCAATTCCTCGCTGCGTTCAACGAAGCGGTGGACCGCATCAATGCAAATCCGGAGAACTACCGTGAGCTGCTCGTGCAAACGGCAAAGGTGCCTGAGGAGATTGCTGAGACCTACCAGATGGCCACTTACATGCAGGCTGCGCCCTATCCACGCGATAATTTCGAGGCAGTGCTGAGCTGGATGCAGAGTAAAGGCTTGGTGACTGAAGCTATTTCATACGACGAGGTGATTTATTAACTATCTGTGGATGATTGCAGCGAAGGAGCTTACCAAGATTTACCCGGACGGAACGGAAGCGGTACACAGGATCACCTTCGATATACCCTGCGGCGAGTGCTGCTCGGTAATCGGGCCCTCGGGCTGCGGTAAAACGACACTCCTGCTTATCTTCGCCGGTATCCTGCGGCCGAGCGCGGGTACGGCACTGATAAACCGCCATGAGGTCACCGGACCGTCGAAGGAACTGGCGCTTATCTTCCAGGACTACGGGCTCTTCCCCTGGAAGACGGTGTACGAGAACGTTTCGCTGGGCCTGGAGCTGCGCGGTGTGAAGAAAAAGGAGCAGCAGGAGATAGTCTCATCGCTCCTCAAAGATCTCGGATTGCACGGGTTCGAGAAGAACTATCCGAAACAATTGTCGGGCGGGATGCAGCAACGAGTCGCCCTCGCGCGCATGCTGGCCCTGAAGCCGAAGATCCTGCTCATGGATGAGCCGTTGTCCTCGCTGGACGCGCTGACGCGTGAGAATCTCCAGAATGTGCTCCTGCAGCTCTGGCAGCAGAAGCGAATGACCATGCTGCTCGTCACGCACAGTATAGAGGAGGCGGTGTTTTTCGGACGAAAGATCGTCGTACTCTCCCCGCGACCGGGCACCATCGTCAAAACGATCGAAAATCCCCAGAAGGGAAACGTCAAGTACAGAACACAAGAGGTATTCTTCGAGAAATGCAAGGAAGTGCGGCAGAGCCTCGATGGTGGAGCTATCTAGTCATCGCGGTCGTGATCTACGGAATCTGGCATTTACTCTCGGTTATGCTGGACTCGATCGCATTACCAACGCCGCTGACGGTTTTCTTCGCCTTCCTCGCGAGCCTGAGAACCGATTTGCTCCCGAATCTGCTCATCAGCACCATCAGGATCGCCTGCGGGATCGCTCTGGCGTTCTCGATCGCCGTTCCGATCGGGCTCCTCAGCTACGAGAAGCGGGTGGATTCACTCGTCACGCCGCTTATCTACATGCTCTATCCCATTCCGCATATCGTCCTGCTTCCGGTGATCATCCTCTTCTTTGGTATCGGCGATCTATCGAAGATCATCATGATCGAGATCATCGTCTTCTTCCAGATCCTGGTGACCACACGGGACGCATCGCGGAGCATCAGCCGGAATTATGTCTATCCCATGCTCAGTCTGGGCGCGAGCAAGAAGGAGATTTATCGACATGTCATCATTCCGATCTGTATCCCCAAGATCCTCACCGCCACGCGGATCAGCGTGGGCACGGCGATCGCAGTGCTCTTCTTCGTGGAATCGTTTGCCACGACCAGGGGCCTGGGATACCTGATTATGGACGCATGGAGCCGTGCGAATTACCCGGACCTTTACGCGGCGATCGTCACCATGGCGCTGCTCGGGTTTGGTATTTATCTGGCGATAGACCGTGTGGAGAAGAAGGTCTGCCGGTGGGTGTACGTATAGTTCAAGCCCCTTCGGTCCGTCACTCCCACCTATTCAGAGCGGCCCTGCGCGGCGACATGTCATATTCCAAACCGAATATGACCATTAAAGGATACGTTTATAAACGTGGAAAGTTAAGACCACCTGCGTAATCCCAACAAAGAGTGACGTACATGATATCGCCGAACGATGACTGGACCCCGGCTGCAATTGAGGCGCTATTTGAGTGTGATCTCCACGAGCTCGGAGCGCGTGCTGATGCGATCAATCGCGGAAACGGAAACCTCGTCACCTACGTGGTGAACCGCCACATCAACTACACGAATATCTGCACGGCACGGTGCCCGCTCTGTGCCTTTTATCGCGCTGCAGGAGAAGCAGACGCGTATCAGATGTGTATTGATGAGGTACTGGAGAAAGCAGCAGAAGCCGTTACACAGGGCGCTACAGAGCTCCATATCGTGGGTGGGCTCAATCCAGAACTGAACGTGGCGTACTTCGAGGAGCTGTTCACGCGCATAAAGGGGCGATTTCCACGCGTCATCATCAAGGCGCTGACGGCGACGGAGATTTACTTCCTGGCGCAGCTTGAGCGGATGAGTGTGGATGAGGTGCTCCATCGGCTCAAGGACGCGGGCCTGGACGCATTGCCCGGCGGTGGCGCGGAGATCCTTGATGATACGCTGCGAGCAGCAATCTGCCCTGACAAAGTGGCGGCTGGCGAATGGCTCCGCATTATGGAGCGCGCACACCGCATCGGACTCAAGAGTAATGCCACCATGCTCTTTGGACATCTGGAAACGTTAAAAGACCGCGCACTTCATCTTTATAAACTCTGGGCGTTGCAGGAAGAGACCGGCGGCTTTGTCTCCTTTATTCCGCTCCTCTTCCAGCCAGAGAACACGGAACTCAAGGCACGAGGGCTTGTCGAAGACTGCGCGGATCCAATCGACGTGCTGAGAACCATTGCGGTTTCCCGTATCGTATTACGGAATTTCAAGAGTATCAGGGCGTACTGGGTTGCGCTCGGTGAGAAGCTTGCCCAGGTTGCGTTGCAGTATGGTGCGAATGATCTGGACGGCACGATAATGGAGGAGCGGGTTACGCATGCGGCTGGCGCTCATACGCCACTCAGGCTTCCGAAGGAGACTATTCTGAGCCTTGTGCGGGGTGCACATAAAATACCCGCTGAACGGGATACCTTTTATCACATACTACGGGTGCATTCAGATGACGAGTGAGAACGAGCGAATTGGCAAGTTTAGCCTCCTGAACAGTTATTTACCCTATTACCGGCTCGAGCAGGACGGGTTCCACGTCATTCGAGCGATGCCGAAGACGCTCGCTGGTATGCTCGAACGCGGTGAGATCGATTTCACCCCGGTCCCTTCGTTCTATTATCTCAGGAACAAGGCCGCACTGCAGAGCTATGAGTTCTGTGTCGCGGCTGCGCGGAGTGTTTGGAGCGTCATTCTGGTTTCGAAAGGCGCGCGGCTACGCGAAAATGGCGGCTCGATCGCGGTGACGAACCAGACCACCACCTCAGTCAAGCTGCTGGAGATCATTCTGCAGGAGCAAGGGCTCGGACACCAGATTGTGCCCGTGAATGACGGTGCTGCCTCGGCATTACTGGAGCACTGTCCGTATGCGCTCGTCATTGGTGACGATGCGATCAGGGCGAGGCAGCGATACCGGGTGGTAATGGATCTGGGAGAGGCGTGGCAGGATTTAACCGGCTTGCCCATGGTCTTCGGTATAGCGGTAGCGCGGAAAGGGCTGGATATGGCTGGGGTGAGCGCTACCCTTCAGGAATCTGTCGCGTGGGGGAAGAAGCACGTGGACGTAATTATTGGGGCGGTGCAGGAAGCGTTCAGATTGCCCGAAGAGTTCCTCGAGTGTTATTTCAACGCGCTCACCTATCAGATGGGCGAGCGAGAGCGCCGGGGGCTTGCTCGCTTCGAGGAGAAGTGCCATGAATACGGGCTACTCTGACTGGGAGCGTTATGGAGCACGGAACCTGGCAGGTGTGGATCTGAGCTTTGATGATGCTGAGCAGCTCTTCGAGCTACCCTTGCCTGTTCTGGGCGGCATAGCAGACCGGATCAGGCACGAGCGATGCGGCGAGCTCGTTACGTTCGTGGTTGACCGGAACATCAGTTATACCAATCGCTGTGTGGCGCGGTGTAAGTTCTGCGCCTTTTACGCCAAGCATGACGAAGAGAGCTACGTCTTGAGCACCGCTGAAATACTGCGGAAGGTCGCAGAGACCGTCAGCGCTGGCGGGACACAAATCCTGATTCAAGGTGGCCTCAACCCCGAACTCGGCATCGAATGGTTCGAGGAGTTGTTCAGTGAAATAAAACGGCACTTCCCGAGCGTTCAACTTCACAGCCTCTCCCCGCCTGAGATCGCATTCATCGCGCAGCATGAAGGGCTGAGCATAACGGAGACGCTCGCACAGCTGAGAGTTGCGGGACTCGATTCGCTCCCGGGCGGGGGCGCGGAGATCCTCTGTGACCGTGTACGTAACGAGATAAGTCCGGTGAAGCTCAGCGCGTACGACTGGCTCACGGTGATGGAGAGCGCGCATCGCATCGGCATGCGCACAACCGCAACTATGATGTTTGGTCACATAGAGCGTGACGATGAGATTATTGAGCACCTCTTCAAGATACGGGATCTGCAGACGAGAACGGGCGGCTTCACGGCATTCATTCCCTGGACCTTCCAGCCAAAGCACACGGCACTTTACGAGCGGGTGAAGCGGCCGGTGTCAGTAACGCGCTATTTGCAGGTCCTGGCGATCTCGCGAATTGTGCTCCATCCCATTCGAAACATCCAGGCTTCGTGGCTCACGCAGGACTTTGAGGTCGACAAGCTTGCGCTCTTCTTCGGTGCGAACGACTTTGGGGGCACGATCCTGGAGGAGAACGTGGTCACGGCAGCGGGGAAGGAGCACACACCGGCGACCGTCGCGGACATCAGAAGGGCGGTGACGTCGGTGGGCAGACCCGTAGCGCAGCGGAATACGCTGTACGAGTTGGTGGCTTGAATGCTGAGCAAGCTCAGCGTGCTTCGTCCGTTCTCAGAACTTACTTTAGCTCGCTCCCTCATTTCTCATTCATGATCATTGCACATACGCCCGATGCAGACGATGCATTCATGTTTTACGGACTCTTCCAGGGCAAAATCCAGACGAGCCTGGAGATAGAGCAGCTGGTCGAGGACATAGAAACGCTGAACAAACGCGCTTTTGCGGGTGAGCTGGACGTCACCGCGCTCTCATCGCACGCCTACGCCTTTCTGCACAAGAAGTACCGGATCTTAGCAACGGGCGCGAGCGTGGGTGATGGCTACGGCCCGGTAGTGGTAGCACGATCGGAGCGGGATCTCGAGGGGAAGCGTATAGCCGTGCCCGGACGGTATACCACCGCGAACCTGCTGCTGAAGTTAGCGCTCGCGGAGTTCCAGCCGGTGGAGATGCGATTTGACAAGATCATACCGGCAGTAACGCGGGGCGACGTCGATGCCGGCCTCCTGATCCATGAGGGGCAGATCACCTATGCGCAGCACGGGCTGGCGAAGGTTCTTGACCTGTGGGAGTGGTGGTACGGGCGAACGAGGCTGCCGCTGCCGCTTGGGATCAACGTCATCAAGCGAGAGCTACCCGAAGAGACCCAGCATGCGTTTCTGGCAGCCATGCGTGCGAGCGTGCGATACGCACTAGAACACGTCGAGGAGGCAATGCAGCACGCGATGACGTATGCACGAGGTGCGGACGCGGCCCTCGTGAAGAAGTTCGCCTTGATGTATGTCAATGAGTACACGTATGAAATGCCCGAGACCGTAGTGCGGGCGCACGCGGAGCTGTACCGCATGGCGGAGCTGCGCGGCTTTTTCACGCAACCGCCCCTGGACATCCTTTTCCCGTAACGGTGCTCTCTGATATGTCCTTCAGGCGAGCCAGCATATTCACGGCTGGATATGAACAGATACGAACAGGTTTTTTATTGCATGAGCCGAAAGGAATGAATGGATGGATGGATGGATGGATGTACATGTCAGACGATGAGCTGAGGTCGTGGATACAAGCCCATAAGAACGAGATCTTCGCGAATGACGCGGTTGGCACGGGCTGTTTCAGTTATTTGCCCGGCGAGATCATCTGGGCAGTGACGAAGCGGTGCAATCTCAAGTGCAAGCATTGCTCGATCAGCGAGGTGGATCCTGAAGAGCTGAACACCGAGGAGGGGTTCGCGCTCATCGAGGACGCTGCGAAGCTCGGGCCGGTCAAGTTCGGGTTCACGGGTGGCGAGCCGCTGCTGCGCGAGGACATATTCGAGCTCATAGAATACGCGTCATCATTTGATATGCAGGTCGTGATGGCGACGAACGGGACGCTGATCACGAGGGACGTAGCACGGAAGTTGCGCAAGGCTGGACTGGAGCGTGCGGCGATGAGCGTCGATGCGATCGGGAGCACTCACGATGAATTCCGGGGCGTGGAAGGCGCGTTCAAAGCGACGATTCGGGGCATGAAGGCCTGTGAAGCGGAAGGGGTGGCCACGCAGTTCTTCACCACCGTTTCACGGACGAATTACCACGAGCTCCCGAAGATCATCAAACTCGCGGATGAGATGGAGCAGTGGCGCATCTATCTCATTTACCTGGTCGCCGTCGGCCGCGGCAAGCAGATTGCCGACGTGTGCCTCACCACAGCGGAGAACGGACAGCTCTTCGAGGACATGATCACGCTCCAGAAAGATGCAAAGACCTGGCTGAAACCGATCTGTAACCCGCAGTACTGGGCGTACCTGAAGGATCGGGGGCTGGTGGAGCGTGAAGATGGTATGCACTTCACCGGCTGCACCGCGGGTATCACGCGGTTCCATATCTTCCCCAATGGTGATGTTACGCCCTGTGCGTATCTTCCCGTCGCAGCGGGCAACGTAAAGGAGAGGAGCTTTTTGGAGATCATCGAGCATGCCGAGATGTTCAAGGCGATGCGGGCACGTGCCCTGAAGGGTGCATGTGCGAGCTGCAGGTATAAAGCCATCTGCGGCGGGTGTCGGTCACGCGCATACGCGCTCACCGGTGACGTACTGGGCGAGGATCCCATCTGTCCGTTGGTTACTGGCACGTAGAGATCCCTCTGCCTGAATGGACCCGTTCAGTAAGCTAGAATGGTAAGATTGACCGCCCTCCTGAGCTAGGGGCGAGAGAAACTGGTTTAAGGTTGCCCGGATTATAGTATAGCACTCATCCTCGTGGCGAACGCAATTGAAATCACTGAGGTGTACCTACCAAGATGTCGGTATTACCCGAAGAGGTCACGCAACGGGTGCGTGAGAAGTTACGGGAGTTGACAGCGCCGGTGAATCTGGTCGTTTTTACGCACGATTCCAGTTCACCGACAGGTGAAGAGACTCGCACATTAATGACGGAGCTTGCCACAACCTCTGATCAGGTATGTGTCGAACTCTACGATGTGGGTGTAGATACGGCTAAACGAGACGATTATGGAATCGATAAGGTGCCGGCGACGGTAGTAGAAGGGCAGATAGACTACGGTATCCGATTCTACGGCCTGCCAAGCGGCTATGAATTCGCGGCACTTCTCGAAGCACTGCGGATGGCATCCTCGGGCGATTCGATGCTGGCGACTTCGACGCGCGAACAACTCAAAGCGTTGGCCAAACCGGTTCATATCCAGGTGTTCGTCACCCCACTCTGTCCGTACTGTGTCGAAGCAGTGCAAACGGCGCAGCAGATGGCGATAGAAAGCGAGCTTATTATGACCGACGTGGTGGAAGCGACGGAGTTCCCGCAGTTGAGTCAGAAATACCGGGTCTTCGTAGTGCCCAAGGTGATTATCAATGAGACGGTAGAATTTGTAGGCGCGGTGTCTGAAGCAGAATTTCTGGAGCACGTTATGAATGCGGGGGTGTAGCGAGGGAGCTCGTGCGGCTCAATGAGCGTAAGGAGATAGAAGTGGACTGCGAGTGTAAGACGAACGTCCCGGGCATCTTTGCCGCCGGTGACGTAACCAATGCACCTGAGAAGCAGATCATTGTGGCTGCTGGTGAGGGCGCGAAAGCCGCGTTGAGTGCGTACCGCTACCTTGTCAGGTTACACAAAGAATGAATGCGCAATTACGTACGTACGTACGGGCAGCTCCATCCAGTCAGTAGCACCAAAACGCATCAATCGCAAACGCGAGGGACTATTTATCTTTGCCGTTTCTTACTACATCTCGGAGTGAGTGAGCGAGCGAGTGAGCACGAGGATGCCGAAATTCAACATCAACTGGAACGTCACACGCGCCTGCAACCTGCGGTGCAAGCACTGCTACTATGACGCCGCATCCCCACTGCCCGACGAACTCAGCACTGACGAGGCGTTTGCACTCATTGACGATATCGCTGCGACCTTTGGCGATAACGTACGGGTCACGCTGGGCGGTGGCGAGCCGCTGGTGCGCTCAGACTTGTTCGAGATCATTAGGTATGGTAAGGAACGCGGGGTGAGTCTCGTGCTTGCCTCGAACGGCATCGCGCTCACTGAAGCGGTTGCGAAGCGCCTCAAGGACACGGGCATTGAGGAGGTTATTATCGCGATCGACGGCATGCAGCAGACGCACGATTCCATACGGGGCAAGGGCGTCTTCGAGCGCACGGTTAAGGGCGCAAGAGCGTGTAAAGCCGCCGGGCTGGGGCTGGTGATCGATCCGTGCATCATGAAGCAGAACGAGCGTGAGACCGCGCAGATTCTTGATCTCGCGGAGGAGTTGGGTGCGCGACAGGCGCGGCTGTTCCATTATATCGCCATGGGTCGTGGCGCGGCTGAAATCCCCGACGCGGAGCTCGACCTTGCGGAGTACGCGCGGAACGTGCAGCAGTTATACGAGGAGCAGACGAACCGGACTAATCTGGAGGTCTGTACGACGCAGGCCTGCCAGTACTGGGTGGTCTTGAAACGGATGGCTGAAGCTGGACGAGCAGTGCCTGACTTTTATTTCCACGAAGTTCCTGGCTGTAGAGCGGGTATCGGTATGCTGTCGATCAAGCCGAACGGCGATGTCGTGCCCTGCCCGCTGTTAGACGTAAAGGCCGGGAACGTGCGGGAGCAGCGTCTGCGCGAGATTCTGGAGTCTGAGGTGTTCACGAGATTGCAAAGTCGAGAGGTACAAGGTCGGTGTGGCGTCTGCAAGTTCAGAGACCTGTGCGGCGGCTGTCGCGTGCGTGCTTATATCACCACGGGGGATTACATGGGTGAAGATCCGCTGTGCGGTGAGGTGTTTTTTGAACGAGCTTGAAAGCGCTCAGGGCTAAAAACCGGCTACAGCCCTTAATCCCCCTGGTTCTTCCTGTACGCTTCCTCGGGATCGAAGACCTTCTCACCCACTACCTCGCCCTCGATCGTGCGGTAGAAGCACGACCGGTAGCCCATGTGGCACGCCCCTCCGATCTGCTCCACCTTCAACAAGATCGTGTCCTCATCGCAGTCGATAAAGATCGCTTTCACGCGCTGCTCATGACCTGACCGTTCACCCTTCTTCCAGAGCTTGCCACGGCTCCTGCTCCAGTAGTGCGCCTTACCCGTCGCTCTCGTGAGCCGCAGTGCCTCGTCGTTCATGTAAGCGAGCATGAGCACCTCGCCCGTCTCATAGTCCTGTACGATCGCCGGTCTCAATTCGCTGGTGGCTTCACCGGGCACGTACTACTCCTCCTCACCCTCGTGCTTCTCCCTGCTCAGCACGCGCACGCTGTCGCCCCGAATGGTAATGGGGATCGGGACCATCGCTTCGAAGAGCTCGATCGTGATCTCTTCATGCGCCTCGTCCACCTTCTTCACACGTGCACGCTCACCCTTGAACGGCCCGGAAATGATCTCGATGATGTTACCCTCCTCAATGCCGGTGACTGAAGGCTTTGGCGTGAGGAAGTGCTCGATCTCCTCGAGGCGCATCTCGCCCTTGACCAGGCCCCGCGCGTGCGGGATGCTCTGGACGATCTGCTCGACCATCTCAGGATATTCGGCTTCGATCAGCACGTAACCTCTGAGCTCATCCGGCACAAGAATCGCCTTCAGACCGTGCTCTGCCAGCGGCTTCTCCTTGATCGCGCCCTCGATGAGCGATGCCACTGCCTGCTCCTGATTCACCGTTGTCTTCACGGCGACAATCTTAACCATCACTCAGAGCCCCTGTGGCAGGACGGTCAGCAGGATATAAATCGCGAACCCGATGGCACCGATCAGCGCCATTGCGGCACCCGCGATCTTCGAGATATGGAAAAATTCGTCACGCTTCGGCCGCTTCGCCAATTTCAATATTCGGAGATACTCCTTCAGCTTCTTTGACCAATCCCCGATCTTCAGACCGTCGTATTTCAGTTCCATCGTTCCCGAGCGCACCAGTCGTTACTTATTTAGTTTAATGCACGATATCAATACCAAATTTCTCCCGCCTGACATCCTTGCCTGCGTAAATCTGATCTGATTTGACGCCGGTCACGATGAGCAACGTCCGGATCATGTTCTTCAGCTCTGGACTCACCTGTACCCCCCAGATGATCCTGGCCTCGTCGTTCATCATCCGGTACACTTCCTGGAGAGCGCCTTCCGCTTCCTCTACGGTCATGTCCTCGCCACCGATCACGTTGACGAGCGCCGCCTTCGCATCGGTCACATCAACCTCGAGCAGCGGTGAGCTCAAGGCCTTCCGCACCGACTCGATGGCTTTGCTCTGACCGTCGGACTCGCCGAATCCGATCATCGCCATGCCGCCGTCCTTCATCACCGTGCGCACATCGGCAAAGTCCAGATTGATCAGCCCGGGCTTGGTGATCAGCTCGGTGAGACCCTTTACCGACCGCATCAACACCTCATCAGCCACCTTAAAGGCCTCGTTTAACGGTAAGCGCGGCACCACATCCAGGAGTTTGTCGTTTGGGATGACGATCAAGGTATCGGTATTCTCCCGTAATTTCTCGAGACCATAATTGGTATTTTCAATACGCACCATGCCTTCGGCGCTGAACGGGAGCGTAACCACACCAATGGTCAACGCGCCTGCTTCCTGCGCTGCTTGCGCCACAACCGGTGCTGAGCCCGTGCCCGTGCCACCGCCCAACCCACAGGTGACGAAGACCATGTCCGCATCCTCGACTATCGTCCGTATGTCTGTCTCGTTCTCCCGTGCCGCTTCCTCACCGATCCGCGGGATACTACCCGCTCCGAGACCGCGTGTGGTCTTCTTACCGATCAATAACTTCCGTTCTACTTTCTTGTAGAGTAAATCCTGAGCATCCGTATTGACGGCGAAGAGTTCGGCACCGTAAATGCCCTCTTCTGTCATGCGCTGGATCGTATTCGTCCCGCTCCCTCCGCATCCGATTACCTTAATGATAGTTCGTGCTCGCTCCAGGATCTTTTCCAACTCCCCGGACTCCATCGTCTTAACTTCCGAGCCCGCGGAGACCGTTTCATCCCCCATTTGCCTCATCTTTTCGTGCCCCTCGTTTAGTCAATCTCTTAGCATTCCTTCTTTAAAACCTTTGCCCCACCACAACATGGACAGGGGCCAACGATGCATGCGGAGGGAGGGATTTGAACCCTCGGACCCCTGCGGGACAGCGACCTCAACGCTGCGCCTTTGTCCTCTCGGCAACCTCCGCACAAATATTCTCCCGAGCTGAGAAGACCCCATCCACCACTAACAGTGCCTTGGTCTTAGGTATAGAAAAAGGTACCTTCCACGGCCTTCAGAACATCCTTCAGCGGCATGTTCAGCTCGCGCGCCACCCGCTTCGCATCTTCGAACTCCGCAGCCACGGTGAGCACCTTCCCCGCAGCATCGCGGCCGATTTTTACGCCTACTTCCCGCTCTACACCCCTGAGTGTCACCTTCACGCGCGCCTCTTCGCGATCCGCAACGAAGCGATGCTTCACCTGCATGACACGTACACCCAGCGTACCGGTCTCAGCCATCAGCCGCTGTGCAATTCGAGCTGCATCCTGTGGCGCGGTGATCACTGTGATGAGATAGCCCGTCCTGCCCTTCTTCATGAGCACCGGTGCCACGGCCACGTCGCGCGCGCCCTCAGCCATGAGCACCTCGATCAGGTTACCCATCATCTCGCCCGTTACGTTGTCCACGTTCGTCTCCAGCACCTCGATAAGGTCCCGTGACAACTCGGTGAGTGTTCCGAGGCTTGCGCGTAAGACATTCGGGACTGGCAGGTCCTGCGTTCCTGCGCCATAGCCGATCTTCTCAATCCGCAGCTGCGGGAAGGCGGGCTCAGATCGCTCCACGAACTGCGCGAGCAGTGCTGCGCCCGTCGGCGTCAAGAGCTCCGCGTTTATCACCGCCGGTCCGCCCCGATACAGCAATGCGGTATCCCTCAGGATCTCGAGTGTCGCCGGTGCCGGAACGGGGAAGCATCCGTGCTCGATCTGCACGAAGCCCGTGCCGAGCGAAATCGGCGTGCTGAGAATGGTGTCAGGATTCAGCTCCAGGAAGGCAACGGCGCTGCCCACCAGATCGCCCAGCGTGTCCAGTGCACCCAGCTCATGAAACGTGATCTTCCCCTTAGGAATGCCATGTACGATCGCCTCTGCTTGCGCGATTCGCTCAAAGGCGCTCACTGCGTGCTGAATGACCGGCTCAGGCAGTCCGCTCTGTTCGAGCGCTTGCCGCATATCGCTATACGAACGATCGCTGCATGATCGTTCCGCCGCGGCCCGGGTCGCGACGAAGGCAACATGCTTCGCCATGATACCGCGCTTCTCCACATCAGTCACCTCCAGGGCGAGATTGAAGGCTGAAATAGCGTCCGCTATCTTCGACTCCTTCACGCCCAAAGCCAGCAGACTACCGAGGATCATATCGCCGGCCGCGCCCGAGAATGGCTCAAAGACCACCGTCCGCATCGTTCCGTATCACACCTAACGTATAAAGAAAGGCACAGCGGGTAAGAAAAATGCCACGCTCGCTACACCACTCGCGCGCGTTGCGAGGGTTATGAAAGAGTATACCTTTAAATATACCTCCACCTTCTATCAGTCAGGTGAACGAACCAAAAATGCCTGGAGAAGACAACGTTATATATATCGGGAATAAGCCTGTGATGAGTTATGTCCTGGCAGTTGTAACGCAGTTCAACAACGGCTTTGATGAGGTCTTGATCAAGGCACGAGGGAGAGCAATCTCGAGGGCGGTCGACACAGCGGAAGTTGTACGGAACAAGTTCATGCCGGGTGTAGAAGTGAAGGACATAAAAATCGGAACAGAGCAGCTCGTGGGCGAAGGTGGAGATAAAGCAAACGTCTCGTCGGTCGAGATAACAATGAAAACGAAGTGAGAGGCGCGAAAGCGATTTAATCCTGGGATAAGCGTTCTCTTGACTCCGTCTTTTTTTCTTTCTTTTTATTTTTTCCCTGCTCGTGTTTCTGATTCTCGCGCCCTTAACGGTAGATTCTTATACCTGCACCCGCTTACAATCTCTCAGACGCGATGTTCGCGAGAAGGCACATCATTTCCACACGCGACTTCACCAGAGAAGAGATCGATTACATCCTGAGTCGTGCAGCGGAGCTGGAGCTCTACGCACGGGGCTCGAAGACGTGTGACTTACTGTCAGGGAAGATCCTCGCCAACCTCTTTTACGAGCCCAGCACGCGAACGCGGCTCTCATTTGAGGTGGCGATGAAGCGGCTGGGGGGTGAGGTCATCAACGTCTCGTCACCAGAGACGACCTCGGCGGCGAAGGGGGAGAATCTGGTCGATACGATACGAATCGTCTCAAGCTACTGCGACATCATCGCACTCCGGCATCCGAAGGAGGGCGCATCACGAATGGCCACCTCGTTCTCGGCCGTGCCAATCATCAACGCGGGCGACGGTGCAGGCCATCATCCCACTCAGACACTGCTCGATCTGTACACGATACAGCAGGAGCAGTTGCTGGACTCGCTCAGGATCGCCCTGATCGGCGACCTCAAATACGGGCGGACGGTTCATTCACTGGCCTATGCGTTGTCACTGTACGGTGCGAAGCTCTTCTTCATCTCACCCGAGGCGCTGCGCATGCCTGAGGAGATCAAGATGGATTTGATCGAAGCCGGCGTCGACATTTTTGAATCCACGGATCTGCGCGACGTGATCAAGGAAGTGGACGTGCTCTACATGACGAGGATCCAGCGCGAGCGATTTCCAGATCCGACGGAATATAATAAGGTTGCGGGAACGTACCGCATTACGACCGGGCTGCTGGCAGAGAATCCCCACGCGGTGATCATGCATCCGCTCCCGAAGCTCGACGAGATCGCAGCAGACGTGGACGAGACGGCGAACGCGCGCTACTTCACCCAGGCGTTCTATGGTATTCCCGTGCGAATGGCTGTTCTTTCTATTTTACTGGAACGGTAAGTAGATAATCGGATAGAAATAGAAAGGGGAAAGGAGAACCAGGAGAGTAAGATGGCAGGCGATATGCGATCAGAGATAAGAAGCGTGATCGATGCGGTGAAGAAGCATCATGAGCTCTTCGCGACTGCACTACCGCTCATCGCGAGCGAGAATGTCACGAGCAATACCGTACGGATGCTGCTTGCCTCCGATCTCTCGCATCGGTACGCGGAGGGTGAAGTGGGCAGTCGATTTTACCAGGGCTGTAAGTACATCGACGAGATCGAGGAGAAGGCGATCACGCTGGCGCGAGCGCTGTTTGCTGCGGAGCACGTGAATGTGAAGCCAATCTCAGGAGTGACGGCGAATCTCGCAGCGCTCTTTGCGCTGACCGCGCCGCGTGACCGCATGATGGCCCTTTCCGTACCGAACGGAGGCCATATCAGTCATTCGAAGGTCTCCATACCGGGGATGCGTGATCTCGAGCTGTTCACCTTCCCGTTTGACGCGCATGAGATGAACATCGATACCGAGCTGATGGTGAAGAAGATAGGGGAGAAGAAGCCCAAGCTCTTACTCTTTGGTGCCAGTCTCTTCCTCTTCCCGCATCCAGTTGCAGCGGCGCGTGAAGCTGCAGACGAGCTGGGTGCACGGATCGTGTACGATGGCTCGCACGTGTTTGGACTGATCGCGGGCAAAAAGTTCCAGGATCCGCTTCGCGAAGGCGCGGACGTGGTCGCGAGCAGCACGCATAAGACCTTTCCGGGCCCCCAGGGCGCACTCATACTCTGTAAAGAGGAGCTCAAGCAGCGGATAGACGAGGCAGTTTTCCCCGGCACGGTGAGCAACCATCATCTCCATCATGTTGCGGGCCTGGCGGTCTCTTTGGCCGAGATGCTGGAGTTCGGCGAGGCATACGCGGCGCAGACGGTGGCGAATGCGAAGGCCCTGGCAGGAGCCCTCTACGAGGAGGGATTTGAGGTGCTCTGCGAGCATAAGGGCTTCACCGAATCGCATCAGATAGCCATCAACGCGCTCAAGCTCGGCGGGGGCGCGGCCGTAGCAGAGCACTTGGAGCTTGCCAATATCATTATCAATAAGAACCTCCTGCCCGCGGATAAAAATCCCGACACGCCCTCGGGCATCAGGCTGGGCGTGCAGGAATTGACGATGGTTGGGATGAAGGAATCGGAGATGAGGGAAGTCGCGTCGCTTATTGCACGCGTGGTGATCGGGAAAGTTGATGTGCAAAAGATAAAAGAAGCAGTGAAGGAATTACGAAGCGGGTATCAGGATGCGAGGTACTGCTTTGATGGTAAGAATGCGTATGCATTTCCCGAGTTACATTACAAATCAAAGAGTATTTATAAAGAATACAGGGAAAGATATATTGAGGGATGCTAGAGGAGCTAGAGGAACGGAGATCGGAAATTATAAAGAAGGCGGAGGAGTATAAAGCACGGCGGACTGAGTTGAATGCCGAGGCCGGTAAGTGGGCGGAATTACGTGATGATTTGAATGCCCACATCAAACAGGCAGTGGAGAAGGCAAAAGAGTTCAAGCAGCAGCGCGAGGAATATGAGAAGCTGATCGCGGAGAAGAAGACGAAACGTGGTGAATTGAACCGCAAGGCGTCGAGCTATTACCAGCTGGTAGAGAAGCAGCGCAAACGGAACGATCTGGCGAGCATCCAGGCTTTTGAGCAGTTGCGAGGACGCATCGAGGAGATGGAGCTGCGGCAGCAGGTGGAAGTGATGAGCAAGGATCAGGAGCGGAAACTGGTAGCGAAGATCACGGAGCTGCGGCGTGAGTTTGAGCGTATGGAGAAGGAGCTGGAGAAGGACAAGAAACTGGCGGAATTGCTGAAGAAAGCGCAGACCTACCACAAGGAATCGGATCAGTACCACGAAGAGGTGATCGAGTACGTGAAATTGTCGCATGAGAGCCACGATAAGATGATTGAGCACTTCAAGGAGGCGGATCGTGTGCGAGAGAAGGCGGATGAGGCGCACCGGCTGTTCCTGGAGGCGCAGGAAGAAGCGGATGATGCGCACAAGTTGTATATCCGCTATCTCAGAGACATGAAGGACTTCGACCGCGTAATCACCGGACTGCGCCGGAAGATTCGTGAAGACTGGAGTTTCCGCGAGCGGCTAGAAGCGAGGAAGAAGGCGAAGGGCATTTACGAGCGGTTTAAAGAGGGCCAGAAACTCAGTACGGAAGATGTGCTCATGCTCCAGCGGTCTGAGCTGGGGCTGAAGTAGGAGCTTTTTTTCGCCTTGCACAGACCGCTTCTTTAAATTCCCGTGGTAACGTAACGGATTTTTACCACGTACGATACTAAGTAAGGTTTGAGGTGGTTGAAATTATCGATATCCATTGCCATTTGACGATGGCTGAGTACGATACGGATCGTACGCAGGTGATTGAGGAAGCGAAGCGCGTTCTCAGTGGCGTGGTGATTTGTGGCGCCGGGCCAGCAGACGCGGAGAAGGCGTTAGAGCTTGCTGCGGCGCACACCGGATTCATCTTTGTAACGCTCGGGCTGCATCCGATTTATGTGGAGGATAGAACGGACCAGGAGATCGAGCGGTACGCGGAATTCGTCAGTGCGCACCGGCGCGCGATCGTGGGTATCGGCGAGATCGGACTCGATTACTACTGGGTGAAGGACCCGCTGAAGTTGAAACGAACGAAGGAGGTTTTTGTGGAGTTCCTCGGGCTGGCGAATGAGCTACGGCTGCCAGTGGTGCTGCACCTCCGCGGTACGGGCAGCGAGGCAATTGAGGAGGGTTTGAAGATTGTCAGGGGCGAAGACGTGAAAAGCGCAATCTTCCACTGCTTCACCGGCAAGCCAGCCGTTGCGGAGGAGATCTGCGAGGAAGGCTACTACGTCTCACTCCCGACCTCGATCGTGCGAAGCAAGAGCATGAAGAAGGTGGCGAAGCGGCTACCGCTGTCTGCATTACTCACCGAAACGGATGCGCCGTATCTCGCGACAACTGAGAACGAACGGAACGTGCCGCAGAATGTTAAGGTGGTATACGAGGAGATTGCGCGGCAGCAGAAGCTCTCGCTCGAAACAGTGGACGAGGCGATCGAGCGTAATTTCGAGCGCGTCTTCGGAGTCGCGTTACGCTAGACGGTGGGCGCTCTCGTTTTGCTCATTCCGATGTTATGTTTCGCAACGTGTTTGCGATACTCAAGGGATGATCTCTCGCGCGCCCCCCCGTTTCACCGTCGCGGGGCCATCGAGGACGCTGTGATTCGTTAGTGAGGTAACGTAACAGTAGTGCACTCGGGATTCACTTAACTTAGAGCCGGCAAGGTTAGCACATTAGCGTGTCGCAGCCCCTCACACCCCGAGTTCCGTTCGCTACGAGGAACTGTAAAGCGGTCGCTTTTCCTTCTTCTCCACCTGAATATCGTCGATTCGAGTATGGGGATAATTGCCCGTTTCGTCCTTCTCCTCCGCTTTCACCATGTCCCAGATTGTCAGGAGTGCAATGGAGAGTCCATGGAGCGCGTCCATCTCCACGCCCGTCTTGCCGACCGATTTGACCGAGACCGATGCGCTAATCCTGTCCGTGCCCACGATAAAAGCCACGGCAACCTGCTCGATATTTATCTGGTGACAGAGCGGAATGACTTCGGGCGTCTTCTTCACGGCAAGGATCGCCGCGATCTCAGCACAGCCGAGCACATTCCCCTTTCTGGTCGTGCCGCTTTGAATCTTCTCGATCGTGCTCGGATCCAGGCGAATCGTGCCCGACGCGATTGCGATACGCTCGACGTTGCCCTTGGCGCTGATGTCCACCATTCCGGCGCTACGCTGCTGCATGAGTTCCAGCCCTCACTTCACTCACGTTGGCCAGGTGCCAAAATAAATCTCCAACCCGATGATGACCACGCCAATAACTACACCAAGGATCAGGATCATCTTCGGGGACATCTTTATCGCGGATTCCTCGACGTCGTAGTACCGCATCAAGCCTGCGGAGGACATGAGACCGCGCTCTTCGCCTTTACTTCCGCCTTCTTTCTTCTCCTCGTGCTTTCCCTTCTTCGCTGTCTTTCCTTTTGCCATCTCGTACCCCCTTTATTGTTACGGATTACGCCTTAAGTAACTCAACCCGCGTGCCCCGGACATCGAGCATCGTGCCAGCAGCTTCACCTGCGTCCGCCTGCTCGACGAGCTCCACTGGTGTTGCCGTAGCGTTCTCGATGTCCTCGGTGTCCACATGCGCACCGTAAATTCGCACGGTGCCCAGCGGCGCATTTAACGCGATACCCTGCTCCGACTTGAAGTGGCGAACTGCGCGAACGATATCGGCGATGAGATCGCCCTGGACTTCCGCATCGGCGTCGATCTCCTCGGGAATGGGCTCAGGCCACTGCGCGTGGTGCACGCTGCCGCCGTTCCCGATATACGCGTGCATCTCTTCGGCGAAGAACGGCGCAAACGGTGCAAGCAGATTACCGAGCGTCACGAGCGTCGTATACAACGCGTATCTCGCTGATTCCTTCCCGTCATCGCCGCCGCGGCCATAGAGCCGCGATTTCGCCAGCTCGATGTAATCGTCGGCGAGCGTATTCCAGGTGAACGCGCGTATTTCCTTCATTGCCTCATCGAACTTGTAGGTCTCCATCGCCTCCGTCACTGACTGCACAAGCTTGTTCAACTTCGTGAGCAGCCAGGTATCAACCACACGGAGCTCGACCGAGCCCGCCGCGGGGTCGTACTCTTCGAGATGCAGCAGTGCGAACCGGAGTATGTTCCAGAGCTTCTGCATGAACTTGCTCGCGGCCACGATGTCTTTCCAGCGGAACTGCACGTCCGAGCCGACAGCACCGCCGATCGCGGCCCACTGCCTGAAGACATCCGCACCATGCTCCCGAATGACCTCGTTGGGTGATATGAAGTTGTTCCGCGACTTGCTCATCTTGTAGCCGTCCTCGCCGAGCACCATGCCATTGATTAGAATAGTGTCCCAGGGGAAGGTCTTGGCGAGCGCAAGCGAGCGCAGGATGGTGTAGAATGCCCATGTGCGAATAATATCGTGCCCCTGTGGTCGGAGCGCGACGGGGAAGGCGAGCGCGGAGGGCTTCTCGGCGTTGAGATCCCAGCCCGATACCCAGAGCGCGCTCAGCGACGAGTCCATCCAGGTGTCCAGGACGTCCTCCTCGCCTACGAACTCCGTACTGCCACAGTTGCTGCAGGGCTCTTTCGGGCTGCTGATCGTAGGGTCTACGGGCAAATCATCCTTGGCTGCCACTTTTACGGTGCCACAGCGCTTGCAGTACCAGACCGGGATGGGCACGCTGAAGATCCGCTGCCGCGAGATGCACCAGTCCCACTCCATCGAGTCAACCCAGTTTCTGAGCCGAATGGCGAAATGCTCCGGGTACCAGGAGATCTGCCCCGATGCGTTCTTTATCTCCTCGTGCAGCACGCGTACGAACCACTGCCGGGTCGAGATGATCTCAATCGGCGTCTTGCAGCGCCAGCAGACGCCCACGTTCTGCCTCAGCGGTTCCTGCGCCTTGTAAAGGCCCTGGGCCTTCAAGTCCTCGATGATCTGCTGCTTGCATTCGGCGGTGCTGAGACCCGTATAACCACGCGCCGCCTCGGTCATCCGGCCCTGCTCATCAATACAGGTAATCAGGGGAAGGTTATGCTCCTTCCACCAGCGCACGTCCTGCCGGTCACCAAACGTGCAGATCATCACCACGCCGGTGCCGAACTCGGGATCGACGCTCTCATCCTCATAGACCTTAACGAGGTGCTCGAATATCGGCACGACCAGCTCCTTGCCCGCGATGTCCCGGTACCGCTCATCATCAGGGTGCACGGCTACGGCGACACAACTCGCCAGCAGTTCCGGCCGTGTCGTCGCGATCTCGACATATCCGGGCTCTTTCCCAGTGTCAACCTTTTTGAAGCATATATAATGCAACTTCGCGTTGCGATCCTCATACTCGACCTCCGCGAACGCAATTGCGGTCTCGCAGCGCGGGCACCAGTTCACGGGATGCTCAGCCTGGTAGATCAGCCCGTCACGATACATGCGGAGGAACGAGAGCTGCGTATACCGCTTGTACCGGTCTTCCATCGTGACGAACTCGCGGCTCCAATCAATGGACATACCGAGTTTCTGCATCATGCCCTTCATCTGCGCAATGTTCTCACGGGTCAGTTGCTTGCAGAGCTCCCGGAACTGCTGCTTGTCGATCTGCCGCTTGGAAATCCCGTGCCGCTCCTCCACCTTCACCTCAGTCGGCAGCCCATGGCAGTCCCAGCCCTGCGGGAACATCACGTTATAGCCGCGCATGCGTTTGTAACGTGCGATAAAATCAATATAACACCAGTTCAGCGCATTACCAACGTGAAAATCGCCCGTCGGGTATGGCGGCGGCGTATCGATGATATACGGTGGGCGATCAGAAGCTTCATCAAAGTAATAGAGCGAGTCTTCCCAGGTCTCCAACCACTTCTTCTCCACGATCTCCGGTTTGTATTTCTTTTCCAGCTTCATGCGATGCACTCTTCGAGTCCCTGTCTATTCTATTAACCTTAACCTTTGATGCTTTTATTTCTAGGGCTTTTCTTAAACTACTATCTGGTAACCGAGTTTAGCCCCTGTTTAATCCAGGAACAAATCCTTGCATGGAGGAGCTGAGATCAACGAGCAATGGTCGAGAAGACAGAGAAAGAATACAAGCAGTGCATAGTCCTCCGGGCTGACCTGAAGCTCTCGAAGGGCAAGGCGGCGGTGCAGGCCGCACACGCCTCTATTCTTAGCTACGAGCGTGCTCCGCTGCACGACCGTAAGAGCTGGAAAGAGCAGGGCCAGAAGAAGGTGGCGCTCAAGGTGCCCGGTCTTCCCGCGCTGTACAGGGTACGGGACGACGCGGAGCGGCTGGGGCTGCCGTGTGCGATCGTCGAGGACGCGGGTCTGACCGAGATACCGCCGGGGACTGTTACTGCGCTCGGCATAGGCCCGGCCCGTGCGGATGAGCTCGACAAGGTGACGCAGCGGTTAGAGTTGTTGTAACTCGCTTCCTCGTTTTTGGGGACTCGTTTAAAAGTTGAACGGGAACGATGCGGACGTGTTTTTGCGTTAGGGTAATAGTTGTGGTTCATAAGATTTACCTCCGTGGATGCAACCCACGACCCATATTGTTTTGGTTTGAACTTGCATCCGCGGCATTTTTTTGTCATCGCCCTGCTGGTCGCTGGTGCAGCGATAGGCGGTGACTACTTTACGGGTGATGTGAAGGATGACGGAAAGAAGAAGTGGTTCATCATTGCAGCGACTTAGGGCGTCACCTGGTCCTCAGAGCTCGACCTCGCGTTTTTGGTTTTTTCTGAGAGCGCCTATCTGCTCTCCACAAACCTGTTATCCTCGAGGATTTCTCCGCGTGCTCTGCATGCAGTGAGTGGACGCACTTGCCGTTATAGGCGCGGTTATTTGTAGATTGCGCTGTGCTTCGCGGCCATGGACGCGAGTTCCGTGCAGAGCACGAAAACGGCCTGCTTGTGCTCGTCCTTGCTGCGGTGGATCTGGAAGGGCGAGATATCAAGCTCATGATATTTTGAAAAATTGCAATCCAAGCTATGCCGCTCACAAAACTTCTCCAATTGAGCCAATAACATATGCAGCTGTACAACCTCCCCTTTCTTCATATATATTCTTAGCAACTTTACTGCATATAAATGCATGTGTAGGAGTATATGCAGTTAGAGGTGAGAGATGCTCGATGTTGAGTTATTTGGACGCGTTTGGGGCGTCAATGCACATCCTTGGGCATGATCGGCGCTGCAGAATTTCGGGGATTCGGCAAGAGGCAGATGGAACCACCTCGTGGAGTAAATTGGTGTGGCTTTCTGCTGGATCGAATACCATCTCGGCACGAGTCACCGACACCGCAGGCAATACCAAACAATCCTCGATTACTGTGATGTATAATCCGCCGCCAGATACCACCCCAGCAATTACGATCACAGCGCCTATGAACGGGCAGGTAGTCAATACGACAACCATTACCGTCAGCGGCACGGCCACCGATTGGGGTGGGGCTGCCGTGTGCAATCGTCGAGGACGCGGACCTGACCGAGATACCACCGGGGACTGTTACCGCGCTCGGCATTGGCCTGGCACGTGCTAATGAGCTCGACAAGGTGACGCAGCGGTTAGAGTTGTTGTAACGCAACGGACTACGTGAAAAACGGGGTAACTCGGAACACGCAGTTATTTTTATATAGCCGCTCGGCCAACGTGAGATCATGAATCCGCGCCTGTTTCTCAAAGTGATGCTCATGCTCGTGCCGGCAGTTATCTGTCTCTTCCTGCCCGATACACTCGCCCACGAGTATACACGCGTGATGTACCCCGCGATTCTGGTGATCGGTGCGGCGCTCTCGTTAAGGGTCGCTTTTATTTATACGAACTGGCTCCGAAAGGCCTTCATCTTCCTCGCGCTCTTCCTCTTTCTCATGGTCTTCACGCATATCGAGGAGCTCTGGGGCATCTACCGGACGTCCCCGCAGCTCGTCGTCCTCCTCCAGTGGATCACCTACGCGATGCTCGTGCTCTGCTCCTACTACGTGCTGAAGGTCACGGAGGCGCGGCAGGCGAGCAAGACGAGAAAGAGCCAAAAACTCCACGATAGCGGGTTTTTCTGTAAATAATCCATTCTCGAGCAGACGCTCATTCACGGGGATCAAAGAGCTCGATATTACGAAATCGGCTCAGATCTATCTTCTCTGCTAATAGCTCTATTCCGAGTATCTCACCTTCAGGATCCTGATCCACGAAGGTTGTCGAAGGGGATACATCGTGATCTACAGCAGCTTCTGGCAGAGCAGCGAGGCGGAGATCCATGCGTACTGTTTCGCATACTCGTTCACACTCCCGTAAGCCAGCACGATCAGCGTGTACCAGAGCAGGCTGAAGTAGTACTGAGTGAGGTCTTCATCAAGGAGTGTGATGACGTTCGCGTATTCTCGCAGCCGCTGCACGCACCGGAACGCTTTACGCACCTCAGGATTTTCGATCGTGTCCGGGAGCTGAGGGATCTCACCCAGTGCGGAGACATTGAGAAAGAGCTGCTCGAGCGCCACGACCTCGCGCACCTGCGCCTCGCTCTCGAGCACGAAGGTCTCGAACTTCATGACGGCCTCGAGCTTCGCGATATCCTTCAATATATGCCCGTGCCCGGTCTCCGAGAAATCGATGAGCCACATGTTCTTCTCCTCGTCCATGAGCACGTTCTTCATGTTCAGGTCGCCGTGCACCGAGGCCTCGTAGACGCTCATGATCTTCGATCTGCGCGCCGGCATGACCTGTTCGGCGAAGTAGAGCGGATTGACGGACGTGCCGAGCCCGAACGGGAGCTCTATGAGTTCCTGATCTGGCGTTATGCCGAAGTGCGACTGCGCATACGCTCGTATCGCCTCGTAGTTGTAGAAGGAGCCGTACTCCTCGTAGAGCGAGATCTCCTTCAATTTCGGCTGCCCGTACCAGGCTTTGAGCACGACGCGGAAGAGCTTGTCGAAGGCCGCGATGACCTCCTCCGTGCTGTGCGCGCGATAGAAATCCTCGAGCGAGCCGATCTTGCTCTCCGTGCCCGTGATGCCGACGAAGTTGTACAGTATCCCACCGTACTCGCCCAGCTTGCAGTGCTGGATGATCTGCGTGGCGTTGTTCTGGATGTAGCGTTTCACGTGCGTTTCGTAGCCCTGGATCTCGTCGTGGATATCGGACCACGGCCCCAGTTTCAGGACTAAAGGCATCTCTTTACGGCCACCGCGATCCCAGGCGTTGACGCGAAAGACGAGCGAGCCACTGAACCCACCGGTTAACGGAGTCAGTTGCACCTCGCTGCAATCCTGATGCAGCTTCTTCGTGAGCTGCTCGAAGGTCTCGGTCCAGCCCGCGCATTCGCCCACGAGCTCGATAGTCGTCGCCTCTTCAAAGACGATGTCCGCGATGTAAGAGACACCGATGAGGGCGCGGGTAACACTCGTGTTGTCGAGGAGATGGCGCATATCAAGGAACTCGCCCTCGGCCACGATTCGTCTGATCTCCGCGTCCAGATTCGCGCTCCGCGTCCACGGAAGGTGCTTGAAGATCACACCGTGATTATGAAGCAACAGCTTCTTGGTGCCGATATTCGCCGGGTGCAAATAGAAGAGCGCGTTGACGCCGTCCTGATCATATGCGGAGAGCTCACGCTGCAGATCGAGCCCCATCCCGAAGCCCACCATCGTCTCGCCCTGATAGCGAGATTCGGTTGCGATATCAAACCACGTGTTAATGTTGTCCGGGTGCATGATCATCTCGCGGTTCGCGGGTGCGAACTTTCTGATGGGCGAGATCTTCACCCCGGAGCTGTAGAGCGCGTTGAGATCCGCCCAGAGCGCGAGGCTGACCAGGCCCTTGAAGTTCGGCCGGTGCTCGCGTGCAAAGGCAAAGATCGCCGCGTAGAGCTCGCTGATGCTGAATGGAGACCCGTTCTCGCTCTCCATCACGATGATATCGTTAAAGGTGCCGTCGAGCGCGACGTTGAAGCCGGTGTAAATGGTGACCTCGCCGGTGTCGCGTTTCGGAATGAGGAAATCGGGCGTGTCGTGACCGTCGGTCGGCAGCCAGACCATCGTGCCACCGATTGTGATCATCTCACCGAGATAGGGCGCGCACTCAGTAACGCTCGCGCCCAATGCGCCGAGTCCGATCGAGTATTCCGTCTCTGAGAACCGGCGCGTGCAGATATCCTCATCACCCAACCGAGCATAAAGGACCTTTGAGATGTCGCTCGTGATCTTCAGCACGGCTGACTCTGGCGAGCACTCAAAAACAGATAAACGCGCGCCGCCGAGGGTGTACGAGGACAGACTATCCCAGTCCACCACCGTGCCCGTCGAGCGTATGAGCGCACGCGCGTGTGCGAGTGCAACCTCCTGTGTCGGATGGATGGCGAAGAACTGGTCGAAACCGGCCATCGCGAGCACTTTGAGCGGATAGGACTGGACGCAGCAGAGCTGAATGCCGCTGCCACGCGGCTTCAGCCGCTTTTCGGTCGCCAGGAGTGTGCGAATGCCGCCACTGCTCAAATAGGCGACCTGTGCCAGGTCAATAACGACCGCTCTGTCCTCTTCAGTGAGCTGGGATTTCAGCGCCGCGTCCAGTTGCTCCGCGCCGAAAGCGTCGAGCCGACCGTCGAGCGATAGGATCAGAATGTTTTCAACCCGCTGTGCCTGGATCTCCATCTTTCACCGCCTTTGCTGCCCTAGTTATCTTTGGACTACTCGTGAAAGTAAGTTTTCTGTTCTCGTCACAGAAGATACACATTTCTCCACGCACCTCCGTAGGTTTTAACAACAGAGCGTGAACATTCTAATTATTCACTGACAAGGAATGAAGGAAGGTGGATTCGCTAAGCTATGAGTGTATATACCGCGGAATACCGGCAGAAGCTGACCACGCCTGATAAGGCTGTGGCGAGTATCGAGAACGGCAGCACCATTGTTCATGGCTTGACGACCGCCGAGCCGCCTGCACTGCTTGCCGCGATCGCCGATCGAGTGCGAGCAGATGAGCTGAAAGATCTCAAGATTTATTCCTTCAATCCACAGAAGCACGTTGCGGAGACGGTCTTCGCACCTGATCTCTGCGATTGCATCCAAGCGTATTCGTGGTTCGTGAGCGGGTCTGATCGTCCGAAGGTCAGGGTGGGGTTGAACTATTTCGTGCCCGTGTACTTCCACCAGGTGCCGCGCCTGATCCGCGATTACATGGAGCTCGATGTTACTATCACGACCGTCTCGCCCATGGATAAAGCGGGCTACTTCAGTTTTGGCACCGCGAACGACTTCACCTCCACCGCGGCACGGCACTGCAAACGGCTCATCGTGGAGGTGAACGAGCACATGCCACGCGTCTTCGGCGATTCGCTCATCCACATCTCCGAGGTGGACGCAATCGTGGAGAACCACGTTCCGCTGCTGGAGCTGCGACTACCCGAGCAGAAGCCTGAGGACCAGGCGATTGGTGAGGCTATCGCCGAGCTGGTGCCCGATGGCGCGACGATCCAGCTGGGCATTGGTGGCATTCCCAATGCCGTGGCCCGGTATCTCGAGGGGCATGAGGACCTCGGGATACATACGGAGCTCCTGGTGCCCGGCATGATCGAGCTGATCGAGAAAGGGGTGGTCACTGGCAGGAAGAAGACCCTGCATCCGCGCAAGACGGTCTTTACCATCGCACAGGGCACGAAGAAGATGTACGAGTTCATGAACGACAACCCGAGCATGGAGAGCTACCCCGCCTCCTACGTGCTCGACCCCTCCGTCATCGCGCAGAACGACAATATGATCTCTATCAATTCGATCCTCGAGGTTGACTTGCTCGGGCAGTGCAATGCGGAGTTCCTCGCCGGCGCGCAGTTCAGCGGCACGGGCGGGCAGCTCGATTTCGTCCGGGGCGCGTTCCAGGCGCGCGGTGGAAAGTCCATCCTGGCCTTCTATTCAACCGCGAAGAACGGTACGGTCTCACGGATCGTGCCGCGGTTCAAGCCCGGCACGATGGTCACCACACCACGGATGGACACCCATTACCTGGTGACTGAGTATGGCGTGGTCGACCTGAAGGGGAAATCGACGCGTGAGCGCGCGCTGGAGATCATCAACATTGCGCATCCACAGTTCCGAGAGGGACTGCTGCGGGAAGCGGAGGACATGTACCTCATTTGAGTCGTGCCCTGCCCGCGTGTGCGATGGGATTGCAACAGCAGCAGTCAGAGCAATTCAGGGTGCACCGCTTCTATCTACACCGCTTATACATGCCGCTGCAGACTACATACTGCTGGCCATCACTCCCCCGGACCAGTTGATAGTAGGTCTTCTTGAGATAGAGCCCGGTCTCCACCGGATTGATATAGAGGTACTCGACCCAGCCCGAGCCGTTCCGGAGCGCGCCAGCGACTATCTCGTCCCTGAAGGGCTTGCCTGTGACGTCCGTTTTGCCGCGGAAGTTCACGCCCACAAGCTTGATATTGTCAGCGTCCGCGACCATAGTGACATTCGTATCGTACACGAAGACGTAGAGCTCTTGCTGAGCTCGGTTCTTGTAGGGATGCTCGCCCGCGTTTATCGCCGCGAAGGCCCCGGCTACATCTGCTTCGATCGCCGTAGCAGTGAGGTTGACGAGCTGCATGATCGCCTCGTCGCCTAACGGTTGGGCGACGCATTCAACCTCAAGATAGCGATACAGTATCCGTTCGTACTCACTGACGCCCTGCGCGTCCTTCTCGAGCCGGATATCCTCCAGCGCCTGCTGGAATGCGGTGACAAGCGTATCGGGTGTGTCACGGCTGAATGCGAAGTAATACTCGTTCGTGTGCAGGGTATAGACGCTCTCGATATCATCAGGCCGCGCTGCGTGTTTGTTGATGAGATACCTGCCCGAGAGCTCGCCCGTGGACCAGAGATCGAGCTCGCCGCGCTCGAGCTGCTCGATAAGCACCGTCGCAGACTCACCGAGCACGAGCTGCTCATCAGCAACCCCCTGGGCGAGCAGCAGTGGGATAGAACTGGTATTCGCAATCGCTCCGATCCGGTAGTTCTTCAGGTCCGCTGCGGTAACAATCGTGATGTTTTGGCTGCGCGGGCCAAAGAGTACAATATCGCCCTTGACAAAGGGGCCAGCCCACCGGAACAGCTCTTCCCGTTCGGGTACCCGAGCCATCGAAAAGACGACGGTGGTGTTGTTGGCGAGCCCAATCTGATACGCTTCAGGCCAGGGCACGAACCGAATATCCGCGCGCGTGAGCCCGACATTCAGCCGCGTGAAGATCGCCTCCACCAGGTCAACGGCAACGCCCTTAAGTTCGCTGTCCTCTTTGTAGTTCAGTGGCGGGAACTCCTCGGTAAGGTACGTATACTTGCCAAGGCCGAATGAGGGAATGTACCGAGCTACGACTCGCTCATACTGACTCAGCCCTTCTGCATCTTCCCGGGCCTTTACCCGGTCAAGCGCCGCCTGAAAGGACCCAACGACAGTATCGGGTGTTTCTTTGTTGAACGCGTAGTAGAGCTCATACTTCTGGAGCGTGTACACGACCTTGAAGTACCCGTACCTCCCGGTTTGCTCGTTGGCGAAATAATTACCGGCATCTTCTCCATAGCACCAGAGATCGAGTTCGCCCTGCTCCAGTTTGGTCATGATGACCGCGGGATCGGAATCTGCTACCAACTGGTCGCTCGTCACGCCGAGCGCAAGCAGTTGCGGTATGGCAGCATCGTCGGTAATCACCCCGATTTTATAGCCCGCGAGATCCTCAGGATGGTGAATGCTTATCTCACGGTCTCGCCTGGCAAAGAGGACTTTCTGCGCGGTGTAAATGGGACCCACCCACTTGAACGATGCTTCGCGTTCCGGCAGCCGAGCGGTGGAGAAGAGAACCGTATTGGTTTGATTCAGCGTGGTCTGGTAGCCGTCAGTCCACGGCATCAGGCGCATCTCATCTTCCGTGATCCCTTCGCCCATCGTTGCGGTGATCGCCTCGAGGAGCTCAACCGCAATACCCTGCAGCTGGCCGTCCTTCTCGTAATTAAACGGCGGATACTGCTCTGTCAGGTACGTCAGGTCAGTGGGCGTCGGCTCACGCGAGGAAAGACACCCGGAACCAGCAATTGTAATGAGCACAAGAATGACAACTCCAACAAGCGCAACCTTCTTCTCCATCGATCACTCCACCCGCCTCTTCTGAAGGGTTAAAATGTCCAGGGAAGCATAAATATGTTCGGCTTGATCGTGTGTTGCTTCGACCGCATTCAGTGCCCCGCAAAAAGAAGAGAAGCGTGGATATTCAACACCAGTACCGTTCCACAAAGAGGCCTGCTGATCGTACGAGCGGCGTTCCCAGTCTCAGCAGGGCAGTCGTGACGATCAAGGTCACGATCAGGTTACCGAGGAGCCAATCAAGGAAGCTCGCCGCGTAAAGTTCAGGCGGGATGACCCCGAATAGAAGGACTGCACCCGAGCCGATGAGTGCGCCGAGCAGATTATTGAGGAGCCAGCCGAAGGCAAGAAAGACATAAAAATCGTGCCTGGTACGAAGCGCCGCATCAGCAGCGAATAGCTGGAACGCAAGGACCGGTATCAGCACCTCTACGACATCTGCAAGACCTAGCGCGATACCGACCGTGGCAGGCACGCCTGCGGGTAGGCTGGCGCCGAGCAGATAGCCGGCAAAAGCGGCCAGCACACCCCAGAGCCCGAACCAGAGCCCGAATGCTATCATGACACCAACCGCGAGATATATCCCGGGCAGGCCGAACTCGTCGGGCTTGAAGAGCTCGCCATAGCGAACGAGCAGCGCGTTGATGAGCGTCAGCACGCAGAATAGCGCAAGGTTTCGTACCAGGCGCTTCGAATCGCACGTGCTCGTGCGTACAGCAGCGGTCATAGATGACTCTTCGTCGTCCGATTTAATATTACTTGCGGTGCCTTCCTTGTTCTATGCCGCGGCACGACGATTGGCGGTAAAGACCGAAATAATCCAATGAGCAACGAAGACACGCCGTGGAGGTGCTAATAAGTAGAGCGGCGCTAAAAGTATCTGGGTGGTCGGTATGCACGTGAAGCCGGTAACGCTGGGACTCTGCCTGCTTGTACTCGCAGGAATGGCCGGTGGCTGCATCCAACCGGAAGAGACGACGC
>CAZFWT010000001.1:13393-15679 GCA_964522635.1 uncultured Halobacteria archaeon | reverse complement strand
TTCGATGCCGCTGCTCTCCAATGGCCCATCTTCGCACCGGATGGTGAACTGAGTGGCTCGGCCAGTATACTCATTCGCCCGGGATCACTGCTCGCGACGCTCATTGCGCCGGAGGTACAGGGCTTCCCGATTGATGTCTGGGTCATGCAGACGGATGGGCTCATCCTCTATGATCCCGACGTGGAGGAGATAGGACGGAACCTCTTTACAGATCCCCTGTACCAGCCGTTCCCGGAGCTACTGGCACTGGGTGCGGAGATCGCGGCCAACGAGTCGGGCTCCGGGAGCTACACGTTCCTCGGGCGTGGCATGAGCGCACCGGTCGAGAAGAGCGCGTCCTGGGTGACGGTGGGGCTCTACGGTACGGACTGGCGTGTGGTTGTGACACAGGTGGTGATAGGCGACGCGTCGATGGTGCAGCGCGGTCTGTCTGAACTGGGCCTGCTCTCCACGGAGGCAGCGCTCAGAGCGCTGACGCAGAACGTTGAGCTGCAGCGTGCAATGGCCGCCGGGGACAGAAACAAGACGCTCAGTATCTTGCAACAGTTTTACGAGGCCAATCCCGGACTCTACGCGATCCAGTGGGCAGATGCGTCGTGCATTAACCGGTTCGGCTACCCCGAGGAGAACAGCCTCACCAATTATGATTGCCGTACCGGACGAACACCAGCAAGTGAGAAGCTCGTGGCAGCGATCGAAGCTCGCGAGGTGACTTCGTTCGAGGTTCCCCTGATCGAAGGGAACACGGGCAGGTTCGTCATAGCACCGCTCTATACCGGGGACGAATATCTGGGTGTCGTGTACACGATACAACTCGTGGCGTGAGGCGCGGGAACCAGCAGAAAAAGACGGACTGGGATGAGCTAGAGTGGTGATGCAAGAAAATAAAGCAGCTAAAAAACGCGCGCTCCGCACCTATCTGGCGATCTCCCCGGCGCTCGTGCTGATCAATACGATCCTGGCGCGGTTCGGCGTTCTCGCCCGTCCCATTGGGCTCGGTAGCTCGGGATTATACTTCTCCGTGGCCGTCATAATCGTCTTCGCATTGTGGTTCGGCGGCTGGGGAGTGCTTGCCGCGTATCTCGGCTGCATCGTAGGCGCGGGCTGGCTCGGTGGCATGCCCTTTGGGATCAATCTCTACTGGTCGCTGGCGGAGTCTGGCAGGTGCTGATACCCCTGGCCGCGTTTAAAGCGTTCAATGCTGATGTTGGCTTGAGGACAAAGCGTGACTTTTCAGTCTTTATCGGCTTCGGGTGGCTGCTCAATAACCTTGCAGGAGCTGCCTGGGGCGCTTCGACGCTCGGACTCGGTGGACTCGCATCGTGGTCGGAGGTCCCGAGCATCTTCACCGGCTGGCTCATCGGTAACCTCATTGTCACTGCTGCGATCGCGCCGCTTCTGCTTCGCTACGGCACGCCATGGATCGAAGAGCATGAGCTGCTTGTAACAAGGTGTTGGGCCTGAGTGTTGCGAGCGACCGTTGCGGGAAAGGAAAAAAGCGCAATACTTTAGTGATTCAACTGCTTTCTTAGCGATAGAAAGAGGTCGAGAGCATGGCGGAAGAAGCGATAATAGAGATGAAGGAGTTCGCACAGCTGGATCTGCGGATCGGGAAGATCGTTGCAGCGGAGCAGGTAAAGGGGAGCACGAAGCTGCTTCGACTGGAGGTGGACCTTGGAAGCGAGACGAGGCAGCTCGTCGCCGGGATTGCGGACGAGTACAGGCCGGAGGCTTTGATCGGGCAGCTTGTGCCCCTGGTGGCGAATATGAAGCCGGCGAAGCTGATGGGTGTCGAGAGTCGCGGCATGATTCTGGCGGTGGAAGTCGGTGGTAAGCCGATTCTCATGCATCCGGATAAGGACGTGCCTGCGGGCAGTCGCGTGCGCTGAAGAGCTATGCCGTCATGGGACGTTCACGAGAAGTGGGCGGCTCGGCTGGGACTGTCTGAGGACGTTACGCGGTTCGTGAATTATCTGAGCGACTTCCCGGATTCCTGCGCGGAGTTCCGGGAGTTCTGTGAACGGGAAGGTGAGCGGCTGATTCTGCCGCTGGCCTGGTCGCACGACTTCGAGACGATCATGAAGATCCCGAAGTTCCTCCAGCTGCAGTTCACGCAGCGTAAGGGGAGCGCTTACGTAACGGCGTGGTATTTACACTACGTGCTGGATTATATCAGGATGGCGCCTTCCCTCACGGCTGAAGCGGTATTAACGAAAACGGAAGCTCGTTTCGAGTCCTGTGAAGAGCTCGAGCTGGTCAAGCAACTGGTGCGGGAGAACGAAGCGG
>CAZFWT010000001.1:0-13293 GCA_964522635.1 uncultured Halobacteria archaeon | reverse complement strand
CTCACGCGCATCGTCGTCTCGCCCTCATCGTCGCCACCGTACAGGAACGCCTCGTACTCGCCCGTCAGGTACTCCATGTTCTCACGCTGGAAGACGCCGCGTTCGACATCCACGCGGTTGAACGGCGTCTCGGCGACCCAGAAGGTCTCAGCCTCGCGCTGCGGGTTCATGATCCGCAGATGCGTTCGACCACAGGTGCAGCGGTCTCGTGAGAGTACAACGGTCGTATCCTCCGTATCGTAATTGAGCAGGAGCGTCCCGCACTTCTCACCCACGGGCAGGAGCGTGGTAAGCACAATACGACCGCACTCGCCTTCGGGCACGAAGTCCGCCAGATGTGGATCATACACGTCCAGATGCACCATATCTTCGGGCACGTGGAGCCCCTTCAGCTCAGTGCACTCGCCGCACATCGTGCCTTCGGTGCTCCCGTAGGTATTGTAGACATCACAACCCCAGAGCTCCGCGAGATACGCGCGCGACTCGTCAGCGAAGCTCTCACCACCGACAACCAGCCGCTCAACGCTCGAGTCCGGTGGTCTGATATGCTCGGCTTGCATCCGTCGCGCGAGCCGCAAAAGCTTGAAGACGCTCCCCACTAAACCCGTCGGCTTGTACGACTGTATGATACGTAACGGAAAGGCGCACTTACCTTCCGGGATGATGGTCATGCCGATCTTCTGTGCAGCGAGTGTCATCGTGTTCGCGCCCACGTTCATCCCGTAGGAGGCGCAGACAACCACGCGATCACCAGGTCTGAATCCCTGTGAAACGAATATTCGTGCGTACTTCTCGGCATACCGCTGCCAGTCGGCCCAGGAGAGGAAGAAGGCCTTGGGGGTGCCGCTCGTGCCGCTCGTCTCGTGGAGCGTGAAGATCTCACGCCAGTCGAGGCTCCTGAACTGAAATTCAGACGTTTCGGGAGGCTGGTGCTCACGGATCGTCTGGCCCGTGATAATCGGCAGTTCGCGCAGGTCCTCGTGCGAGCGGATGCTCGTTGCATCGATTTTATGCATGCGGAACCACTGCCGGTAGAAGGGCGAATGCTCGCTCGCATAGCTGACCGTGTAGCGAATACGCTCATCGATAAGCGCATCGAGATCGCCGCGATCCATCGTCTCCACGGCCTCATTAAAGTACGATCCTTCGCCACTCATCGCCATATGAACAGAAGCTGTAGGAGCTTATATAGCTCAATGAGGTCATGCGTGCCCGCCGCTGTTTTGTGTAACAAAGAAGCCGGTACGAGCTCATCATTTAATCGTTCACTCCTTACTATACTAATCTAATTAATTCTGAGAAACCGTGATCGCCGTACGCTACGAGAAAGGGACGCTCGCCATCACGAGCAATTTCAAACTGCCGCACACCGTCTGGGACGCGCGCTCAGGCGTTTACCGGTGCTTGCCGCTCTTCTACAAAGATGTTATCGAATATCTGAAGCTCTCCCGGCTCGACTACGTGGATGACGTTCTGGACGTCCCGCCGATGCCTGCGTTACTCGATACTGTGAAGCTGCGTGATTACCAGACGGACGCATTGACGCGCTGGCTGCGCACGAAGCAGGGCGTTCTCGTCTTACCAACCGGCGCGGGCAAGACGGTCATCGGGATTACGGCAATCGCCAGGCTGAACGTGCCGACGCTGGTGGTCGTGCCGACCCTGGAGCTGGTGCGGCAGTGGCGTCGTGAGCTTGAAAAGGCGCTTAAAATCGCGGTGGGCACCTACAGCGGTGAGGCGCACGATCTGCAACCCGTTACTGTTGCGACCTACGATACCGCGTATCTGCGTGCCGAAGAGCTTGGGAACAGGTTCCTGCTCCTGATTTTTGATGAGGTACACCATCTGCCCTCGCCCGGGTATTCGACTATCGCGGAGCTGTTCGTCGCCCCGTATCGGCTGGGCTTGACCGCGACGTACGAGCGCGAGGACGGCCTGCATACCGAACTGGAGCGGCTGGTCGGCGGCAAGGTCTATGAGATTGGCGTTGAGAAACTGACCGGCACGCACCTGGCGGAATATACCACCCGGAAGATTGTGACCGACCTGACGGATAACGAGCGCGTGGAGTACGAACGCTATTACAGTGTATTCACCGAGTTCCTGAAACAGAGGCGCGTCGTGCTGCGCACACCGCGTGACTTCCAGCGGTTCGTTATGCGCACCGGCCGCGATCCTAAGGCGCGCGAAGCGTTACTGGCGCGGAACCGTGCACGGCGCATCGCGTTGAACTCGCGGTCGAAGTTAACGGCACTGGCGAAGATCCTGGATGCGCACTTCGGCGAACGCACGATCATCTTCACCGAGCATAACTCGCTCGTCTATGCGATCTCGAAGGAGTTTCTCATTCCGGCGATCACGCACACCACGCCGAAAGAGGAGCGTGCGGAGATCTTCGACCGGTTCCGAACCGGTGAATATAACGCGATCGTCACCTCGAAAGTGCTGGAGGAAGGCATTGACGTGCCGGAAGCCTCGGTTGGCGTTATTCTGAGCGGCAGCGGGAGCAAGCGCGAGTACAAGCAGCGGTTAGGTCGCATCCTCAGGAAACGAGAAGGTAAGCTTGCGGTACTGTACGAGATCGTTTCGAAAGGTACCAGTGAGGTTGGGATTTCGAGGAGGCGGAAAAGTAGCGAGACTGAATGAATCATCTTAATCGAAGCACGATTAGCGCAAAATGTAAAGGTGCTTAAAACAAAACAAAAGAAAAAACATGGACATAATTTCGTTTTCTGTTCTCATCAGTAAAGAAGGTGAATGGTTTGTTGCGTCGTGCCCGCTCCTTGACATAGGCACACAGGGAAGGACCGAGGAAGAGGTCAAAGAGAACATAGCAGATCTGATCGAAGAGTACATGGAAGATCCCGACACGCTAAAACCTGATTCGGAGACCATAACGTCAACTTCGATCACTATGACTTCTGTTCCCGTTATAATAAGACAGACGGAAAAACCACGTGAAGAATTCTGTTGAAGTCGTGTGATAAATCAAATCCCGCGATTTTTTACCGACGAAAACGCTCTTATCTGTTAGTACGAAACATGCTCCCGAGTGAACTCCTCATCACGCGCACGCGAAAGGACCGGATCTATCCTGATTTCATCGAATTGAACGTCGAGCACTTAGAGCTGGCACAGGAGCTGATCGAGGTCTACCGCAGTTTCACGGGCACGAAGAAGAGCGAACTTGAGGAGCTGCTCGAGGAGCTCGAGCAGGGGCTGCACTTCAAAAGGGTGCGCGGACTCAGGACGTTGCTGGAACGGAGATGTACCTTTGCGTCTCATTTCGCAATCGAGCCTGTTTTAGCACGCCGCGCCGTGTTTGAGGCTGCCAGCCACGTTACAGTAACCAGCCAAAGCGAACGCGCTGACGTCATGGCTAAGGTCGCAGAAAGCCTGAAGGTCACCGCAGACGAGCTGGAGCAGTCGTTGTGGGCGGATCGCGACTCAGAGATCATTCTGGAGCAGTTCGAGCCGCTCACGGCTGACGCGTTACTGAGACGATACAACCTCTCGCTGGCGCAGACGTTACTGTTTAAGGCCACGGGCATGACGCTTACGGTTACGGGAAACGCGCCCGAGCTCTTCAGGGCGATTAAGTATTTCGGACTGATGTACCTGCCCGAGGACGGGAACAGGATACGGATCGAGGGTGCTTCTTCGTTGCTGAAGCTGAGCGAGCGGTACGGCACCGCGCTTGCGAAACTATTACCAGCCATCGTCAGAAGCGAGTACTGGATACTGGACGCCGAGATCGTTGTGCGGCGGGATAACACGCCGCGGATCTACCATTTTATCATGGATAGCCGCGATAGACCGCTACTAATGAGCGACGAGCAGATGGCTGATGACCTGGAAACCACCTTTGACAGCAGCATCGAGCAGAAATTCTATAACGAGTTCGTCTCGTTACCCATCGCGAAGAACTGGGAATTGATCAGGGAGCCGGACGTGCTCTTCACCAAGCGCGGCGTATTCATCCCGGATTTCAAGTTCCGGCATAAAGAATTAAACCTTGAAACGTACTTTGAGATCGTCGGGTTCTGGACCGAATCGTATCTCAAGCGGAAATTAGCGAAAATAGGATCGTTGCCGTTTACGATGCTCGTTGCGATTAACAAGAACCTGGCGTGTTTCAACGCCGAACCGTTTGGGTTCGGTGTCGATCAACCGCTGATACTGTACACGAAGAAGGTGCCCGTGGGCGAGGTCATCCGGTACTTATCATCACTGGAAAAAGAGGCAGTGACGGAGCAAGTTGCCCGGTTGAAGGAGACACAAATAGAGCTGGAAGGCGATATTATCCCGCTCGCTGAGCTCGCACGGGGCTGCGGAATGAGTCAGGAAGCCGTCAGGGAGTGCGTGAAGGATCCCGCGTACGTGGTCTTCAAGGATACGGTAGTCCGAAAGGAGCTGCTTGAGCAGCTCAAGGAGAAACTGCTGGGTTTAGAGAAGTACGCGGAGGCGCGTGCGATCATCGAAAAAACGGGATTGACGAATGCGGACGAGGTGCTGGCGTATCTCGGATACAAAGTAACGTGGAAAGGGCTGGATGTGAACGAGGCGATGATTGGGGTTCGATGAGTAAGATGGGCGGTGCACGTCACGTATCTAATCTAATAGAGCCAGCGTGCGTATTCCTCGGTTGCATCCTTCATGTCCTCGTACAACCAGACCATCCGATCAATGAACCACAGCTTGCCGAGATAAATGAGGGCAACGCCGAATACCGTTGGCCAGATCGCAAGCGTCGCAACACCCCAGATGACAAAGATACCACCAACCCCGGAGATCGCGCTCAAGATATTTGGCACCCGACGGTGACGCTCCGGCACCGGTATCTCATTCCGGTTAGACCATACCCGTTCGCCCAGTACCCCTTTTGAGATCCAGTACCTGGTTGACGCAGGCTTACGAAAGAGGCGAGGATTCAGCCAGGTCCAGAGTAGCGCGAGGGCAACAGGAATGAGCGCCCACCAGCCCAGCCATACACGGCTCCAGAACGCAACGATGAGCGCCGGTAGGGCGGTGAACCGCGTCAGGCCGCTCCAGGGGTTTGCATGCCGCGCCCAAACCTCATCGCTCATACTAAAGGCCGCCGCGATCTTCTTCTCCAAAGTCATCGTCTCATCGCTCTCTAATTATTCCTCTTCCAGATTCGGGACGTAACGAGTACGTGTAGCTTATGAATCTGTAGCATAAACGCTTTCTGGTTCGGCCTGCACTACTGTTGCAGATCAAGCTCCAATTTGAGATTGGTTCTGAGATAATGGGCGTTCGAGCTATCGACCGCGGTCGCTTGGAATCCGAGGGAACAGGATTAACGAACGCAGAGAGCTGCTAAAGTAGCTCGAGTACAATGTGCAGGCGAAGGGGTTGGACCAGAACTAAAGCGTAATGAGCACTTCTTTTCCACGAGGCTGCGATATCTCCCTCCCCTCTTCCTCTGCAACCTCCAACCAGAGCTCAATGGCGATTTTTACCGCTTTCAATGCCGCTTCTTCCGTGTTGCCAAAGGCAGAACAACCTGGCAGCTCGGGCACTACCGCCATAAAACCGTCATCATCGTCACTGTAAAAAATCGCGATTGCGTATTTATTCATCGCTTTTCATTCCACGTGAATGAAGAGCACAAAGGTTTTTTAAAAGAAAGTAAGATACGTATAGGAGAAAAGAAGTAGACATGGCGGAGCGAGTCAAGAGTGAGTTTCATAAGGAGAAGTTCAAACAGGTGCTCCATTACCTCATCTTCAGGTGTGGCTCGCTGGAGAACGTCGGGAAGACCGTGCTCTTCAAGCTCCTCTACTTCTCGGATTTCGATTACTACGAGCTGTACGAGGAGAAGTTAACCGGTGAATTGTACAGCAAGTTGGAGCACGGGCCCGCGCCGAGCCATTTTGACGACGCGGTGCGGGAATTAGAAGTCGAGGGTAAAATTGAGACCGCTGTTGTGGCGTTCGGCACGTTCGACCAGCAGAAATTCCTCCCCGTTAAAAAACCATCACTGAATCTGCTTACCGCAAATGAGCTCTGGGTCATCGATAACGATATCGCAAAATGCTGCAGCATGAACGCAACACAGATAAGTGCATTTTCCCACCGAGACATACCGTATAAAGCAACTGCCGAGGGCGATATTATAGACTACGAATTGGTATTCTACAGAGACGCCCTGTTCTCTGTCCGAGAATACGAAGATGATTGAGTTCTTTCAGGTAAATGAATTCGCAAATGACCTGAAAAGACTGCGTAAAAATTTAGGAATATAGACCAAGACCTGGAAGTTTTCTCTAAAGCGTTACAATCTGAGCTGCCCAACCACTTGCCAGGAACCGTTCGAATTTCAGGACTCGGAGAGGAGATCAGCGCTCCTATTTTTAAAGTCCTGCATTTCAGGTCGCGAGATCTTAAGCGGGGAAGCAGAAGTGGCATCCGCATAATCTACGCATATAACCTCGATAGGGATGAAGTCACGCTGATAGAGATATACTACAAGGGCGATAAGGAAAACGAAGATCAGGAGAGAATTAAACGGTATTTCACGTCAAAACCCGCCAAAGCATCCAAAACTGACTTTTAAGTGCGAAAACGTTAATTCCACTAATCCATGTTTACCGAGCGCATCGAAGGCACCACCCGCATCATTGTCCCGCAGCAGCACCTCACCCGATCGATGTTCTACAACCCCCGGATGGAGCTCTGTCGAGACATTGATGTCGCCTGCCTCGCCGTCTTTATCGCTTCAGTGCCTTCAAAATCACTTAAGTATGTCGACGCACTCGCCGGCACCGGGGCGCGCGGTGTCCGCGTTGCTCATGAGGTCGGTAACTTGGACGTGACCATCAACGACCACAGCACGCCCGCGTTCGAGCTCATCACCCGGAACATTCAGGTGAACGGCGTCGAAAGCGTGGCAACCGCATCGCACGAGAACGCGAACGTCCTGCTGCACCGCAAGCATTACGATATTGTGGATCTCGACCCGTTCGGGTCACCGGTTCCCTTTCTCGATGCCGCTTGTCAGTCAGCTAAAAAGCTGCTGCTCGTGACGGCCACGGACACGGCCCCGTTATGCGGCGCGCACACCGGCGGCCTGCGCAACTACGGCGCGCGACCGCTGAACACCGAGTACCATGCCGAGATGGGCACGCGTGTTTTGTTGGGCGCCGTCACCCGCGAGCTTGCCCGGCACGACAAAAGCGTTAAGCCGTTACTCTCCTACGCCTCCGCACATTTCATCCGGCTCATCGTACAGGTAGAACGAGGCGCGAAGAAGGCTGACACGTCCGTTTCACGGCTCGGGTTCATCGCGCACTGCTTCGCCTGCGGCCACCGGGTCGCCTTCCCCTGTCGAGACATGCTTGATCTGAACGTTCCCAACCGGTGCGAGTGCTGCGGCGCGATGATGCGGATCGCCGGGCCGTTGTATATCCACCCGATCAAAGATTTTGCCTTCTGCGAGCGTGTCCATACAGAATTGGCAACCCGAGCGCTCGGTCAGCAGCGGGAGGCGATGAAGATCCTGCACACCTGCATCCACGAGCTGGACATACCCTTCTTCTTCGAGCACCATGCGCTCTGCAAAGCCCTGAAGATCCCGCCACCGCAACTTCAACTGCTGATCCAGGCGCTGGATGAGAACGGGTTCACCGCCAGCCGCACGATCTTCGCCGCGACCGGGATCAAGACGGACGCACGGATCGACGAGCTGCAGAAGATCCTCAAACAACGGTAAATCGCACCGGCTCACCGTGCAGACGTCGAGCAGGTAGGCGGAAAGCTTTTTACCCGCCCTCGTGCTATAGTACTACAAGCAAGGAGGTGGAATGAGAGGATGAAGGTATCCGATACCCCTGAGAATGTGAAGAAGTGCATCTGCCCGAGCTGTCCCAGTTATAACGAGTGCATGAAGACGGGCATGGAAGGGCTCTTCTGCGCGCGCGGCAAGACCGACTGCGACCTGAAACGTGAGGGCTGCATCTGCGGCCAGTGCCCCGTCCACAGCACGTATCATCTCCTCGGAGGTTATTACTGCGCCGTCGGCACCGGCTGGGACGAAGACCTGGGCAAAGCGATCAAGACGCTCATTGGCGCCACGTTCGTACCGTTCAAGATCGCAGCCGATATCGCAACCGACGTCTCCAAGAACCTCGAGGCCGCGATCCCGCAACCGACGAAGGTCGCTGCATCGATCATCGAAGGCCGCATCTGGACCCTGAAGGCTATCACCAAAGCGATCGAAAAAGAGATCGCGGAGCTCCAGGAGTACAAGAAGAAGCTCGAAGCCGACGAGGAGCAGAAGAAGGAGACGGTTAAGGTCGAGTAATAAATAGGGCAATACTACAGGGCGAAAACGATACGGGTGCACGCTGACTGGCAAATCGCGATCAGCGATACCATGCCAGCTTCGCTTTGTGCTCTTCCTTCCTCACCGTGACGAACCAGACAGCACTCATCTCCCGGGTTCGTAGCGCCGTCTCGAAAGCGCCTAGTGACGGCTGCTAAGGAAAAGAGTCTTAATCTAAGTGCTTTTTTGGAGTCTAAGCTGGAAGAACTGTTGATTTTTAAAAATGGATGCCGGGAGCGGGATTCGGACCCGCGACTTCCAGATTATGAGTCTGGCGCCCTAACCAACTAGGCCACCCCGGCTTCTAACCTGACGACGCGTCGCGCAACTCCTGGCGCAGATCGCCCAGCGTGGCTACGCGCTCGGCCACTGCGTTGTGCTGATGGATGCTCTCCTCGTTGATCTGCTTGATGGTCACGGTGGACTCATCGGGTAAGTACTCGAAGGTCTCCACCAGCCGCTTCGCCATCTCCCGTACGCAATCCTCGACGAACATCGGCCTCCGGTGCGCAGTCTCCACGACCATCGCCTCGTCCGGCCGCTTCAAGATCTCGTAGGTCTTCGCGCTCATTGATCGCTCGATGATCCCTATGATCTTATCAAGCGGAATGCTGACGTCATCCTCGACCTCCAACGTGATGATGCCCCGTCCGCGCTGGTTATGCGTCGCCAGCGGAATGCTGCTCAGGAATGAGTCTATATCCGCCTTTGACATGCCCCGTTTCGCCAATTCTGCCACCGCTTTTTCGCGTATCAGCTCCTGCGCGCACGGACAGGCGGTCATACCCGTGATCTCTGCGCCGATCGTCTTCTTGATGCGCACACTTCCTTCGTTGCCTCCCGTCGTGTTTCGATAAGCTCGCGCCTCCGCAAGGATTATCGCCGGCTCTTGGCAGGTAATTTTCATTACCGGCGTCTTCCGTATCAGCACGTACTCGCTCTTCATCCCCACCTCGGCCGTGGATGCGTACTCATGCCGCTGAAGCAACCGCTTTGCCACACCACTGCAGAGATCCTCAACGTCGTAGACCGTGCTGTTGATCGCCTCGTCGAGTACCTCGTACATCGCCTCCAGGTTCCGTGACATGTTCGCACCTTTGATATCACTGGGGAGGTCCACGAAGAGATGAAAATCCGAGACGAGCACAATCGGGCGTTTCCCGCCGCCGCGTGCCACCTCCACGAGTTTCTTCACGTTCGTCACACCCACTCGCGTCAGGTTGATCTTGATGTCGGGACTGTACGCTTGCACATCTGGCAGTTCTATCGTCATGACTTTCCGTTCTACTACCTAAACTTGTTAACCTTCTTATTTAAATAGCATCCAATTCTGTTCACGAAATACGCGTTTTTGAGAACGCAGCGTGCGTCATTCAGCTGCATCACCGCGCTGAGAGGAGCTATGTCAAAGATACTCGTGGCTGGAAGTGGCAATAAGTACCGGGGTGACGACGGCTTTGGCCCCCATGCCGTCGAAGCACTGCAAAGGGAAGCGCTGCCCGGTGATGTGGAAGTACGTGATGTGGGCATGTGCGGCGTGACTCTGGCTACCGATCTCGGCGACTATGACCTGGTGATTTTTATTGACGCCGTTCAAAAGGGCGGCGAACCTGGTACGATTTATAAAACGGAAATAAAGGCGGAGGAAGTCGAAGAGCTGCGCTCTGACAAAGAGAAGCATGCCTTCATCTACGACATCCGCGAAGCGTCTTTAGAAGACCTGCTCGTCTATGCCAAGACGATTGGTACGCTTCCTCCTACCACCATTGTGTTTGGCTGCGAAATCCAGGAGATCACGATGGCTGAAAAAATGACCCCTCCGGTTGCTGCTGCAGTGCCGAAGGTGGTCGATCTTGTCCGGGAGGTCTTACAGCGGTACCGCGTAGGGCACTAGGTCGTGCTTCACGAACTTATTGCCAATGTGGACCTGAACTGCACAGCCCAGGCACGGGTCGAAGCTGCGAATGGTTCGCACGATGTCAATGCCCTTCCACCCCGCCGGATCACCAGCTTCGGTGATTGGCGATTGGATCAGCGCTTCTTCATACGCTCCCGAGTTCCCTGCAGGATCTCTGCTCGAGGCGTTCCAGGTCGTTGGTGCCTGGTACTGATAGTTGTCGATGACGCCGTTCTTCATCACGCACCAGTGGGTACACGCACCGCGCATACCTTCGCTCATGCCAAAGCCAATGCCCTCCTGGGGTTTCTCATAGGGGGTCCAGACTTTAGTTTTACCCGCCTTCATGAGCTCAAGCCCCTTCATGCTCAACTGGAGCATGCAGTATGCAGAGTACGCATGGAAGTACGCACGTGCTCTGACGCGCTCGACCGCATTCGGCTTCGCCGGGATCTTCCACTCGAAGGCCATACTGTCCGCGTACTTGAACCCGGGAATCAGTGCCGCGGGTAGCTCGAATTTGAGGCTATTCCCCGTGGACTCAGGTACCAGTTTCGCCTTCGCCGTTACCCACATCCGCGCCAGTGGCCCAACTTCAAGCGAGTAGTCTTTGCCATCGCCCTTCCAGTTCTTCCACCGCGGTGCGGTAACCCAGGAGTATTTGGAAGCCCAATCACCGTATTTACCGGGTTGCGGAAGCGTGCGCTTGTTCCACGGATGCTCGTACTCGAGTGCATTCCCTGCGGGGTCGGTCTCGAATTCCTTTGCCCACTGCTCCTCGTACCAGCCACTGCCGATGTACTCGCGTACGCCCACGTTATACTCCACGAGATCGGTCGTTACGAGATCGCCATTGAGGATGATGCCAGGCGAAATCAGTCGCTTGCGGCCCCAGTCGGTCATCTCCTCGTAGACTGCAGAATAAGCGGTGGGATCGTTGTAGGATCCGACGGAACCGAGGTTCAGATCTCTCGCACCGACATCCTCGTAACCCTGCTCGAGCACGAAGTTGAGCAGATCGTCACTTGCGGTCACCAGCTCCTTGGTAAAGGCCACATGGTGCATCAAGAGCGTGAGGTACGACTCCAGATCGGTCATCGAGAGGTCTAACTTGGCGATACCGCCCGGCACAAAGGAATGCACGTGCGGGTGCTTCGCCCCGAAGATCGCAGCCATGTTGTGCCCGTCTTTCTGGACCAGCAGGGACCGGAGATACAGCTCACCAGCCAGCGGGTTCAGCGCGGTCATGATGTCCGCAACGGTCGCGAAACCGTGCACAGCGCTGTGCTCTGCCTTCGTCTTCTGCGCCTCGCCCCACCACGCGGGATTGAACTTCTTCATCGCTACCTCGCTGTAGTCCGGGCCTTCGAGGTTGACCACGCCGACTTCCGCATCATAGAGGTGCTCTGCACCGAGAACGAGATCACGCAGCGCAGTGCCCATCGGTGGCGGTGTTACGCCGTAGGCCTGGTCACAAGCGGTTACTGACGAGGTGGCGTGCGGCACCGGGCATACACCACAGCAGCGCTGGGAGATCATGACAGCTTCCGAGGGCTCGCGCCCCACAAGGATTACTTCAAACCCACGGAACATCGGGCTGTAGGCGTATGCGTCCTTGATCTTCCGTGCGCCGGTATCGATCTTCGCATGCACACCGAGGTGCCCTTCAATTCGCGTTATCGGCTCAATCGTTAGTTCGCGCTCGCCGCCCGACATTCCCGCCGCGCGTGGCGCTTCCTCTTCCTTCTTCGCACCGCCCTTGAGCTTATCCAAGAATGACATTTTAGATCTTCCTCCCCTTGTCTTTCTCCGCTTCCATCAGCTTCTCGAGCTCTTCTATGAATTCTGGTAACATCGGCATCATTTGCTCGATCACCGGTTTCAGACGCTGATAGCCCATCTCGCTGTGTGCCAGCATGCCTTTAATGTTCTCTATAATGAAGGGCATTGCGGGCGCTTTGGCAAAGAAGGGCGAGGTTGGCGGGTCCGGGAAGTCCGGATGGGTACAGCCGAAGCAGGGCACACCAATGGTTGTGCACCCACCGTAGCCATCTGCCCAGGTGTTCGCATTGCAATGGGTAATGATGCCCTTGCAGCCCAGTGCACCGAGGCAGCCGGTATCTCCAAAGTTGTGCGCATCCACTCCGCCCGCGTAGAACCCGCAGATAGAACAGAGCTCGTGCATCAGGTGCCCGTACATTTCTACCGGTCGATGCCACTCGTCGAGCTCCGGAAGCGGCGCCAGGCCTCTGGCCGCAAGAACCGCGTGCCCTAACATTTGCACGATATTATCCGGTCGCGGTGGACAGCCAGGGACACAAATGACCGGTAGTCCGAGGGCTCCTGTCCAATCCTTTCCGAGATAGTCCAGCAAGCCCCGCGCCCCTGTTGGGTTTGGCGCGCCATGCGGAATCCCGCCAAAGGACGCGCAGGTGCCAACAGCAACAGCTGCAGCACACCGGTCTGCGAGACTCTTGACCACGTCGCTCAGCATGAGCAGCTTCCCCTCATGCTCCCCGATTACGCAGAAGACACCGGGATCTGCCTTTGCCTCATCAGGGATAGCTCCTTCGAGGATCAAGACAAACGGGTCGTACTTCCCGCCCATAGCATCAACGAGAATCTGCGTCGCATCGTCGCCCCAGTCGAACATCAGCGTCGGATGGAACACCAGTTTCAGATTGTCAAGCCCTGGAATAGCACCGGTCAAAACATCGATAAGCGTCGGGTTGCTCGCCTGTTTGGCCGAGATCGTGCATCCCGCACAGTCTTGTCCCTCAAGCCATATCAAGTTCAGTTCTTCACTCATCTTTCCTCTTTCCTCTCCTCACGAACTTTCGCTTTTTCGGCGAATCTGACTATCTATCGCCAACAACTACATTTAAACCTTTCGATTTTGTGCAAGATCGACACTTCAGACTTTTTATGATAAACACACTTTCTGGTTATGTGGAATATTTTTTGTATGTGCAGTATACACCTATATAGATAAATCATAGATCAAACTGGTATGCTAATCATATCTTTCAAAATGACCGAAAGTCTTAAA